>DATBTW010000032.1:0-37169 GCA_036559055.1 Ktedonobacterales bacterium
GATGACCGCACCTACGAGCGGAAACGCGAGAAACGCGATGTTCAGGGCGATTCCGGAGTCGATGGAAGCGCCGACCCGCAGAAAATTCGCCGACGAGATCACGAGTCCCACGACGCACAGCGCCGCCACTAGCCACCCCATCCATCCCAGATGCTTGGGCATCGTCATGTGGCTGGCTCCTCGATTGTGAGCCGGTCAGGCGTCTCCGCTGCCTCCAACGCGCCTGGCGATGAGGCGCTCAGCGTGGGCGCGCTTGCCCGCCGCTGGGATTCTCCGCCCATACTCCGCTTGAGGTAGCGCATCGCCGCGCTGGCCGCGAAATAGCCGCACATGCCATGCACACCACCACCCGGAGGCGTGGACGACGAGCAGAAATACAGGCCGTCCATCGGCGTCGCGTAGGGATTTGAGATGTTGAGCGTGACGGCGGGGCGCGTGAAGAGCTGGAGCAGATCCTGCACGCCGCCATTGATGTCGCCACCGATGTAGTTCTGGTTGTACGCCTGCATCTGCGGCGCGGTGAAGCTGTGGCGCGCCAGGATGCAGTCGCGGAAGCCCGGCGCGAAGCGTTCGATCTGCCGCTCGATGCGCTCGGTCATGTCCACGTCCGATCCCGCTGGCACATGGCAATACGCCCAGACGGTGTGGCGTCCAGCAGGCGCGCGTGAGGCATCGAAGAGACTCTGCTGGGCCAGCAGGGTAAAGGGGCGCTCCTCGGTCGTCCCTGCCCACACCGCGCGCTCCGAAGCGGCGATCTCTGGCAGCAAGCCACCGAGATGCACCGTCGCCGCGCGCGCACACTCCGGGTTGGCCCAGGGGATCGGGCCATCCAGCGCGAGGTCGAGCTTGAAGACGCCGGGGCCATAGCGATAGCGCTGCAACTGCGCGCGATACCCAGTCGGGAGCCGATCTCCGGCGATCTGGAGCAGTTGGCGCGGTGTCACATCGGCCAGGATGGCGGTGGCGGGTGGCAGCTCATCTAGCGAGGTGATGGGCGCGTCGGTGACGATCTCACCGCCGAGGTCGCGCAGGTAGGCGGCCAGCGCATCTACCAGGCGCTGTGAGCCGCCGCGCGCCATTGGCCAGCCGACGACATGCCCCAGCGTCGCCATCAGCAGCGCCGCGACGGCGGTGGGCGGCTGGTCGAGCGGCAGCATAGAATGCGCCGCGATGCCGCCAAAGAGCGCGCGCGCCAGATCGCCCTGAAAGACTCGCTCGGCCACCTGCTCGGCGGATTGCAGAGCATACGCGCCGAAACGCAGCAGGCGCAGCGATGGGAGCGGGCGCTGCATCTGATGCCACGGCCGCAGTGGTCCGAGCGTGCCATCCAGAATCTCCTGCCAGTGCCGCACACCCGGCGCGAAGAGTCGACGCCAGGCCTCGGCGTCGGCCCCGACCGAGGGGTTCAGCGCCTCGGGCGAGCGCTCCAGCGTGGCGACACGTCCGTCGGGCAGTGGATGCGCCAGCGCGGCGGGCGCGTGTACCCACTCCACGCCGTAGCGCTCCAGCGGCAGCGTCTGGAAGAAGGGAGAGGCGACGCCGTAGGGGTGAATGGCGGCGCAGACATCGTGGGTGAATCCCGGCAGCGTCAGCTCCTTGGAGCGGCACCCACCACCAATCTCGGCGGTGGCCTCATAGACCACCACCGAGTACCCTTTGCGAGCGAGCGTGATGGCGGCGGCGAGACCGTTTGGCCCGCCGCCAATGACTGCGGCGTCATATGAGCGCGCAGAAGTGGACATACCTCATGACCTATCACTGTGATGGAGGCTGGCGAGCGGCTATGCCTTGCGGAACCAGCGGGTCGGTCCCAGCAGCGTCGTGCGGATGGCGGCGTTCTGGAAGATGTTGCCCGCGTAGGACCAGCGCAGCCGTGGATCGACGCAGACCACATCGGTCGAGACGGGCTGGTTGGTGATACTGAAGTAGGAGCCAACCGCTGTGAGCGTCTGCTTCCAGAACTTGTCCTCGGCGCGGTGGCCACCCATCGTCAGCCCGATTTCGTAGATCGGGTCGTTGGCGCGCATCAGCACCTGAGCTTGCGCGACCGTGGTGTCGTCCTGCGCGAATGCGCTGAAGGTAATCCAGCCAGCGAACATGTGGCCCTGCGGCGTCATCAGCGTGAAGGATTCATCGTCCGCGTAGAGCACCAGCACGCCGGTGGAGAGCGGCATGCCACCTGGCCGCACCGTCAGCATGGCGACCTCGCCTGGCGCGATCCCCGTCAGCGGCACGTAGAAGCGATTGCCGCGCGGCCAGAACTTCGGGAAGTTCTCCTTCCACGCCGCGATCACTTCGGTGGGCGTCGCCGGGCTGCCGATGAGCCGCAGCCGATAGGTTTTCTGCCACATCTTGCCGAAGCCTTGCAGCGGCCCGACCGCGCTGCGGCCATCCACGTTGTTGACCTGATTACCAGGAGCGGCCGATACCTTCAGGTTCGAGCTTTGACGCGCCCAGTTGGGGGCGTCGCGCGGGCCGTCGGGCTGCACGACCATCGGCTCAGCGTCCGGGGCGTCTGAGGAGACGAGCTGCGGCTCAGAGACCGCCGTCGCGGGAGTCGGAACGCCGTTGGGATCAAGTGGAGAGGACATTTCCATTGCTCCTTTTTCCGCCAGCTCTGGGCCAGCGCAGTGGCTCACGCATCGCTAGCGTTCCCGCGCCGCCGCCGCGACTGCGGCGATCTCGGTGGGATAGACGCCAATCGCTTCATTCAGGCGGGTCAGCTCAAAGATGTGCGCGTAGTGCTGGCTTAGACCATAGGCCAGCAGCCGCTGCTTCAGACGATTCATGCGGATCAGCAGCGTGACGATCAGCCCAATACCGCTACTGTTCATGTACTGAAGGCCGGTGAAGTTCAGGACGACGGCGCGCGCGGCTGGCTCGGTGGCTTCAGCATACGCGCGCATCAACTCTGGCTCAGCGAACGCCGTGATGTCGCCAGTGATGTCGATGATACTGATCTGCGCATCCACCCTGCGCACTGTCATCGTGATCGCGGTGTCTGCCATGATGGCTCTCCTCTGGCTCTCCCTCTCAGGTAGGACAGTGTGTGTGTTGCTCAGGCCTCCGCCTCTGCCGCCGGAGCGGAGAGCGCAGTCGCCTCGTCGGGGTAGACCGACATGAAGTCGGCCAGTCGCGTGATATTGAAGATCTCGACGTAATGTTCGCTGAGTCCGCAGGTAAGCAGGTTGATGTGCGCCTTGCGCGCCTTGGCCAGCAGTGTCACGATCAGCGCGATGCCCGTGCTGTTGATGTAATCGACCTGGCTGAAGTTGAGCAGAACCGCTTTTGGCTGGTGCAGCTCTGCCTCGGCGTAGGCGGCGCTGAGGGTCGCTTCGGCAAAGGCGTTGATCTCGCCCTCCAGATCGATCACGGCCACACGGGGCTGGCGCTGGCGCACATGCGCATCAAAGATTCTGGCTGGCATGGTGTTCGCCCTCCCGGTTGATAATCAGTTCGACGGTGTGATAGACGCCATCGCTCGTCACGCGCATGTCGTCCACGAGGCTCTTGATGAGGAAGAGTCCCCAGCCCCGCGGCGTCTGAAGCTCGGCCAGCTTCGCCTCGATATCGGGGGTGTGCGCCTCAGGAATCTCCTGGTCGCCGCCGGTATCGCGGATGCGGATCGAGACGGCGGCAGGATTGGCTCGCACCACAATGTCAACCGGGCGATCGGGCTCGTAATGGCTGCCGTGCTCCATGGCGTTCATAGTGGCTTCGGCGACGGCGGTCTTGAGCTGCTCGATGCGCTTGTGTGGCAGATTCAGCGGCTCCAGCGCCGTCTCGACCTTTGCGATCACCTCGCGCTCGGCGCCGGGCGCGCTGGGGGTCTGGAAGGCTGTCAGCGACTGCCAGCCGTCGTCGCTGGCCTCCTCGTCGGGCAGGCTTACGGGCGCGCAGGCCAGTTTTTCGCGCTGGAGCGCTACGAGGGTCACATCGTCTTCCTGTTCCCAGCCAGCGCCGGTGAAGGATGCCAGCTCGTTCAGCATGCGCTCGATCAGCGGCGTCGTATCCGTCCAGTCCGACATCAGTGTCATCAGGCGCGGGAACCCGAACATCTCGCTCGCCGGATTGTGCGCCTCGACCAGTCCGTCGCTGTAGAAGAGGACGCTATCGCCGGGGGCCAGAATCGTCTCGCGCTCCTCATACGACATGCCCGGCATCAGGCCGAGCGGCATGCCCGTGGCCCGCAGCTCGACCGCGCCGCCCTCCTGTCGCTGGTGGGGCAGGTCATGCCCGGCGTTGGCATACACCAGCGTTCCAGTGTGTGGGTTGAGGATGCCATACAGGCAGGTGACGAACATGCGCGGGGGAATGTCGGGGAAGAGCAGATCGTTGGCGCGCGCCAGCACGTCGCCTGGCGCCGCCTGCCCCTCCTGAGCAGCGGTGCGCAGGATACTGCGGGTGGTCGCCATCACCAGAGCCGCTGGCACGCCCTTATCAGTGACATCGCCGATGACGATCCCCAGGCGACCATCGCTGAACGGCAGGAAGTCGTAGAAGTCGCCGCCGACCGCGCGCGCTGGCTGATAGTAAGCCGCCAGGCTCCAGCCGGGCATCTCTGGCAGCTCTTTCGGCAGCAACGTCTGCTGAATCAGCCGGGCGACGCGCAGTTCCTGCTCGATGCGCTCGCGCTCGCGCGTCTCGATCTGCTGCTGGCGCACGAGTTGGGCGACGCGCACGGCAGGCGCCGCCTGCGAGGCCAGGGTATTGAGCAGCCCGCGATCATCAGAGGAATAGTCTTGCTGGCTCATGCGCGGACCGAGGTTCAGCACGCCCACCAGCTCGCCCTGGCTCACCAGTGGCACCGCGATGGCGACGCCCGCTGCCTTCAATTCGCGCAGCGCGGGCGAATCGAGCTTCAGCCGATCCAGCTCGACCGCGCCGGGGGTATCGAGGAAATAGGCGACCAGCGGATCATCGGGCGCGATGTCAACCGGCGTGGGCTGCGGTGGCACACGTCGGCTGGTGGGCTTATCGACCTGCGCCGTCTGCGCACGCATGCGCGGCATTCGTCGCCGGATGACCTCTAAGAGTTGCGCCATTTCTTTGGCCTCCACTGATACGCGTCGCATGTCAGGTCACGCAGATTCATTCGTCAGACCTAGCATATGTCGCGCGCCGTCTCGCAACCGTTACGAGAAGCGTTACGACGCTCGCGCTGCATGCGCGCAGGACTCGTTTCGCTGGCCGCAGCGCCGCCTGGGATCACACTGCGTCACTCGCTGAGGCGTTGGCGTCGGATGTGTCTCGCTGCGGGACGGTGAGCCAAAGCGAGATATGTTGCGGTCTCATCGCCTGATATGCGGCGTCGATGAGGCGTTGATGCAGTTCGGAGAGGTTGAGTTCAATGCGCAGGCTCTCGGCGAAGGCGGCGGCGATTCGCGCGGCGTCGTAGCGGCGGCGATAGAATTGCCGGTCGATGGCGATCTGCATGCGTCGCCGTAGCGGCTGGAACAGCGCCGCCACGCCCAAGGTCGAGACCACCAGCGCCAGCGATGAGCTATCGGCAAGCCCCGTCACAGCGCGCAGCAGCGCCTGGCTAGCGGCCACCGTCGCCACATAGGCGCCGCCCAGGATCACCGTGAGCGCGGAGTAGAGCAGTGTGAGCTTGATGAGCCGGTCGATGTCGAACAAATTGTGACGCAAGATGGCGATGGTAATGCTGATCGGGATCGGCAGCGACGTGCAGACGACCACGACCAGCGCGAGCAGCGTGAAGCGCAGATCACTCTGGCCAATGCGACCCTGCGAGAGCGCGACGATTTGATCGACGCTGGCCAGCAGGATGCCCACCAGCGCACAGACGAAGCCCAGCATGACCCACTTGCTCTGCTGGCGCTGGAGTGGTGTCGCGACCCACAGATAGCGGTAGAGCTGTGCGCAGACGCCCGTGCCAAACCACGCTACCCAAATGAGATAGGATGCGACGATCCATTGCGGATGATGCGCGAAGACGGGCTGCGCAAAGGCGAAAAAGCATGCCACCCACACCAGCCACCATGGCGCGACCCAGCGCGACCAGCGCGGCGACCACTCGCCGCTGGGAAAGCGATAGGCGAAGAGCAGCAGCGCTGCCCACCCGACCGCCTGGAGCGGCGCGGGCGCGCTACGCCAGATGGGCGTAGCGCTCATGATGGCGAATGCGAGGCCGGGCAGCGCAGCCCCGAACGCCAGCAGGAAAAGAGACATCTCGATGGCGCGCAGCTCGTCGTGGCGCCGCCAGAAGACGAGCGCGGCCAGCGTGAAATAGACCAGCGCGGCGCCGATCTCCAACGTTGCCGCGCCGCCGATGAGCAGCCCACGCGGTGCGGCAAGTTCGCCCAGCCGGGTCGTGGCGCCGCCGGGGATGACGCGCTGTAGCTCGGCGATGCGGGTGGGCAGCGACGCGACAAAGAGCGCCAGGCATAGCGCGGCGACCGTGCCCCAGGCTATCCGTGCGCGGTTGAGGCTCACACCTGATGTCGCGTCAGTGGCCGACGCCGAGGAAGAGAGGCGCTCAGGTGGCGCCGACTGTGCGCGCATCCCGCGACTCCTGCTGTACAGTGTGCGTGCGGCTGAACACGAGCGTGTGAGGCCACTCTACCATGCCAGCGCCGCGCTGCCATGCGCAATTTCACGTACACATCTGCCAAAGCAACCAGGCATCATGGGCGATGATCGTGTTAGCGAGCTGGCGGCGGTGGCGTGCGCAGCCACAGCGATGTGTGGCTGGGCTGCACCGTCTCCTGCACGACTTCGAGCAGGCGCTCGCGCAGTTCGACAAGATCGACGCTCTGGCGCAGGCTGTCTGAGAAAGCGGAGATGGTGGCATTCGCATCGTACTTGCGTCGATAGAAGCGGCGGTCGATGCCGCGCTGGAGCGCTCGGCGTAGCGGCTGGAAAAGTGCTGCCACGCCGAGCGTGGTACAGACCAACACCAGCGAAGTCACCTGCTGCGATCCATTGACGGCCACCACGATCACTTGCAGCCCCAGAATCACAATCAGGTAGAGCGCCGCCAGAGTGGCCGTCAACGCGCCGTAGACCAGCGCACGGTTGATGAGGACATCGACATCGTAGAGGCGGTTGCGCGCTATGGCGATTGCCATCGAGACAGGCGCCAGCAGGAAGGTGAGTGAGATGAGGCTGGTGAGCGCAATGCGCCCCAGCGGGCCAGAGTCGCCCGCCAGCGACACGCCCAGCGGATAGCCAAACTCCAGCGCGAGATAGCACAGCAGCGCGAGCGAGACACCCAGCACGACCCAGCGGGTCTGCTGGCGCTGGCGCGGCGTCGAGACGAAGCGGTAGCGCCATGTCTGTGCGGCGACCACGACCGCTACGAAGCCAAAGAATCCCGCGAATTGCAGCAGCGGTGCTAGCGAGGTCGCGCTAGCCCCCGATTGCGCGAAGAAGAACTCGGGTATCTGGATGATGATCCAGCCAGCGGCGATCAGGCGGGTGATGCGCGGCCTGAACTCGCCATCGGGAAAGATGAAGACGAAGATGCTGAGGCAGGCCGAGCCGAGAAAGCGCAGCGCCTCTACGGGCAGCCACCAGCCCGGCAGTGTTGTCAGCGCCAGGGGCGTATCGGGGAAACGCCCGACGCCAAACGTGAGGAAGGTCAGCGCGGTGAAGATGCCCATGCGGTCGCCGGGGCGGCGCCAGAAGACAGTCGCCGCCAGCGCCAGCCAGACCAGCGCCGTGAAGGCGTCGAGCGCCACGAAGTACGCGGACGTCGCGGCACACTCCGGCCCCGCGCAGGCGCGCAGCAATTGCAGGTAGCGCAGGGGCGCAGCGGCGATGAAGACGCCAACTACGCAGAGGGCGAAGATCAGCAAGGCGACCCAGATGAGCGGAAGCGCGCGGAAGGGACGGCGTGGTGTCACGTCGTCCTGCTGGGCGATACTGAGATTCCTGGCCATTCGCCTGCTCCAGCGCGCTGGCTGCGCCGCTGCGGATCTGCGGTCGTGCAGTTTGCCTTTGTCGAGGCATAGTGTACCAGAAGGCGATGGCGCACGGCTGTCGCGTCGCTCACATCTTTGCGGCTGGTCGCTCAGGTGATCCACGCGCGGTCGGCGGCGAAGAGTGCGAGCGCGCGCTGCTGCTCGGGCGAGCTGACGGCGCCGGGGCGGAAGGCGCGCAGATGCTCCAGCGCCTGCTCGGCGGTCGCGCCCTGGCGGATGAGGTAAGCGGCCAGGATAGCGCCCGTGCGCCCCTCACCGATGCGGCAGTGCACCAGCACGCCATGGCCCGCCACGCGCTGCTGGTCGATAAAATCGAGCGCCGCCAGAAGGTCGGCCTGGGTGGGCGCGGTCTGATCGTCGATGGGCAGGTGCAGCCAGGCCAGGTCGTGGTGGACGAGCGCGGCGGCTGGCAGCGGCGTCTCGGTGAGTGAGAGGATGGCGCCGATGCCCTGATCGCGCAGCCAGAGCAGGTCATCGTCCAGCGCTTCGCCTTGCGTCTTGCCAGCGGGGATCGAGCCGCGCAGACTCATCTCGCCGCCGGGGCGCGCGCTGCCCGCGATTACTCCCTGATAGAGCCAGTAGAAGTTGCGCACTGCCATCTCACTCATCACCCTCGCTGAAGTCTGGCGTCCGCCGCGCCTCGCCACATTCTACGCGCGGTGGCGCCACCGCGCGCCGCGCGTTTGGCGGGGAGCCAGCCTGGACGTTGGACCAGGCGCCCGACGCTGAGAGGCGCTGCACGCTGAGAAGCATCCGGGCCAGCGCGTTGACGGGGCCAGGTTGATGCGTTACCATCAAGGCGCTATGGGCGCCGCAACGACGCATGCCCAGGCGCGCTATTCGCTCAAGCTACGGCGTGTGTACGACCGCACGTGTAAGGTGATGGCATGGACCTGTTTCATGTGTTGTTTCTGGCGCTCCTTCAGGGCGTGACGGAGTTGTTTCCCGTCAGCAGTCTTGGCCACACGGTCATCATCCCGGGCATCCTGGGCTGGAAAGAGACGCTGCAAAGCCCGACGTTTCTGCCGCTGCTCGTCACGTTGCACCTGGGAACTTCGGTGGCGTTGCTGACCTTCTTCTGGCGCGATTGGCTGCAACTGTTGCGCGGCGGCACGCGCACCCTCGTCGCGGGCCGCTTCACCCCCGATGTGGACCCCGATGGCTACGGTCGGCAACTGGCGCTGGTGGTGGTCGGCACCATTCCGGCGGGTATCGTCGGGCTGCTCCTGCAGAAGCCACTGGAGGCTGCTTTTAGCATCCCGATCCTGGCGGCAGCGTTTTTAGTGGCCAATGGCGCGGTCTTGCTGGCAGGCGAACGGCTGTGGCGCCGCCAGCGCCTCCATGAGAAGGAGATTGCCGCACAGGCGCCCATGTTCGCCTCGGTGGGCCGCTCGCTCAATGAGATGACGTTCTGGCAGGCGGCGCTCATCGGCTTCGCGCAGTGCTTCGCACTGATCCCCGGATTCTCGCGGTCGGGGCTGACGATGGTGACGGGCATGGCCAATGGCCTGAGCCACGAGGCCGCCGCGCGCTTCTCTTTCCTGATGGCCACGCCTATCATCCTGGCGGCGGGCGTGCTGGAAATCCCCAGGCTGCTGACGGCGCAGTACCGCGCTGATCTGCCCATCGCGCTCGGCGGGGGCGTCGTGGCGGGTGTCGCGGCGTACCTCAGCGTGCGCTTCCTGATGAAGTACTTCGAGACCAATCGGCTCGATCCGTTTGCATACTACTGCGTGATCGCGGGGACGCTGGCGTTCGCGTACTTCTTGCTCCAGTTCCTGAAGATCGTCCCCTGATCTCGGTGATTTTTGTGAGCGGCGGCGCATGAGTCGCTGCGGCAGATGATACAAGGGAGAGCATTCGCATGAAGAACCCGTGGGCGGTCGGAGGCGTGATCGCCGCCGTATGCGTCTTACTGGCCATCTACTACGCGGTTCCAGGCGTCTATCATGTCTTGACGTTTTCGGGTAAGCCGACCGACCCGGCCCTCAAGCATGTGATCCTGTTCGCCGTGCTGGCGGTCGTGGCGCTGGTGGGCGCACGATTCGCCGCCAACTCGCGGCCCGGCGCTCGCTAGACCTGACCCAGTCGCCGCCTGCGCTGGCCAACGACCGGCGCACGGTGGTAGATTGAGCGTAACGCAGGCGTCCGCTGGTTGGGCGCGCGGCGATGAGGCTCGCCGAAAACCGTGGCGCTCTCCGCACAAAGCGGGCGCCGCTAATGGCTTCTACTCCGGCTTGTCGGCTCTCCACTGAGGGCTGTCGTCCGCTGTAGAGGCCATTTTTTTGTGCGCGTTTTGGCGCGCCCAGAGATGGCCTGAGGAATCTATCACTGTGACACGAAAACTTCTGCTCGTGCTGGCAGGCGGGTTCTGCGGCGCGGTGACACGCTACCTGCTGGCCAAACCGCTGTTGGTGATGGCGGGGGCGCTCCCCGAAGCGCATGTGGGCTTCTCCTATGACACCCTGCTCATCAATCTAACTGGCGCCTTCCTGATCGGCTTGCTCTTTGGCGCCTTCGAGCATGGCGCTCCGATCTCGCCCGATCTGCGGCTGGCGCTGGGAACGGGCTTCCTCGGCGCCTATACCACCTTCAGTTCGTTCGTGGTTGGCGCGGCCAGCGAATTGCAGCATGGCCAGGCGCTCACGGCGCTGCTTTACCTCTGCGGCGCGCTGGCGGGCGGAGTCGCCCTGGCGTTCGCTGGCTTCACGCTTGCTGGCCGCCTCGTCGAGCGCTGGCGGGCGGCCAGCCTGGACGCGCAGGAGGGCACGCTGGCAGGCAACGAGTGGGCCGATGGCTTCGCCGACGGTCACGTGAGCGCCGAGGAGCTGGATCTACCCGACGAGCGCATTGCCGCGCTGGAGGGAGGCGCGCGATGAGTGGATTGGTCATCACGCTGGGCGTCGGCGCGACGGGCGCGCTGGGGGCAGCCGCGCGCTATCTGATCGTCGAGTGGATCGCGCACTGGCGAGTGCGACGCTTCCCGCTGGCGACCTTTCTCATCAATATCACGGGCGCCTTTGCGCTCGGCTTCCTCACCACCGCCTTCGCCAGCGCTGCGCAGCTCGATATGCGGCTATTGCTGGGGGTGGGCTTTCTGGGCGGTTACACCACCTTTAGCACGCTCAGTTACGAGACATTCGCGCTGGGCAGGCGCGGCGAGTCGCTCTACGCCTGGCTGAATGCGGGTGGCTCGCTGCTGGCGGGCGTGGTGGCGGCGGCGCTGGGGCTGGCGCTTGGCCTGCGCATCGGCTGAGGCGCTGGCTATTCCATCAGCTTGCCGGTGACGAAATGGATCGCCAGATATGCCTGGAGCGCGAGGCCGACGCAGATCAGCGCGACCCGCCAGCGTGGGTGGCGCTCCAGTATGCGGCCGAGTACTGGAAATAGCGGGATGGAGGCCATCAGATAGCGCCCCGGCCCCTGAAATACCTGGAGCGCGGGTGGTGAGGCTGGCTGCGCGATGCAGAGGTAGATCAACCCCGCCATGTAGAGGGTGTACATCACTGGCATGCGGCGGAAGAGCGCGATGACTGCGCCGGTGGCCGCCGCCAGGCACAGGAGATCCAGCAGCATGATGATCTGTGGCCAGGAGCCAAACGGCGCGATGAAAAGATGGCTGATCTCGCGCGGTACGGAGACCCAGATGGGCGCGCTGTTGAGTCCCCAGTAGTCGCGGCGCACGTTGACAATCAGCATGGGGTGGTGGAAGTGGATACCCGCGAACGCGCCCAGGCCCAGGATGAAAGCTGGAACCGCCGCCACCGCCAGCAGGCCATCCCACTGTGTACGCACAGCCAGGGCAAGATCGCCCAGCCACCGTCGCGCCACCTGCGCCCGATCACCGTGGAGCAGCGCGCGCCACTGCTCGGTCTGGAGCAGGCCGCTCTGTCGCAGCCACTCCCACGCCAGCGGGATGACAAGCGCAGCTCCGGTGGGGCGGGTGGCCCCTGCCAGAAGCGCCATCACCGCCGCCCAGCGCCAGCGGCCCTGGCGGGCGAAGAGCAGGCAAAGCGCGCTGAAGGTGATAAACAGCCCCTCGGTGTAGGCGGCGAACAGGAAGAAGCTGAACGGATAGATCAGCAGCGCCAGCATCGTCCAGCGCGCCAGGCCTGTGTCGTGCGCCTCCCAGACGGCGAACCCGCCCAGAGCGATCAGCGCCGACAGCGCGCTGAGGTTGGAGATGAGCAGCGCGGCATAGAGCGCATTGCCGCCCATCACGACGCTGAATAGCTTGATGAGCAGGGGATAGAACGGGAAGAACGCGATCTGCTGCGGGAGCGCGTAGCCATGCGTGGCGATGCCGATGTACCAGTTGCTGTCGAAGCGCTCCCAGACCCCCAGGAAGCCGGGGCCGCGTGTGGCGGAGGTGGCTGGCGGCAGCGCCCCGCCGATGGCCGTCACCAGCAGATAGGCCAGCCGCGACACCGACCACGGGATGAGCGCGCCAAGGGCGATGACACGCCACGGCACGACGCCGCGCACAGCGGGATCAGCGGACGGCTGCGGCATCACCACACGCGGCAGCCGCAGCGCTGTCTCATCGCCATCTCTGGCGTCGCTGTCGATTCGCGCGTCCTTCATGCTGTCTCGTCCTGTCGCGGCTCGCCTGGAATGAGCACAAACAACCTCACAACAGATAGAACGCACGAGCAGCCTCGTGGCGCCCGACCTGACGCGAGGTTGGCCATCGCATGCGGCGGGCCGCTAGTGGTCGGCCACCGCCGCGCTGGCTGGCCATAGCTCCACCGCGCGCTCGCGGATGACGTTGCGGGCCTGGGCGATGAATTCGTCCAGCGGAAGCGCGCCGAGGTTCTCGTTCGAGCGTAGGCGCACGGCGGCGGCATCGGCGGCGGCCTCTTTGTCGCCGACGACCAGCATGTACGGAATCTTGCGCAGTTGCGCGTCGCGTACCTTGGCGTTCATGCGCTCTTTGCGGTTATCCACCTCCGCGCGGATGCCTGCCACCTGGAGACGCTTCAGCACGGCATTGGCGTACTCGCCATGCTTCTCATCCGAGATGGGGATGACGACCGCCTGCACAGGCGCGAGCCAAGCCGGGAACGCGCCCGCGTAGTGCTCGATCAGCACGCCCATGAAGCGCTCCGACGACCCCATGATGGCGCGATGGATGACGGCGGGGCGATGCGCCTGGCCATCCTCGCCGATGTACTCCAGGTCGAAGTTCTCCGGGTGGAAGAAGTCGAGCTGGATCGTCGAGAGCTGCCACTCGCGGCCCAGCGCGTCGCTGGCCATCAGGTCCATTTTGGGGCCATAGAAGGCCGCTTCACCCTCAGCGGACTCGTACTCGACGCCCTTACTATCAAGCGCGGCGCGCAGGTCGTTGACGGCGGCGTTCCAGATGTCGGCGTTGCCATGATACTTCGACGTGTCGCTCATGTCGGGCAGTGAGAGACGCATACGGTATTTCTGCATGCCGAACGTATTGAGAATCTCGCGCACCAGATCGACCATCTCGCTGAACTCAGACTGAATCTGGTCGTGCCGCACGAAGATGTGCGCGTCGTCTTGCGTGAGCGAGCGCACCCGCGTCAGCCCTGAGAGCTCACCCTGCTTCTCATAGCGATAGAGCGTGGCGAATTCGGCATAGCGGATCGGGAACTCGCGATAGCTGTGGCGCTGGGAGTTGTAGAGCGTGAAGTGCGAAGGGCAGTTCATGGGCTTCAGCTCGTAGCTGTTGTCCAGCATCTCCTCATCGGATTCACCCTCGTGCGTGTCGCGCGTCTCGTTCATGGGCGGGAACATCGAGTCGCGGTAGTGATACCAGTGCTTCGAGCGCTTGTAGAGCCGCACGCGCGCGATGTTGCTCGTCCAGACGTGCTGATAGCCGTGGCGCTCCTGCGTCTCGCGGACGTACTGCTCCATCTCATGGCGGATGATCTCGCCATGTGGCAGAAATAGTGGGATGCCCGGCCCAATATCCTCGCTGAACGTGAACAGGTTGAGCTCGCGGCCCAGCTTGCGATGGTCGCGCTTGCGCGCCTCTTCGAGCTGCCAGAGATACTGATCCAGCTCTTTCTGTGTATTCCAGGCCGTGCCGTAGATGCGCGTGAGCATCTGGCGATGCTCGTCGCCGCGCCAATACGCGCCCGCCGTTCGCATCACTTTGATCGGGCCGATTTTGCCCGTGCTCTCCACATGTGGTCCACGGCAGAGATCGAGGAACGGCCCCTGCTGGTAGATGCCGACTTCGGCGTCGGGCAGGTTCTCGATGATCTCGACCTTGTAGGGCTGGTCGTGCTTGCGGAAATAGTCCAGCGCCTTCTTGCGCGACCAGCGGCTCTGCTCGAAGGGGTGATCCGCCGCGATGCTGGCGCGCATGCGCTCCTCGATGGCGGGGAAGTCTTCGGGCGAGATGGCGCGTGGCAGCTCCATATCATAGTAGAAGCCGTCTTCGATGGCTGGCCCGATGGCGAATTTGACGCCGGGGAACAGCTCCTGGATGGCCTCGGCCATGACGTGCGCGGCGCTGTGCCGCATGCGCTGGATCGGCGTGTATTTGGCCGATGCGTTCAGCTCTTCTTCAACTGACATGGGATGCTCCGTTCGTTCTGGAGTGGTTGTGATCGTCGAGATTTAGCGAGGGGATTGGCCCCCACCCCCAGCCCCTCCCCCGCTTTGCGGGAGAGGGGCGCTTCATATGATGAGTGGTTGACATAGTGAGCAGGTCGAGCAGCGCCCAGCAATGCGCCAGCCGCGCCTCGGGCTGATGCGCCTGGAGCGCCAGCCGTACACGCCAGGCGAGAGCGGGAGCCTGGGCGTCGAGAGCGGCGAGCGGCTGCCGGCGGTCTGAGGCTGGCAGGCGGGCCTGTTGCGCCCAGAGATCGATGAGGTGGGCGAGCGCGCCATCGAGCAGCAGCGCGGCGGCGTCGGGATCGGCGGCGAGCGCCTGCGACGCGGCGATGAGGCTGGCGACGACGCGCGCCCGCTCATAGCGCGCTGCGCGTTCGTCGCGTCTGGAATGCCGCACACGATGTGCACAGATGCGTCGCGCATGCCGTGCGGGTTGGCGCTGATGCTGGCGCGATCTGAATGGATGAGACATGGGATGGTTGGCCTTTCTGTGGAAAAGAAGCAGTCGATGGGTTGCGACGCGCGACGTTAGCGGCCGCGTGGCGCGCAGGGGGTGGCGCCGTCAGCGGTGGGCTGACGGATCTGCTTCTCTTTCCAGTTAGGCGACCAACACTGTTGTTCCAAGTCACATTTCCTCACGTAAGCGAATACCAGACGGATGCGAGCACGTGGGCAAACGAAAACGCCCTCTCGTCCCAACGGGGACGAAAGAGCGTAGCCCTTCGTGGTTCCACCCACCATTCCGAGCGTCGCGCTGTTCGTGGAACAGGCGTCGCTCGCTCATGCCTGGCCGCTATCGGGGCCGCCGCAGTCGCCTGGCGCGATGCTGGATCGTCGCTCGGCGCTGAGCTGGCGGGTGGTATTCTCGCGGCGTGTGCGCTGTCAGATGGCTCTCAGCCAGTGGCCATCCGTCTCTGTCAGGGCGCCGCGATACTCGTCCCGCGTTCGCTGCTATTACGCTGTGAGCCTCAGTGTAGCACGGGCGGCGCTGCGGTCGCAAGTCAACCGCGCGCAACAGTCGAGGCGCGTGCTACACTGGACTGACGCCCGTCGCGATGGGCCTGCCAATGTCGCTCGTTTGCCGGTGGAATCGTGAGGATCGCTCGATGGATGTGACCCGCTCGTCGTTTGAACTGTCTGCGGACTCGCTGCGCCGCCTGACTGATCCGACCAGCCTCCCTTTTCAGACGACCGCGAGCCTGCCGCCTCCTGCGGCGATCATTGGGCAGGAGCGCGCGCACGAGGCGATGGATCTGGCGCTCCAGATTCCCGACGGGCGCTACAACCTCTACGTCTCCGGTAGACCCGGCACGGGCCGCGCCGTCGCGACACTGGCGCTGGTGCGCGCCGCCGCCAGCCAGCGTCACCCGAAGTCTGACTGGGTCTATGTCTACAACTTCGAGGCGCCAGAGGAGCCACTTGCGCTGGAGCTGCCCGCTGGTCGTGGCCGCCCATTCGCGCACGACCTGCAAGCGTACATCACCTCGTGTCGCCGTGAACTGCGCCGCGCCTTCTCCTCGGAGGTCTACGACCAGCGCCGCACCGAACTGCTGGCCGAACTGCACACGCGCCGCGCGCAGCTCTTCGAGGCGCTCGAAGCGGAGGCGCTGGCGCTCGGCTTCAACGTGCGCGGCACGCCCTCTGGCTTCGTGATCGATCCGCTGGTCAGCCCGCCCGATGGCGCAGCGTCGGCGCCGATGACGCAGGAAGCATTCGACGCGCTGCCCGAAGACCAGAAGCAGCAGATCGTGGAGAAACATGACAAAGTCGAGGCGGCCATCGCCCGCATGCTGCCCAGCGTCCGGGATGTCGAAGATCAGGCGCGCGGAGTCGTCAACGCGCTCGATCATGATGTGGCGGACAACGCTGTGCGGCATCTCTCGGAATTGATCGCCGCGAGCAACGCCGGACTGCCCGATGCGCTGGCCTATCTGAAGCGCCTGCGTGGTGATGTCGTGTTGCATGCGCGCACGTTGCGTGGCCCCATCCCCGGCGCGGCAAGCGAGGGTGGCGACGATGCGACCAACGAGACGCCCACCCACGACGCTGGGCCGCAGAATCCGCACGGACTGCCGCTAGACGATGATCTGCACGACCCGCCATCGCTGCGCTCGCTGCTGCGACGCTACAGCGCTAATGTGATGATCTCGCGCGCCGCCACTGCTGAGGCGCCCGTCGTCGAGGAGACCAATCCGACGTATGCCAACCTGATCGGGCGCATCGACATGGGCTCGCGTGAGGGGCTGACCTTCACCGATCATATGATGCTGAAGCCGGGCGCCATGCACAAGGCCGTCGGCGGCTACCTCGTCTTGCAGGCGCACGATGTCCTGACGCAGCCGCGCTCGTGGGACGCCGTCAAGCGCATGGTGCGCTTCGGGCGCATCGAGCTAGAGAACGAGTCACAATCGGGCGGCGCCTCGCCGGGCATCGCGACGATTAGCCCGCAGCCGATCCGCGCCGATGTCAAAGTCATCCTGATCGGCGATCCGCAGACCTACTCGGAGCTGTCCGAGCTGGATCCGGAGTTCCACGAGAGCTTCAAGGTGCGCGCCGACTTCGATTCGGTGATGCTGCGCAACGACGACGGCGACCGCGCCTATGCGCAGGTGGCGGGCGACGCGGCGCGCTCAATGGGCTATCCAGAGTTCACCAGCGAGGCGGTGGCGCTGGTGATCGAGGAGGGCAGCCGCTGGGCCGAGGATCAGGAGCGCGTCTCGGCGCGATTCGACGACGTGCGCGATCTGTGCGTGGAGGCCAGCTACTTTGCGCAGCGCGCGGGTGAGAGCCTGACCCGCCGCCAGCACGTCGCCACGGCGGTGCGCGCGCGTGACCGCCGTGGCGCGCTGATCCCCGAAAAGATGGAAGACATGATTGTGCAGCAGGAGATATTGATTTCGACGCAGGGCGCGGCGGTCGGCCAGATTAACGGATTATGGGTGCAGGAGGTTCAGGGCTACAAGTTCGGGCTGCCATCGCGCATCACGGCCACCGTTTCGCCGGGGCTGGCGGGCGTCGTGGCGGTTGATCGCCAGTCGAACCTGAGCGGGCCGATCTACGCCAAGGGCGTGCTGACATTAGCGGGCTATCTGGCGGGCCGCTTCGCACACGATTTTCCGCTCAGCCTCTCCGCCAGCCTCAACTTCGAGCAGTCCTATGACGGGATCGATGGCGACAGCGCCTCGTCGGCGGAGCTGTATGCGCTGCTCTCGGCGCTGGCTGAGGTTCCCATCAAGCAATCGCTGGCGGTCACAGGCTCGGTCAACCAGCGTGGCGAGGCGCAGGCGATTGGCGGGGCAACCTACAAGATCGAGGGATTCTTCCGCATCTGCGAGCGACGCGGGCTGACGGGCGAGCAAGGGGTCATCATCCCGCGCGTCAATGTGCGCAACCTGATGCTGCGCGATGAGGTGGTCGAAGCGGTGCGTCTGGGCAAGTTCCACCTCTACGGAGTGGACTCTATCGAGGAGGGGATTCAGTTGCTGACGGGCATCCCCTTCGGCGCCAAGACCAGCGAAGGGCAATATCTGGCGGGCACTATCGCCTCGCGCGTGGTGGAGCGGCTGCGCGCCTATAGTGAGCTGGTGCGCCGCTACCCCAGCCCGTACAGCGAGGGGCCGAATCGGGCGTAGGTCAGGCTAGCCCCAGCTCCTCCAGGGCGACGGCCACGCCGTCTTCGGCGTTGCTGAGGGTCGTGCGCGTGGCGTGGGGGAGCAGGGCGGGCATGGCGTTCCCCATCGCCACGCCCAGGCCAGCAGCGTCCAGCAGCGGGATGTCGTTCTCGCCATCGCCGAATGCGATGACCGCCTCGCGTGGCACGCCGAGCCGCGCGATCAGCTCGCCCAGCGCATGGCCCTTGCTGACGTCTGGCGCCATGACTTCTACGAAGTCGCTGGTGGTGCGCGTCACGGTCAGCGTCGCGCCGATGCGTTCCAGAAGCCCATCGCGCAGGGCGAGCAGGCTGGCGTGGTTGCCCGTCATCAGGAATTTGAGCGGCGGCGGCAGCGTATCCGAAGCGAGCCGCGCGACGTGGCGCAGCGCTGGCTCCAGATAGGCGCCAAGTGTCACGTCAAGCGGGCCGTCGGGCGGCGCGTCGGTGTAGATGGCGTTGGTGGTGTACCAGGCGACGCCCATCCCTGGCGCGCACTCGCGAATGGCGGCCAGGGCCGCGCTGAGCTGCACGTCGGAGAGCGGCCAGGCGGCGACGGCCTCGCCCGTGGCGGCATCCATCAGCGCGGCGCCGTTGCAGGTGATGTGCAGGCCGCCCAGCGCCAGCTCGGACAGCAGCGGGCGCACGGAGGCCAGCAGCTTGCCCGTCGCCAGGCAGACACGCGCACCACGTCGCTGCGCCGACCAGAGCGCCGCGCGCGTGCGCGGAGTGAGCATGTGCGCGGGATCGAGCAGCGTGCCATCCACATCCAGCGCGATCAAGCGGTACTGCGGCTCTGCCATGGGTTAGAGGCTGCCCGCGTAGATCATCAGCCCGCCATCCACGAAGAGCGTCGTGCCGGTGACATAGCTGGCCTGATCGGAGGCCAGCCAGACGACAGCGTTGGCGATGTCATCTGGTGTGCCGATGCGGCTGAGCGGTATCTCGCCCAGCAGGGCGGCTTTGCGCGTGGGATCATTCAGTGTGGCCTGATTGATGGGCGTTTCGATGGCGCCCGGTCCGATGTTGACGATGCGGACGTTGTGCTTGGCCAGCTCATTGGCCAGCGTGCGCGTGAGCATGCGCAGACCACCCTTGGCAGCGCAGTAGACCGAGTTGCCGACCATCGGCAGCTCCTCATGCACCGAAGAAATGTTGATGATGACGCCACCGCCGCCCTGCGCGATGAACTGACGCCAGGCGGCCTGCGCGGCGAAGAACGCGCCCTTCAGATCAACCGCAATCTGCTGATCCCACTGCTGCTCGGTAACGAACTCGAAGGGCGTTGGCTGCTCGATGCCGGCGTTGTTGACGAGGATGTCGAGCCGCCCGTAGGCGCTGATGGCCTGCGCGATCAGCCGCTGCACATCAGCCACCTGCGAGACATCGGCCTGCACGACCTGCGCCCTGCCGCCCGCCTTGCTGATGTCGGCGGCGATGGCGTCGGCGGCGTCGCGATGCGTGTGGTAGTCCAGCGTGACGGCGGCTCCCTCTGCCGCCAGGCGGCTCACGATGCCTGCGCCGATGCCGAGCGATCCCCCGGTGACGACTGCGACTTTACCCTCTAGTTGCATCCGTTCCTCGCTTCTGTGCTACTACGATGACGCCTTTCATGGGCGTCATGCTCGCGTGGGTCAGGCTGGCTGCGTGGAGAGCGCGCGCAGGCGTGGCAGAATCTCGCCCATGCGCTGGAGGGTGGTCGCGATGTCCTCGGCAGTGACGCTGTGGCCCAGCGTCAGCCGCAGCGCGCCACGCGCCGCGCTGGCGGAGACGCCCATCGCCGAGAGTACATGCGACGGCTCGATGTCGCCAGTCGTGCATGCGCTACCACTGGACGCCGCGATGCCAAGCAGATCGAGATTGAGCAGCAGCGACTCGCCCTCCACGCCCGCCAGCGTGAAGCTGGCATGTTGCGGCAGCCGCTCGGTGGGATGCCCGGTCAGCCGCACTTCGGGCAGCGCCAGCATCCCTTCGATCAACTGATCGCGCAGGGCCAGCAGGCGGGTGTTCTCCTGCTCGCGCTCGGCGCACGCCAGCTCCAGCGCGTGGGCCGCGCCCACAACGCCAGGGACATTCTCGGTGCCAGCGCGCCGATTGCGCTCCTGCGAGCCACCCAGCGTCTGAGGCTGCACGCGCGTTCCCTGCCGCACATAGAGAATGCCGACGCCCTTTGGCCCATAGAACTTGTGCGCCGAGAGCGAGAGCATATCGACCTGCAACTGCGCGGCATCCAGATCGACCTGGCCGCCCGCCTGCACGGCGTCGGTGTGGAATGGCACGCGTCGCTCGCGGCAGAGGCGCCCAATCTCGGCGATGGGCTGGATGGTTCCGACCTCGTTGTTGGCATACATAATGGTGACGAGCGCGGTCTGATCGGTGATGGCGGCCTCGACCTGTTCCGGTGTGACGCGCCCATATTCATCGACTGGCAGGTAGGTGACGCGATAGCCTTCCTGCTCCAGCCGCTCGCAGGTGCGCAGCACAGCGTGATGCTCGATGGCCGTGGTGATGATGTGGTCGCCGCGCCGCCGCTGGGCATAAGCGATGCCTTTAATGGCGAGGTTGTCGGCCTCGCTGCCGCCGCCTGTGAAGATGATCTCGGTGGGGCGGCAGTGCAGCGCACGGGCGACTGCTTCGTGCGCGGAGTCGATGGCGTCGAGGCTCTTGCGTCCCAGCGCGTAGATGCTGCTGGGATTGCCGAAGAATTCGCCGAAGTACGGCAGCATGCGCGCCACCACTTCCGGGCGCGTAGGCGTGGTGGCCGCGTGATCGAGATAGATGACACCATTGGTGAGCGGCATGAGGATCACATCCTCTCCTGTGGTGGATGAGTCTGTTGCGATGGGCGGCTGCGATGTGTGGCCGCTCCAATCCAGGCGCGGCCCGATGCGCGGCCCCGCCCGCTTCACAGCATAGCATACTGCGCGGGCTGCCCAACGCGCAGGGAGGTCGGCCAGCGCGGCACGGGCGGCGGCGAGCGTTATGTGCGGACACGACCGTTCACAGCATTCCATGGCGGGACATTTTCCTATAGCCATAGACTATTGACGACAAACCTCGACACTGTGGGCTTCAGAACTGTGGGCTTCAGAACGGCAAGAATTACAGGCCTCAGCACTGCGGAAAAACTGCGTGTGTGCGCTCCAGAAGCGTCATGTCCGCAGAGCTTCGGATACAGCGAAGTCCGGTACAGTCTCGGTATTTTCTCAGTTTTATGTTGGTCTAGCTTTTGCGGCGCACTATTTCGCCTCGGAAAAGGATTCGAGGAAGGATGAGCGGAAGGATCCGCAGCGCGTTCGGCGCGCCATGCCGTCGCGCGTGAGGAGAGAAGTGAGCGCATGTCTGAGCAACCTGAGACACTGTTTCCACCGATGGCCGATACGCCAGGGCAAGGTTCGAACTGGCTTGTCGCCGTCATCGACACGCCACGCGCAGGCGCTCGCGCCGTAAAGGCGCTGGAGAAGGACGGCTTCAGGCCAGAGGATATCCTCTTGCTGAGCGGCCCGGAGGCGCTGAAGCGCATGGCTGCCAGGAATGAGCAGCGCGGGCCGATGGGCTGGGCCTACAAGGTGGTCGCCAGAGTCGCAACGGACGCCACCTACTTCCAGGACATGTACGTCCGCGAAGCTGAGGACGGCCATTCGATCATCAACGTCCATACCGCAGATCCCTATGCCATCGAGCATGGCCGCGACATTCTGATACGCTGCGGCGCGCACTTCCTGAAGCATTTCGGCCCGTGGGCTATTACCGATCTGAGCGAGCCGGAGAATCCGGCGCCTCCGGAGCCATGAGCCGGAGCGTAGGCTTGCATAGCAGATGGAGAGGAGGGTAGCGGCGGTGACGTGACCTGCCAATCGAAAGTCACATCTCTGAAGGAATGGCGCCCGCGACGCCAAGAAGGCGTTTGCTGACGGCATCAGCCGAGCGAAGATCGCAACATTCAGTCAGGAGGACTTCGATGAAAGCAGTTGTGTACAAGGAACCGTTCAAGGTCGCGGTCGAGACCGTGCCCGATCCCAAGATTCAGTCGCCCAATGACGTGCTGGTCAGAATCACTTCATCGTGCATCTGCGGCTCTGATCTGCATATGTACGAGGGGCGCACAGCCGCCAACGCGGGGATCGTCTTCGGCCACGAAAACATGGGTACCGTCGAGGAGGTCGGCCCCGGCGTCGTCTCCATCAAGAAGGGCGATCGCGTGGTGATGCCCTTCAATGTCGCCTGCGGCTTCTGCAAGAACTGCCTGGCGGGGTATTCGGGCTTCTGCCTGACCGTCAATCCCGGCTTCGCTGGCGGCGCCTATGGATACGTGGCGATGGGGCCGTACACAGGCGGGCAGGCGGAATGGTTGCGTGTGCCATTCGCTGATTACAATTGCCTGAAGCTGCCCGCCGGAACTGAGCACGAAGCGGACTTCGCCATGCTGGCGGATATCTTTCCCACAGGCTACCATGGCTGCGAGCTAGCGCAGGTCAGCCCCGGTGAGACGGTCGCGGTCTATGGCGCTGGCCCGGTTGGCCTGATGGCGGCCTATTCGGCGCTGCTGCGCGGGGCATCGCGCGTCTTCGTGGTCGATCGTATCAAGGAGCGGCTCGACAAAGCCAAGCAGATTGGCGCGACCCCGATCAACTTTGACCAGGGAGACCCCGTCAAGCAAATAGTGGATCAAACGGAGGGCGAGGGCGCCGACAAAGGGGTTGACGCAGTGGGCTACCAGGCGGTGACGAAGAATGCGCAGAAGGAAGAGCCAGCCACCGTGCTCAATGCGCTGATCAACTCGGTGCGCCCGACGGGCATGCTCGGCATCCCTGGTCTCTATGTGCCATCGGATCCCGGCGGCCCGGATAGCAGCGCCAAGCAGGGGCTGCTGCTGGTCGCCATCGGCAAGATGTTCGAGAAAGGGCTGCGCATGGGTACGGGGCAGTGCAACGTCAAGCGCTACAACCGCCAACTGCGCGACCTCATCATCGCCGGGCGCGCCAAGCCCAGCTTCGTCGTCTCGCATGAGATACCGCTGGAGCAGGCGCCGCAGGCCTACGAGAAATTCGACAAGCGCATTGAGGGCTATACCAAAGTGATCCTGCACCCTGGCGCTCAAAGCAAGACAGCGCACAACTAGCGTGCGCCCCCCATAACCAGGGCGGCGGCTGGAAGTCATATTCCAGCCGCCGCGTTGTCTATACTTCGTCGCGCCGCAGATCACTCGCCGAGCTTGGCGCCGCCGTCCGCGTCTGACGTCTCCTCGCCGTCGCCGAAGACTTCCGCCAGCAGCCGTCGCGCCGTCGCTTCTTGCGCCGCGCGAATCTCGTGCCAGTTTGCCCAGCTCCACTGCTCGCTCGCGCTGTTGAAATCGCGAAGAAAGTCTCCGTCGAAATGGAGATCGCGCATCTGATGATTCCCCCGTGCGGCTACCCGCGGCGACGGAGACAGATGAGAGAGACAGAAGCGCCGCCTCGGTTGCGCCTACTGTAGCAAGAATGCGACGCCATGGCAAGCCGCTAACCAGATGAGCACAGATAGTGCGATTCCGACGCACGCCAGCTATGCGCCAGCGTGCGTCGGCTCGCGGGGAGGACTGGGGCAGCCTACTGCGGGGCGCTCAGCGCGCGCTGCTTCTCGAAGGCGCGTTTGCAGCCAGAGCAACAGAAATAGAAGGTCTCGCCGTCGCGCTCGGCGGTGTAGCGCGCGGTAGCGATGTCCACAGTCATTCCACAGATGGGGTCAATTGCCTCGGCGCGCTGGGGCGCCTGTGGCGCAGCGCCATCCATCATGCCGACGCGCTGTCGCCGGGCCTCGATCAACTCTGCCATCACACTGAAGGCGATCTCTTCTGGCTTGATGACAAAGCCTGGCAGACCTTTCGGTCGGCGCAGGTGCTCGGAGCGCTCCCGTGTCACGCCGTGCTCGATCAGATAGGCGCGCACGGCGCTCAGGCGTTTGTTGCTGGCCACCAACCCCACGTAACTGGCCGGGCTTTCTACGGCAGCCAGCGCCGCCTCCTCGTCATACTCGCCGATGGTGGCGACGATGACGTAGCTGCGCTCGCTCAGTTGCGGCGCGAGCGCATCGAGCGAGGGGACAAGCCGATCGGCATTGGAGAAGGTCTGCATGTCCGCCAGCGGATCGCATACCCACGCCTCGAAGTCCATAGTGGCCGCCAGTTGCGTCAGCGTGCGGGCGACCACCGATGAGCCGATGACGACCACTGTGGGCCGTGGCAGAAATGGCTCGACAAACACTTGTAATTCTCCCTGGCTGCCGCAGAGCATGGGAACACGCGCCACGCCGTCGCGCACGGCGCCATCGCGCGTGGCGCCTGCCTCGCTGGTGTCGGGGCTGAGCACGACCAGACGCGCGGAGCCATCCGCCAGCGCCTCCAGCCCCTGGCGAATGACGGTGGGCTGGGCGCAATGCCCGCCCACCCAGCCATCCAGACGGCCATCGGGCAGGATGATAGCGCGAGCGCCGGTCGAGCCGGAGGTTGGCTGGCGCGCGGCCACGACTGTCGCCAGCGCGAACGCGCGCCCCTCCGCGCGCAGCCGCTGCGCCTGCGCCAGGATGTCCTCTCGCATCTGGGTTCCCTGCTCTCTACACGCCGCGACGTACCAGATTTCGCGCTCACTGCGCGCCAGTGGAAGTGTCGGCGGGCGATGACGCGGCAGACATATCCGCGCCATCAGACGCCTCGAGCTTCTGTCGGAAGCAATCGAAGAACCTGGCGGTCAGCCGCTGCGCCGTTCCTTCCATCAGCCGCGCGCCGACGCTGGCCAGAGTGCCGCTGACGTTGACATCCGCCGTCCAGTCCATCTGTGTCTCGGCCTCGGAGAGGGGTTTCAGATCCATCGCCGCGACCATATCCACTGCGCTGCCCGCGGCCGCGCCACGCCCGCGCATGGCCGCGTGATCTGGCTCGCGCACATCCTCCAACTGCACGTCCAGCGTGAACGTGGCTTTGACAGCGCCGATGCCGACGGCGAGGGTGGGCTTGAAATGATCTGGCCCCAATATCTCCATCGTCTTGAAGCCCGGCGCGCATTCGGCGACCTTGTTGGGGTCGAGGACGAACGCCCAGACTTTTGCCACGGGAGCCTTGATCTGCTGCGTGCCAGTGAAATGCATCGTGTTTTACCTTCGCGCTCACGCTCGCCGACGACACCGACTGGTATTCCGATTGTAACGTGCTGCTACTCTGTGGCGCCGTGCGCCTCCAGAATCTCGTAGACCTTCCACGGGGTGATCGGGATGTCGATGTGGGTGACGCCCAGGTGACTGAGCGCATCTACCACCGCGTTGGCGATGGCAGGCGGCGCGCCCACCGTCGCCGACTCGCCCACGCCCTTCGCGCCGAAGGGGTGATGCGGCGAGGGCGTCACCGTCTTGTCCGTCTCCCACGCGGGCGTCTCCATCGCGGTTGGCAGCAGGTATTCCATGAAGGTGCCTTGCTGCATGTTGCCGTTCTCGTCGTAGGTGATGGCCTCCAGCAGCGCGGGGGCCATGCCCATCGTCAGGCCGCCGTGTATCTGGCCATCGACGATCATCGGATTGATGATGTTGCCGCAGTCATCTACGGCGACGAAGCGGCGAATCTTGACCTGACCCGTTCCACGGTCGATGTCCACCACGCAGATGTAGGCGCCGAATGGGAAGGTCAAATTGGGCGGGTCGTAGTAATCGACCGCCTCCAGCCCGGCCTCGACATCGCTGGGGAAGTTGGTGTAGGCGGCGAAGGCGATCTCCTTCATGCCCACCGAGCGCCCTGGCGAGCCTTTGACCTGGAATTTGTAATCCTTCCATTCCAGGTCGTCGGGGTTGGCCTCCAGCAGGTGCGCCGCAATCTTGCGCGCCTTGTCGCGAATCTTGCGCGCGGCGACGGCGGTGGCGGCGCCTGCGGTGGGCGTGCTACGGCTGGCGTAGGTACCCAGCCCATACGGCGCGGTATCGGTATCGCCGTGCTCGACGGTGATGTCGTCGACTGGCAGCCCCAGCTCCTCGGCCACAATCTGCGCGAAGGTGGTTTCGTGGCCCTGCCCCTGCGACTGCACGCCGATGCGCGCAATGACCGAGCCAGTCGGATGCACGCGAATCTCGCAGCTATCGAACATCTTGATGCCCAGAATGTCGAAGGTATGCGATGGCCCGGCGCCGACGATCTCGGTAAAGGTGGAGATGCCGATGCCCATCAACTCGCCTTTGGCGCGCTTCTCCGCCTGCTCTTTGCGCAGGTCAGCGTAGCCGATCCTCTCCATTGCTTTGCGCAGCGCGCCGGGATAGTTGCCACTGTCGTACTCCCAGCCCGTCGCCGACTTGTAGGGGAAAGCCTCCGGCGGGATGAAGTTTTTCATGCGGACGTCCGCAGGGTCCATGTGCAACTGCTGGGCGAGCGTATCCACCATGCGCTCGATAGTGTGCACCGCCTCCGTCACACGGAACGAGCAGCGATACGCGACGCCGCCCGATGGCTTATTGGTATAGACGCCATCCACCGCGACATGCGCTGCCTCCAGCCCATACGAGCCGGTGACGATGCTGAACAGGCCTGCGGGGAATTTCGAAGGGTTGGCGGCGGCGTCGAATGCGCCGTGGTCGGCGAGCGTCTTGACGCGCAGCGCCTTCATCGTTCCATCGTTGTCAGCGGCCAGTTCCGCGCTTATGTGGTAATCGCGGGCGAAGCTATCGGCTTGCAGGTTCTCCGACCGATCTTCGATCCACTTCACCGGATGGCCCGTCTGGAGCGAGGCGACGCAGGCGATAACATAGCCCGGATACACCGGCACCTTGCCACCGAATCCTCCGCCAATGTCGGGCGAGATGATGCGAATCTTGTTCTCAGGGATGCCCGTCACCAGCGAGAAGACAGTGCGAATGGCGTGCGGCGCCTGCGTCGTCATGTAGACAGTCAGCTTGCCCGCCACCTTGTCGAAGGAGGCCACGCAGCCGCACGTCTCGATGGAGGCGACGTGGATACGCGGGATGTAGAGATCCTGCTTGACGATCACCTCGGCCTGCTTGAAGACCTCGTCCGTCTTTGCGGCGTCGCCGGCCTCCCAGTGCCAGATGTGATTGGTTTTCTGCTCGCGGTCAGGGCGCACCAGTGGCGCATCGGCCTGCATCGCCTTGAAGGGATCGATGACTGGCGGCAGCGGGTCGTACTCCACATCAATTTGGGTGATGGCGTCGGCGGCGATGTAGCGCTCCGTGGCGATGACGGCGGCCACCTCCTGCGCCTGATAGACCACCCGATCGACCGGCAGCACCATCTGCTTGTCGCTCATCAGCGTGGGCATCCAGGCCAGCCCGGCGGCGTCGAGGTCTTTGCCCGTGACGACCGCCAGCACGCCGGGTATCGCCAGCGCCTTGCTGGCGTCGATCTTCGTAATGTTGGCGTGGGCATAGGGGCTGCGCACGATGTCCATATACAGCATGCCGGGCAGCTTGATGTCATCGACATAGTTACCCTTGCCACGCAGGAAACGCGGATCCTCTTTGCGCTTGACCCGGTGTCCCATGCCGCCAATGGCTGGCGTGGCTGGAGGATTGGTGGTGCTCATCTCGGCGCCTCCACGGTCGCTGTCTCTTTGGGCGCCGCTTGCGCTTCGCGTGTGCGCCGGGCGGCATACTGGACGGCTTTCACGATGTTGACATAGCCGGTACAACGGCAGAGGTTGCCTGAGATGGCGCGCCGAATCTCGTCTTCAGTGGGATCGGGATGGTCACGCAGGAAAGCCTCGGCGGTCATCATCATGCCTGGCGTGCAGAAACCGCATTGCAGGCCGTGCTCCTCGAAAAAGCCTTCCTGAATCGGGCTGAGCTGCCCATCCTGCTCCAGCCCCTCCACCGTGCGGATGTCGGCGCCATCCATCTGGACGGCGAAGAGCGTACACGACTTGGAGGGAACCCCATTGATCTGCACTGTGCAGGCGCCGCAACTGGTCGTGTCGCAGCCGATATGCGTTCCCGTCAGGTTCGCGACCTCGCGAATGAAATGGACGAGCAGCAGGCGGGGTTCGATGTCGGCCTCGACGGTTTGACCATTCAGTGTCAGCTTGACATGCTGTGTCATCGTGCGACTCCTGACTAGCGCGTGGCGGAGTGAGCGCGCTCAGCCGCTGAGCGCAGCGCCCGCATGGTGAGCGTGCGCACCAGCGCGCGCTTATACTCGACGGGGCCGCGCAGGTCGGCGCTGGGCTGGGCGTCGGCGGCGGCCAGTCGGCCAGCCTCGCGTAGCGTCTCGTCGGTGAGCTGCTTACCCACCAGGAACGCCTCGGCCTGCTGGGCGCGCAGCGCCTTCGGCCCGACGTTGGTCAGCCCGATACCCGCCTCGCGCACGGTCTCGCCGTCGAACGCCAGACGCGCTCCCACAGCGGCGATGGCGTAATCGCCCACTTTGCGCTCGAACTTCACGTAGGCCGAGCCGCTGTGCGCCACAGGCTGCGGCACATGTATCTCGATCAGCGTCTCATCGGGTTGTAGGGCCGTCTCCAGTGTGTCCACTAGAAAGTCGCCAAGCGCCAGCTCACGCCGCCCGCGCGGACTCTCCGCAACTACTCGCGCGCCCAGTGCGAGCATCATGGCGGGATGATCGTTGGCAGGATCGCCGTGTGCGAGGTTGCCGCCGACTGTCGCCCAGTTGCGCACCAATGGATCAGCGACGACCGAGGTGGCGTCGTGAATGCCCGGATAGCGCTGCTGGATGAGCGACGAACGCTCCAGGTCGGACTCGCGCGCCATCGCACCGATGACCAGCGCGCCATCGCGCTCTTCCAGCGTGTCAAGGCCGGGGACGTGGCGCAGATCAACCAGGTACGCGGGGTTCGCGAGCCGGAATTTCATGAGCGGGATCAGACTCTGCCCGCCTGCCAGGATCTTCGCATCATCGGGATGCGCGTTGAGCGCTTCCCAGACCCCGGCCAGCGATGTGGGCGCGAGGTAGGTGAAGTTGTCTGGGATCACGTGCCAACCTCCGCAAGCGCTAGGGGCGCATCGACCTCGATGCGCAGGAGGGGGGATTTTCCGCAGCGGGTGAGGCGCAGTGGCATGCGCGCATGAGGTGGGCGGCAGGCTTCGCGGCTTCCAGTGCGGGTAAGCGACACATGGAGATACATGTGTGCGCATGGCATACACAGCCACATTACAGGGTCGGCGCTACGTGAGTGACATCATCGTATGCAACGACTGCCGCGCGCGAGCGGCGGATGTGAGCCAATCGCGGCCAGCGACTTCAGAGGATGGGGGCGCTACGTGGGCAGATCGGCGCCGAGCCGACAATAGACCGCCAGGCGATTGATTGCCCACGCAATAGTGACACTATATGGCGCGCTTCAGCGCGACGTCAATCCAGGGCGCGGTGCGCCAGGCGCAGCCACAGCAATCGTGGTCAGCTTCGCTAGCTTCGCTAGTAAGTGCGAGCGTCGTACCACGGAATCTCCTGCGCGAGTTGGCCGATGTGGCTGTGCTTGCCTGGCCCCGAGCATTCACGTACGTCCTTCATGCTCCAAATACTGCTTCATCATCGCCAACGTGCGGAGATTCTCGTTGCGTATGGGGCGCACGATCAGCGGGCGCAGAACCGCAAGCACACCCGACATTCGCGGCGTCGTGGTGCGGTAGACCCGCGTGTGTGCGCCGACCGGTTCCAGCCGATAGCGAATGTCAATGCTCAGGCGGCTGAACAGCATCTGCGCTTCCTGGTGAAATGCGAGAGCGAATGGTGGGCGAAATTCCGTCACGCGGCCGTGCAGCGTCGCTTGTTTCCCGTCGACATAGATGGTACCGAGCGTGACTGGCGTATCGGACACCTGCGTTGTCGCGCCATAGAGGCCAGGCGGTGACAGCCACCGGTGATAGTTCGGCAGGTCAGCAATCAGTGCAAAGACCTGCTCGACTTGTCTGGAAATCTCGACAGTAAAGTCCATGGAATGTCCCCCCTGGATATGGGCGCAGACGCAAGACGGCTCGGAGGAAGAAGCGCGCCACGTCGTTCACTCTACCCCATGGTCCCGCCAACCTCGGTGCGGCTGTTGAGTGAACCATCTGGCGAGTCCATGTGCGTCTGCGCCTAGGTGGTCTATCCGGAAAGTTCACGCGACCGATGGCACGGCGCTAGCTCGGTATCGCGCCGTCACGGCAGCGTGCGCCTGGCAGGCGCTCGCCTATTAGGGTCTGTCTGACGAATCAGGTCAGGAGCAGGAGGACGATGGTCTCAATGACCACTATTGCGCGGTGATTGACGGCGCGTTTGTCGTAACGGGTCGCCAGTCACCGCCACTGCTTGAGGCGGTTGATAGACTGCTCCACGACATTACGACGCTCATAGATCGCTTGGTCGAAGATCAGGGCGCAACCTAAGCCCTAGACCGCAACCGACTGCAAGATGACCACGGGAATCGCCCGCGTCGTTTGACTCCGCTCATCTCGTCGGGGATTTTGCGAGGAGGCATACGCTAATAAGCGGGCACGCTCTTCTGGGGACGCCTCTCGCGCTCGAACGTGGCGCTGTTCCCGGCGGATCTGAACCTCTGCGTCAGGGTGAGCGTTCAGGTTGAGGTACCACGCGGGATGGTACGCACGTCCAGCATTCGACGCAATGACGAACAGCGTGGAACCGTCCTCGAAGTACGAAACGGGAATCGTGCGACGTTGACCAGATTTACGCCCGGTGGTCGTGAGCAAGAGCACGCGCTCAGGCCCCACGCGACCGCCAATCGCACCACGAGTCAGCCGATAGAGGGCGACCGCTGTCTGAATGCCCCATCGCTCGAGCGCGGATGTTCGAGGTGGTCTAGGAGAAGGAGAATTCGTTGACATGCTCAGCCTCCCTAGTGTGTGCCTGATGAATCCGATCGGTTCGTGACGTCTCCAGCACGAAGGTAGCACATTTCGCTCGATTCGTCAGACAAGCCCTAGTCGCACGGCTCAGTCGCACGGCTCAGTCGCATGGCGCGCCTGCGCGCGTTGGGTCACCCAGCGCATCGAGCGCATCGAGCGCATCGAGCGCATCGAGCGCATCCAGACGGGCGCAGATGATCTGCTCCAGCGCGGCTGGGTACGGGATGCCATGCGCCTGGGCCAGCGGTGGGGCTACCTCTCGGTAGAAGGCGATGATCGTGCGGGCGGCACGGAGGAGGGCCGCGCGCTGTGGTGGGCAGAATGTCGCCTCCAGGGCCCTCAAACGTTCCATCGGCGCCACGCGTTCCACCTGCTCATAGCCTTCGGGCCTCGCGGTAAAATCTGCCGCCAGGCGGACCAGGTCCACACAAGTGCGGCGCAGGTCCTCCAACGCTCCCACCGCCGTCCAGAGGCGCCCACGCGCCACGGGTGTGAGGAAGTGGTGGGAGAGGTCATGCCAGAACCACCAGAGTAGGCCGTGGAGTCGCTCCACCTGCTCGACAGGCGGCGGGCGCTGCTCTGGAAACGCTGCCCCCGCCAGGATCCCCGTCTTGTCCAGCAGGATCACGTGGGGACCGCCGTGGATGTGCTGGAAGCCTCCTGCACGCCCTAGCGCCAGCTCGCCCTCCACCCCGTCCGCGAAGATGAAGAGCAGCAGGTCGAAACCGTACGCATCGAAATCCTCCAGGAACACTGGCGCGCCAAACTGGCGGACGAAGGCGGCGCGTTCGGCAAAGAACTCTGCGTATGGCTCGTCGGCCATGATCACGTAGAGGTCAAGATCGGAGTAAGCGTCAACGGTCCCACGGGCATAGGAGCCACCGAGAAACGCGGCCAGCACGCGTTCATCCGCCCGGCAAGCCGCGACAAAGCGGTCAAGGGTCGCCCGGTGGCGCTCTGCCACCAGCGGTTCGTACATGTCCATGTGGCCATCTCCTCTCCTGACCGTGCAACACCCCTTGCCCCGGCGCCGATCGCGCCGCCATGACGAGGGCAGTCACACTCTAGCACGCGCTCACGTCCGGAGAGACACGCGCTCACCGGAACGCTCTGGCGGCATCCCAGATGACGGGTGATGCTTCATTCATCACCACGTTCTCGCGCCAGCCGGGCGTGCTGTGCATCGGCGCCGATCCGGCCGAATGGTGGTCCGACTCCCCGACGCTGGAGCGGATCATGTCGGCCCAACTGCGGGAGATGGGCGCGGGTGGAGTGCGTGTCGTCGCAGGCAACCCACAGGCGTATCAGGAGGGCAGCGTCGGCTGGGCAGTCGATCAGCCTACCATCCAGATGCCTGATTGCACGAAGATGCCCGCGCGCATCACCCTCGTGGCCCATCGCGAGGGTGATGCGTTGAAGATCGTGCAGGCGCACATCTCGGTCGGCGCGCGCAACGAGGAGGTGCTCGGCCAAACGCTGACGACCGAGTAGCAGGGGGACCAGGAGCCGTAAGCAGCGGCGTGTGGCGAGACGGCAGGAGGGCATGACACCCATGTATCTTGCCGCCTCTCGTTTTACCGCTGTGCGTGCCAAGCACGACTTCGGCGTCGACGGTAGTGGCTGCGCGTCGCGCGTAGGCCCAGCGTCGGCCCACCACTGCAATGAGCGCCTCAAAGACCGTGCCCACCCGCGCAATGGCTACGCTCGACTGGCTGTGCTCGACTGGATCGCACGCGTTGCGCTCGTGGGCATGGAGTTCGCTGCAATCCGTCGCAGTTCGTCGGGGTTCAAGGTGGATACGTCGTGGCCTGCTCCCGTTCTCCAGCAGCACGCTGCAGCAGCACGCCGCGAGGCCGTGTGACTGTTACCTGCAGGTGTCTCGATCGCCGAGTGCGTGGCTTCCATCACCTCAAAACGGTGTGAGGCAGACGGGTGGCCGCTCCGTGCGGAAGAGCGCGTCGAGTCGCGAGACCTCGCGCTCATCCGAGACATCGGCCAGCCCGAGGTCGTAGAGGCTGCGGAGGCTGACGACGCCCATGAGGAGCGGCGAGGCTTCGGTTACCGCCAGCCCAAGGTCGACCTCGGCGGGCGCATCGTCTGGCTCCAGATGGGCTGCGCCGTGCTCGAAGCACACGACCAGACGGCCATCCTGCTCCGGCAGGAACGTGTCGCGCAGGGTGAGACGCAGCGTGAGCGATGCTGCGCCGAAGCGGTGCTGGGGCAGCGCCGCGAAGAAGCGTCGCACGTCCAGCAGGCGGTACATCAGTCCCACGCCCTGGGTGTTGCTTTCATGGTAGACGTGTGGCGAGAGACGCTCTGACCCATTGCGTGGATCGGTGAGCAGGTAGTGAAAGCTGTCGGAGAGCGTATCGAAGACGATCGCGCGCGCCTGGTCGCGCTGCGCGCGCAGAAATGCCAGCAGTCCGTGCAACGCCTCACGATCGGCATAGAGCAACTCTTGGACAATGAGATCCTGCAACACGAAATTCTCGTGACGATTGGGCAGCTCGAAATCGAACGCGAGGTAGCCGCGCAGCGCGCCGTCCGGACCATACCAGCCTACCAACCGCCACTCGGATCGCGCGAGATACGACGGCGCGGCGTCAGGAGCCAGCGCCACCATCCCGTGCGTGCGCGCGGCGATCGTGTTATGGAGGCTCACGACCGCATCGCGGTCCGCATCGGTCAGGAAGCGGACCCGCGAGCGGTCCCCCTGCGCAGGCAATGCCGCTGGTGTGACGCGATAGGTGTTCATCTTCGGGCCATAGCCGAACCCCATCGCGTGATAGAAATCCGGACGAAACGGGTACAGAATCGCGAGCGGCGCGCCACGCGCACGATAGTGACGCAGGTAGAAGGACATGAGATCACGCGCCACATGCGCTTTCTTATGCGCCAGATCCACCGCCACCATGCCGACACCACCCACCAGCACCGGCGTCTCAAAGCAGGTCATCTGAAAATCATGGAGCCGCATGCCGCCGAGCAGGGTAGTATCCTGAAACAGTCCGTACCACTGCGCCGTAGCCGCAGGCGCGTCGAGCCGCTGGTCGAGTCGCTGGTCGAGTCGCTGGCGGATACGCTCCACCTGTGCCTCACGCGCCTCGCGCACGTGCAGGTCCATGACGGGATAGGCGTTGCCCATCATCACGGTCCACGCGCCCGCATCCTCCGCCGTCAGCGGGCGCACCTCCCGGCCCTCGTCTAGTGCCCACATTGTCCAGCGCTCTCAATCTCTCGGTCACGCTCTCTTGGTCAAGCTCTCTTGGTCAAGCTCTCTTGGTCACGCAGCATGAGCGCCAGCGACGCTCCTCGCCAGTACCTCGCCAGTACCATGCGCACGTCTCGTCACACGTCTCGTCACATGTCTCGTCACACGTCCCACTGAGCATATGACGCCAATGCCCCATCTCCGTTAACATGATTTCCCGACCGGTGAACGATGCGGAATCCGGCTCGGTAGTTGGAACAGAGTAGTCTGCTGCGCGCGTGTCTGCGCTCCGCGTGGGCAACGCTGACGCCATGTGATCGCCAACGACTCCGCAGTTTCCATATGAGAGAGTTTCCATATGAGAGCCTGTATCATAACTCCTACAGAAGTGGACGAGTCAGCGCAGCAGGAGAGGCGACTGATGTTAAGTGAGATCTAGGACTTAGTGGTGCATCCGCCAAGTTCAGGCGACTGAAGGTCGGAGCGCGATACCGGGTGGGCGACGCGGGTGATGCCGTCGGCGGCGCCCCCACACGAAGGGGTGATTGTGGGCGTTCCAGTACGCCGTCGCCCGCTCCACTGCTTGAGCGATCTCGGCCCAACTCGCGAAGCGGTGTCCGTTGAGCGCCAGCGAGCGCAGGATCTTCCACCAGGGTTCAATCAGGTTCAGGTACGCCGCATACGTGGGCTGGAAGGCGAACTCCCAGCGCGGATGCGCCAGGCTGAAGAACAGCACATCCACCGCGCGATGGGTGCTCACGTTGTCGAGGATGGCGTAGACCCGCGTCCGTTCCGCAGGCAGCCAGGCATCCACCTGTTCCAAGAAGTCTACCCAGTTGGCGATGGTGCGGCGCTCGTAGGGCGCAGTGAAGGCATCGCCCGTAGCGGGCTGAAACGCGCCAAAGACATAGCCCTTCTCGCGCCGCCCATAGTCGATCTCCTGTTGCGCCCGCCCCGCCGGGCGTTGCGTGGGCTCTTCAGCGGGCGCGGCTCGCCCCAACCGCGGTCCGGGCCAGCTCTTGGCCGCTTCCGGCCCCATCTCATCGAGACACACCACAACGCTGCCTTCCGGTGGCGCTTCGTAGAGCGCTTCTATCGCCCCCTTTTGAGCGCGAAGTCGGGGTCGACCCGCTCGCCAAACCACGTCTCCTGCTTGCGCCAGCGCAAGCCTTCGGTCAGCAAGACCTCGTTGAGGCGGCTGCGTTTCATGGCAATGCCCTTCTGGTCGCTCAGATAGGTCACCAGGCGGTCGAGCGTCCAGGACTTGAAGGGCAGGTCCAGCGTCTGCGGAGCGGTGAGCGCGGTGGCGACAATCTCGCCCACCTGCTCGCGGGTGTAGGTCGGGGGCCGTCCGCCACGCGGCGCATCCTCCAGCCCGGCTAGCCCTAGCCGCTCAAATCGATGCCACCACAGATAGACCGTTTGGCGCGCCAAGCCTAACTCGCTGGCGATCGTCTCAACTGGCTTGCCATCCAATGCCTGTTCGACGACCTGCGCGCGTTCCACCGCCCGTGCGGGCGCGCGTCGCGCGTGCGCTAGACGTTTGACCACCTGCCGTTCCTCGTCGCTCACCTCCCGTAACGCCAGTCGCTTGCCCATGAAACACCTCCTCGTTGGCGATGCTTCATCTTACCATGAACTTGGCGGATGCACCACTAAGTGCAACTGTACTATTTGTCTAGCATCTCATCAGGCGCTCACAGCCGCGCGATGATGCCCTGCGTGACCTGATCGGTCGTCGCGTGGCCGCCCAGGTCGGGGGTGAGGTCGCCTGCTGTGGTGGTCGCTTCGATTGCCGTGAGGATGCGCGCCGCCTCGGCGGAATGCCCCAGATGGTCGAGCATGAGCGCCGCCGCCCAGATGGCGCCGATGGGATTGGCGATGCCCTGGCCAGCGATGTCGGGCGCAGAGCCGTGGATCGGCTCGAAGAGGGACGGGAAGCGCCGCTCAGGGTTGAGGTTGGCCGAGGGCGCGATCCCGATGGCTCCGGTGATAGCGGCGGTGATCTCCGAGAGGATGTCACCCAGGAGATTGGAGCCGACGATGACATCGAACCGTGTGGGTCGCAGCACTAACTGCGCGGCCAGCGCATCGGCATGCATCACACCCGCCTCGACATCGGGATACTCCTTTGCCACCGCGAAGAAGACCTCATCGAAGAACGGCATCGTCACGCGGATGCCATTCGACTTGGTGGCGCCAGTGACGCGCTTGCGCCGCGTGCGAGCCAGCTCGAAGGCGTAGCGCGCCACGCGCTCCACGCCGTGCCGGGTGAAGACGCTTTCCTGAATGGCAAGCTCGCGGTCAGTACCAGAAAAGATGCGGCCGCCCACATCAGAATACTCGCCCTCAGTGTTCTCGCGCACCACGACGACGTCGATCGCGCCTGGGTTAGCGAGTGGACTTTGCACTCCTCGCAGCAGCCGCGCCGGACGCAGGTTGACATACTGATCAAAGCCACGTCGCAGCGGAATCAGCAATTGCCAGAGCGAGAGCGCATCCTGAACATCTGGAGCGCCTACCGCGCCGAAATAGATCGCATCAAAGTCCTCGAGCTGTTGTAATCCATCGTCGGGCATATAGCGCCCATGTTCACGATAGTAGGCTGTGCCCCATGCGAAGGGCGTGTACTGAAGGTCGAGATCATGCTGCGAACGTGACAGCGCCTCCAGTACCTGTCGCCCCGCCGCGATAACCTCCACGCCGATACCATCTCCCCCGATGACCGCAATGCGCTGTGACATAGTTCCCTCGTTTCTGCGCCACTGGTGGCGCCAATGTGTCAGGCGCCAGGAGATCAAACCCTGTCGGATTCTTACATCTCACCTCTTATTGATAGCCCATGAGCGGCGATGGGCGCATCAAACTCGCCGAGCGTTGCGCGGCGAAGTTGGAAGCAGACGCTTGACAGGTTGTAATTTATAATTTATAAATTATTAAA
>DATBTW010000033.1:0-2507 GCA_036559055.1 Ktedonobacterales bacterium
ATCGCTGATGGCGTGGTCAGCGTGGAAGGAACCCATGATGGCGTGGGGGTCGCGTGCGGCGATCAGCGTGGCGGCCAGCCCGATGGAGGCGGCGGTGCCACGCCCGCTCGGCTCGGCGATGATGTGGGTGGGGTCCAGCTCCGGCGCCTGCGCGGCGACCGCCTGGGCGTAGGCGTCGAAGGTGACAACGTAGAGCTGGTCGGCGGGGACGAGCGGCGCGATGCGGGCGACGGTCTCTTGCAGCATGGTGCGCGGGCCGGGCAGCGGCAGGAACTGCTTGGGATGATCCTGCGCGCTCAACGGCCAGAGCCGTGTGCCACTGCCGCCCGCCAGGATGGAAGCGTACATGGTCGGTGGCGATGGCTCGGGCTGATCACCGTGGCCCATGTCTCTGCCCGTCCTAGGCGGTGTTGGCGGCGTCGGCTGCATAGCGGCGTTGCTCTCATCTTCCTGCTGTAGACTGCTGCTGTGTGGCTGCTGGATCATGGGCGCGAGCGGCTGGCTCGACGCATCATCGCACATCACCCACGGAGTATACGCGCTGCACCCGGCGCTGTCACGCGCGCCGTGACCGGCCCACCAGCGGCGCCACAACCCACGTCGCCTGCCAGCCGTAGACCAGAGCAAGGAACCTGCTGAACGTGGCAGCGATTGCGTGCTGTGCGAAAGGAGAGGCGCCGTGAGTCATCGAGCGAAGTTGTTATGGCTGCTGGGGTTAGAGGCGGTGATGTGGCTGGCCGAGCGGCTGCTGCTGGATAATCCCCGCGGGCCTGGCGGGCCTGAGTTCAGCGGCCCTGTGCTTGGCCCACTTGTTAATCTCGTCATTCTGGCGCTGCTGTTTCTGCCAGCCGTGCTGGTCGGCATGCTGTGCAGGCAATGGCAGGCAGCCATCGCGCTGAATGTGTTGGCCGTCGTGCCCGCATTCCTTCTGTCACTGGCGATGCCCTACGTTCGTCCAGGCCCGCTGGGTACAGGCGGGCTGAACTTCTTCGTCATCATCGCGGGGCTGGGGCTGCTCGGCTGGCTGCTGCGCTTCGTGCGGGCGGAGTTCGCTGCCTGAGCCGAGATGTGCGCCCCCACCCCCAGCCCCTCCCCCGCTTTGCGGGAGAGGGGAGCCGCGAAGAGCCGTCTACGCCGATTCCTCTTCGGTACGCGCGAAAATCTGCCGACCGATGACGCCGTGCTGAATCGGCGAGGAGAGCACAATCGCTGTGTTCGATGAGCCATATGGCGCGAGCTTGTTGATCAGCGCTTGCAGGTGCTCCACCGAGGCAACCACCGCCGTCAGCGTCATGCAGTCGTCGCCCGTGACACGATGACACTCGATGATCTCTGGGCAGGATTTCATCAGCGCGATGGTACGCTCCTCGGAGCGATCCGCCGACTGGAAGCGCATGATGCTGGTCAGCCCCAGCCCCAGCTTGGCCGGATTCACTGCCGCGTGGTAGCCCGTGATGATGCCTGCCACCTCCATCCGTCGGATGCGCTCGGCGACGGCGGGCGCGGTCAGCCCCACGCGCTTGCCTAGCTCCGCATAGGAGCTGCGCGCGTTCTCCTGGAGCGCGCAGAGCAGCTCCCAGCCAGTATCATCCAGAAGTCGCTCGGAATCGTTGGTCATGTGCGCCATTCGCTTTCTCTTTCGGTCAAAAGTCGCCGCGATGCCTTAGAAATTCCGTTCCGTTCTAGCCCTGTTCTTTCTATCATATCATGGCATGCGTTCGACATGATATGGAGGAGAAAGAAGAGCGTGGCGACCACAGCGACCCTGCGCAAACATCTCAGCGTGACCGATGGATTCGTGCTCTATACCAGCGCCGTGCTGGGGCAGAGCCTCATCGTGCTGCCCTCCATCGCCGCGCGGCAGGCCGGGCCGTGGTCCATTCTGGTGTGGATCGGGCTGGCCGCCATCTCGTATCCCGTGGCGCGCATCATGGCGGAGCTGGGGGCGCGCTATCCCTCGGCGGGCGGCGTGATCGCCTTCATCAGTCAGGGGCTGGGCAAGCGCGCTGGCTGGCTGACCGGCACGCTCTATCTGACGGCCATCGCGGTGGGTGGGCCGGCCACGGCGCTCGTCTTCGCCGAATATCTGGGGCAGCTCGTCCCGCTGCCGGGAGCGTGGCGCTTCGTAGTGGCGGCGGCGCTGCTGGGCGGGCTGGTCATCGGAACCTGCTTCGATGTCTCGCACATCATGCGCGTACAGCGCTGGGCGTTCTTCGGCTGCCTGGCGGCCATCACGGCGGCGCTGCTGCTGGCAGTTCCGCAGGTGACGACGGCGCGGCTGACCAATGTGGGCGGCTTCACGCTGGCGGGCGTGGGGTCCACTGGCCTGATCTGCTTCTTTGCCTTCGTCGGCTGGGAGAACGCGGCCTTCTCCGGCGAGGAGTTCGCCGACCCCCGCACGCTGGTAAAATCGCTGGGGCTGGCGGTGGCCGCTGTGGGCGCGCTCTTCACGTTGCTGGGCGTCACGGTCGTCGGCGCGCTGAGTCGTCATGTGATCGCCACGAGTG
>DATBTW010000034.1:0-5954 GCA_036559055.1 Ktedonobacterales bacterium
GCCGGGCAACTGCTCGCCCAGGATGCCAGAGAGCAGGCTGGCGGCAAACATGCCGTGGACGATGGGCGCGCCGAACGGCGTGCTCGCGGCGTACTCGGCGTCCAGATGGACGGGGTTGCGGTCGCCCACCAGATTCGCGAATTGCGCGACCATCGCTGGCGTGAATTCACACGAGCGCGTGGCGCGTTGGCCCACGCTTGGCAGCATATCGCTCTCAGCCGAAGCGGTCATAGCTCTCTGTTCTCCTGTGTATGGTTGGATGTAATAGCGCGTGTACCCGCTCTCGGCCTTGAAAGGCCGGAGCACGCGACGGCGGCTTGAAAGCCGCAAATGCGCGCTCGCCTGCGGCGGCGCTGGGCGAGGGCATAAATGCCCTCGCCCGCGCCGTGAGTCGGCCATTGATGGCTGGGACTACTGCGTCTCGCCCTCTGGTCGCACATAGCGGTCGTAGAGGTCGGCCTTCACTACCTTGCCCATCGCGTTGCGCGGCAGGCTGTCGGTGAAGACAACCGCCTTCGGTATCTTGTAACGGGCGAGCTTGCCATCGCAGAACATCAGCACATCCTGCGCCGCGAGCGCGCCCCGCTGGCGCGGCACGACCACCGCCAGCCCCACCTCACCCCATCGGGGGTCAGGCCGCCCGATCACCGCGACCTCCGCGATGCCCGGATGCAGCGCCAAGGCGCCCTCGACCTCGGCGGGGTAGACATTCTCGCCCCCGGAGATGAACAGGTCTTTGCGCCGCCCGACGATGAAGTAGTAGCCCTCGTCGTCCACCTGCGCCAGATCGCCGGTGCGCCACCAGCCATCGGGCATGGCCTCGGCGGTGGCCTGCGGACGGCGCCAGTAGCCGGAGCAGACGTGCGGCCCGGCCAGCGCCAGCTCGCCCACCGCGCCCAGCGCCACATCGCGCCCCTGCTCATCCACCAGCCGCGCGCGTGAATGGAAGACTGGCCGCCCCACCGAGCCAGCCTTGCGCATGGCGTCCTCAGGCGCCAGGCTGAAGCAGTTGACACCCACCTCCGTCAGCCCGTAGCCCTGGCGAAACTCCAGCCCGCGCGCCGCATAGCCCGCGATGATCGGCAGCGGGCACGATGACCCGCCCGTAATGCAGAAGCGCAGCGACGAGAGATCGGCTGACTGAAACTCTGGCCGCTCCATCATCATCTGAAAGACCGTCGGCACGGCGAAGGCCACCGTGCAGCGCTCCGCCGCGATCACCCGCAGCGTCTCGGCGGGGCTGGTATCGCGCTGCAACACGACCGTCCCGCCCAGATGGTAGAGCGGCGTCGTCAGCACATTCAGCCCGCCCGCGTGGAAGAACGGCGCGGAGATCGGCGCGATGTCGTTCTCGCGCAGGCCCCAGGAAATCTGCGTATTGATGGCGTTCCACGTCAACATACGGTGCGAGAGCATCGCGCCCTTGGGAACGCCCGTCGTGCCGGAGGTGTAGAGGATCAGCGCAATCTCCTCGCCATCGTCGCTGCCGAATGGCGCAGCGCGCGCGGCCAGCGCGGCGTCGGCTCCGGGGAAGCTGGCCATCTCGACCAGCGGCGTGGCCAGACCAGCGGCGCGCACGCCCGCCGCTGCCAGCGCCCGCTGCGGCTCGTCGCAGAGCAGCGCCACCGGCTCGCAGTCGCGTAGGATGCCCGCCAGTTCCGGCGGGGTCAGCCGCCAGTTCAGCGGCGTGAGGATGGCGCCCAGCAGCGCGCAGGCGAAGAGCGCATCCAAGTATTCCGGGCTGTTGGCGGCCAGCGCCGCCACGCGGTCGCCCTGGCGCACGCCATGCCGCTCGGCCAGCCACGCCGCCAGCGCGCGGGCGCGCAGATTCAGTGTGCGATAGCTCAGGCGGGCGCCACTCGCGACATCCACCAGCCCGATGCGCTCTGGCGAGAGCTGCGCGCGGCGCTCCAGCCACTCGCCGACGCCCACGAAGCGCCTACCGTGCGACGCGCTCTGCGATAGGCTTGTTGTCATGCGCTCCGCTCCTTCGCGCCCCAGCGCAGCGCTGTCGCGCCCCAGGTGAAGCCCAGCCCCGCGCTGGCCGCCACAACCAAGGCGCCATCGCGTAAACGCCCCTGCGCGCTGGCCAGCTCCAGCGCCAGCACCTGATCGGGCGCGCCGATGTGGCCGTACTCCGCCAGATAGAGCGACTGATCCTCGCGCAGATCGAGCATCTCCAGGATGCGACGGTGCATGGACGGCTTCATGTGATTGATCGCCAGAAAGTCGATGTCTTGCGGTTTGCAGCCACTGCGCTCGGCCGCTTCGCGCACCACCTGCACAAAGTTGCGCTCGGAGACGACCGTCAGCCCCACCTTGAGATGCTCAGCATCAGAGACGTGGAAGGTGTGCAGCCCCTGTCGCAGCGTCTCCGCTGAGGTGGGGCGCCGCACACCGCCCGCCGGAATCGTGACATCCTCCGAGAGCGAGCCATCGGTGATGAAGGACGAGGCCAGCACGCGATTGCGCTGATGCCCACGCCGCAGCACCATCGCGCTGCCGCCATCGGAGAGGTTGAAGAGGAAGCGTGTGGTATGGTCGCGCAGGTTGATGAGGTCGCCGGTACGGTGGCCGCCACAGATCAGCACCGTGCGCAGCCGCTCGTCGGCGGTCATCAGGTCGCGCGCCAGTTTGAGCGCCAGCACGTTGGTTGTGCAGAGCGCCACCGCCTCGAAGGCCCACGCGCGTTTCGCGCCCAGCAGATACTGGATGCGGTTGGCGGCGGACCAGATGTAGAAGTCCTTGTGCATGCTGCCAGAGTAGAGGATCAGGTCAAGCTCCTCCGGCGCGACGCCCGCGCGCTCCAGCGCCACCCGCGCCGCGCGCACCGCCATCGCCGAGGTCTGATCCTCGTAGCTGGCGAGGCGCTTCGAGACGATGCCCATCTTCTCGCGGACGATCTCCTCCGGGATGCCGCTCTCCGCCGCGATCTCGGCGGCGGTTTGCATGCGCTCCGGGAGGTAGGTCGCCAGCGCCATCAGGCCAATCGCACGGTCCTCTTCGCCACTGGTCACGCGGGTCTCCTTATGTGGGAATCGACAGGCTCATGGGCGGCGCCGGAACCAGCTCAATGGCCCGCGCTTCTGTTCCGGCGCCGCTGTGGCGTCTGTCGCGGTGGGCGACGCATCAGTGGCGGGAGGCGCCGTCGGCTGCGACGCCTCCGTCACTTCGGGCTGGGCGGCGGGCGGCGCGAAGCCCTCCAGCGGATGCGCCCGCAGGAAGTCCAGCAGCGCCGCGCGGAACTCGTCGGCGTGCTCGATCAGCGGCGAGTGGCCGCAATCCGCGAAGACGCGCTCGTCGTACGCGCCGCCATTGGCGCGATACTGGTCGAGCACGCCGCGCAACTGCTGCAACATCGGCTGCGGTGGGCAGACCTCCTCGCCGGGCCAGCCCGGGATGACGCCCGCCTTGCCCAGCGCGGCGGGGTCTACGGCGGCGCTATCGCTGACCAGCAGATCATCGGCGCCGCGCACCCAGAGGATGGGCGGCTGCGGCGCGATGCTGGCCAGGCCGCTCAGATCACAGTATTTGGGCGAGAGCGCGTTGTTCGATCCCCACTCGCCCGGCCCGCTGAACGGCCAGTTGCCGGAGGGAACGCTATCGCCGGGGTAATACTGCTCGCCCAGAACCATCATCAACATCTGCTCCACCAGCGCATCTTCGCGCTCCGGAGCGAACGTGAAGGGAGGCTTGACGATGATGTTGCGCAGGGCGCTGCGCGCCGAGAATGGCGAATCGGCGGTGAAGTCTTTCGCCTGATAGCTCTCGATGACCTGTGGGGCGATCAACCCGCCGCCACTGCCCGCGAAGTCGGGATAATTCGGCTCGCCGCCCACGCCGTGTGAGCCGCCATAGCCATACGGCGAGCCAGCGGCGTGCAGGGTGAGCGTCTTGACGCGCTGCGGATGGTCAATCGTGTACTGCATGACGATATTGCCACCCAGCGACCAGCCCAGCAGATGGAACTGCTCCCAGCCGAGCGCCTCCACCAGCGCCTCCAGATCGTCGCTGAAGTCGCGCAGGCCACGCCGCGCATCGGCGGGCTGATGCTCGCTGGCGCCGTAGCCGCGCAGGTCGGGCGCGACGACGGTGTAGTCGCGCAGGCTGGCGATCAGCTCCTCGAAGAAGCGCGCCGATGAGGCGTTGCCGTGCACGAGCAGCAGGCGCTCGCCGGCGTCGTTCTTGTTGGCGTAGATGTGTTGACGCAGGCGGCTTGTCCCGATGGTGCGCGAGCGCACGCCGGGCAGCAGTGGATAGTTGGATCGCGGGGGGACGCTATCCCAGATATTCCCAATGCTCACAAATGCCTCCTTTGAGGACGCCTGTGAACGCCAGACACCATGCAGGCGCGGTACAGGCGCCATCGCCTGGCGCTATTGTGTCCCACAGATGAGCCTGCCAGCAAAGCATCGGCGCAGCGCTGTGGTGGGGAGGCGAGGAGAGCAGGCGGGAGAGGACGCCGAGGCGCCCCTTCCGCCTGGGGGTGTGTGGTGGGAATACGCGCTATGGCCAGACCGATGACGCCTTGATGAAACCGCTCGCGGGGGTCAGCGTGCTGTTCTTGATCTGCAAGAACTCGAAGTCGCTGATGCCGCCGTGTTCCGTTGGCGACCAGGTGATCGTCGGACCGAAGCCCGTGTCATAGTTGGAGAAATCGGTGTTGAGCGCCGTCTGGAGGCTGGCGCGCGTAGGGTTGGCGCCTGCCTTGCCCAGCGCGTCCAACATCAGCTTGGCCATGATGTAGCCATAGAACTTGTAGGCGCTGAAGGTCGTGTCGCTGGTAGTCGCCGCCAGATACTGCTTGCCGATGTCGGTGTTGACATCCGCGTAGCCGCTGACATAGACGCCCTCACCAGCCTTGCCGAGCAGCTTGGCCCAGGAGTTGTCGGACATCGGGTAGTTGGCCAGATAGCCGATGGAGGGTTTGTAGCCCTGCGACGCCGCCGTCAGTATGAACTGCGCGGTGGGGCCGGGCAGGCCGTTCAGCACGATGAGATCGGGATTACTGGCCTTGAGCGTCTGCACAGCGCTGCTGAAGTCCGTCTGGGTCGCCTTGTAGCCCACCGAGGCCACCAGATTCGCGCCGTACTTGGTCAGCGCCTCACCCAGTGTGGTCTTCTGCTGGAGGCCCAGCACGTCATCCTCATAGAGCAGGGCGACATTCTTGGCCTTGAGCGTGTTGGCGGCGTAGTAGCCAAGCACATGGCCCTCATCGCCGTAGTTGGGCTGCGTCATCCACAGCCAGGGGAGCGCCTTGCCGCTGGCGTCTTTGAACTGCGCGCCGCCGCCGATGGGATCGATGAACGGGATGCCCTTGGGGCCGAGGTACGATTCGGCGACGTTGGAGGCGCCGGAGCCACAGACCTGGAAGATGGCGAAGGCGTTATCCTGCTCGACGAGCTGGCGCACAGCGTCTTTGGTCTTGGTGGCGTCACCGCTGTCGCTGACCTGGAGCAGCTTGACCTTGCGTCCGTTGATGCCGCCGGCCGCGTTGATCTTGTCGATGTAGAGGTTGTCGCCATCGAGGATGGGCTGGCAGATGACTTTGATCGGGCCGGTAGTGTCGAGAACAGCGCCAATGGTGATCGTGCTCGCATCGACGCCAGGCACGCTGGCGGCGGGGCCGCTGCCAGTTCCCGCGCAGGCGGTGAGGGCCAGCAGCCCCACCATCACAGCGGGGGCGCCAGCGCGGGCCAGCAGGGACGGTCTACGGACGTTGCGCAGCCGGGAGAAGAACGGCATCGTAGGCACTCCTGTGTTCTCGCGCGCTCAGACGCCGCGCGCGACTCCGGTTCTCGCAGACATGACAACTGAGTCATGTGTCATTTCATATACACGACCGCTGGCTTCCCTGTCAAGTGGTCGCGGCGAGATTCGGCATGCTTTGGCGAGATTGAGGCGGAGGAGATACTGGTATCGCTCGTCGCCCGCATAGGTCAATGAGTTGCGGA
>DATBTW010000035.1:0-8031 GCA_036559055.1 Ktedonobacterales bacterium
GGAGTGGGGCGCCAGCGCGCCGTTCCTCTACTTCACCGATCACCAGGACGCCGCGCTGGGGCAGGCTGTGCGCGAGGGGCGTCGTCGCGAGTTCGCCGCCTTTGGCTGGGCGCCTGAGCGCATCCCCGATCCGCAGGCAGCTGAAACCTTCGCGCGCTCGAAGCTGGACTGGCGCGAGCTGGAGCGCCCGCCGCACGCCAGCCTCCTCGCCTGGTATCGCGCGCTATTGCGCCTGCGCCGCGACATCCCCCCGCTGGCGACGGGCGGGCTGGAGGCCGCCGACGCCGCCTGCGACGAGGACGCGCGCTGGCTGGCCCTCACACGCGGGCCGATCACGCTGGCCTGCAACCTCGCCGACCACGCGCAGTCTATCCCGCTGCGTGCGGGCGCTGGCGCGCTGAAACTGCTGCTGGCCTCGCACATGGACACGGCGCTGGAAGGCCAGCGTGCGGTGAGTCTGCCGCCGGACGCGGTGGCTATCGTGCGGCGCGACGGGTGATGCCCGTGCGCCAGCGTCCACTCAAGGGCGCGGTGTGATCTTGAGCGTGGCGGCTCGCGCCTGCTGGCTGAGGGTGGTGTTGACGATGCTTTTGGCATAGCGGTGGTACTTCGCCCGATACGCCGCATCGATCTGCTCCATCAGCCCCGGGTCGGATTCTTCCTGAAACCCGACATCCTTCTCGACGCCGCCAGCCGCGATGTGGCCCGCGTGGCGCTCCGCCGCGCCACGGAACCACGGTGAGGCGCGTCCATGGATGGCTCGCACATAGATATTGTCACCCAGGCGGACATCCCAGATCGTCACCGGGCGTCGCAGGGAGCCGTTCCCGCGCAACGACGCTAGCTCCAGCTCCTCGGCGGCGCCGACCTTGTCCAGTTCGCCGCTCGTCCAATCGCTCATCGCGTAATCTCCACCAGGACCTTGATCGCTTCACGGTGGTTCATGCTGGAGATTATAGGCATGCTGGGGAGAGCAAGGGCGATGGCCATCGTGCTGTGCGGGTCGGCGCTGTGCGGGTCGGCGCTGTGCGGGCGCCAGCGCTATGGACGCTTGATCTCGGCCAGCGATTTCCAGTGATACGCCTTGAGCGTGTCATACGCCGTCCGGCGAAGCTCGGGCGCAAACAGTGGGGCGAACTCATCGCGCAGGATGAGCGCTTCGGCGGAGAGATCGAGCCGTCCCGCCTCCCAGAGTTTGGTGAATCCACTGGTCTCATCTGGCTTGCTCACCAGCCACACCGCCGTCTCCACTCCATCGTGTTCGCCCATGTAGTGCAGCACATAGGTCGGCTGGTAGTGAAGCTCGGAGATACATCGGCTCATCGTCACGGCCATGAGCGCATTGAATCTTTTCCGCAATTCGTCTAGATGGGCGGCATCATCCATGCGAGCGACCTCCGCGTACTTCGGCGTGCGAGCCACCTAGATCAGTTTCGGCAGCGCGATCCCGTAGGCTGGCAGCAGAGCGAGCACGATGTATGCGGCGATGGCGATGAGCAGCGCCACCCAGTAGGCAAGCCCGAATGTTCTGCCGATGCGCTGCTCTGCGCGCGAGAAGCCGAGCGGCTGGTTCCTGGCGTCGGGATTATAGAGCACGTCTTCGACGGTGTACGTGCCGCGCGTCTTTTCGACCTGCATGCCTTCCACACGCGCCTCGTCTTTTTTCAGCGGTACCTCAACGACCGGAAACGCATTCGCCTCGCGCAGATGCTTCTCGATCTGCTTCATGTAGCGGATGCGCAGATCGACCAGGCGGCGATTCGATTCGCTCAGGTCGAGCCAGGTACTGTTGATTCTCCACATGATGAGCGAGATGACGAGAAAGCCGACGATGAACCAGATCGCGCGACTCATATTCTGGAAGAGCTGCAAGAGAAGATAGCCCACCCCGGTCAGAAATAGGGCATTGATCGAGACGAAGAGCGTATTGACGGACTGTCTGCGGTCGGTGACTTTGTCCGTCCCCTCCATCAGCAACTGATATTCGCGGAACGCGAGATCCTGCGCGGTTGGATTTAGCCAGGCAGGATCGGGGGTCATTGGCTGAGGTTGCTCCACGGCGCCTGCTCCTTTCGCTCGCTCCCGATGTGCACAGTATCGGGATGCGTAGCGCATCCGCCACAGCATACACCCAGTGTCGGGCGCTGTCTATCGCCGAGTCATGGCGCGCGGCAATGAGACGGCTGCTCGTCGTATGATGCGGATAATACGCGGGCTGGCGCCATCAACGTGATGGCTTGAGACGAGGGAGCGCCGCGAGCAGTCCGAGCGGGATCGGGAGAACGCAGTGGCGCAGGGCAAAGCGGTCAGTTGGCGAGCGACATCGGCGACGGCGGCGGTTGGGGTGTTCGCGCTCGTCCTCTATATCGGGATCAACCTGCGCACGCCACTTCTGGCCGTACCGCCCGTGCTGGCGATCATCCGCGCCAACCTCAACCTGAACTACAGCGAGACGGGGCTGCTGACGTCGCTTCCCTCGCTGATGATGGGGCTGGGCGCGTGGCCCGCTGGGCGCATCGCCGGGCGCATCGGCGGGCGGCTGAGCGTCGTCTATGGGCTGGCGCTCGTCACGCTGGGAACGGTCGCGCGCGGGCTGTGGCCCACCACCATTGGCATCTATGTCTGCACGGCGGCGCTGGCGGCGGGCATCGCGATGGCGCAGACATCTATACCAACGCTGGCGCGCCAGTGGTTCCCCGACCGCATCGGCTTCGTCTCCGCCATCTTTACTGATGGCCTAACGCTGGGCGAGACTATCGCCGCCTCGGTGACGGCGCCGCTGATGCGCGCGTGGTTCGGCCCGGACGCCTGGCCCGCCGCACTGCTGATGTGGGCCATCCCGCTGACGGTGGCGCTGCTGTTGTGGCTGTGGCTGGCCCCGCCAGCGCCGCGCATCCCGCCGCATCCCGCTAGCGTCTCGCCCACCGCGACGGCAGAGGCGGCCACGAAGACAAAGACGCGAGGCGACCACACCGTCAGCCCCTGGCTGATTGGCGCGGTGATGGGTGGTGGTAGCGTCGTCTACTTCGGCATGAATGGCTGGGTCGCGCCGTACAATCAGGCGCTGCACGCCAACGGGATGACGCCGCTCGCGCTCTTCGCCATCAACGCCGCGCAGTTGCCCGTCTGCATCATGCTGACGCTGGTGGCACAGCGGGTGGCGGGCAAACGCTGGCCATTCCTGCTGGCGGGCAGTGTCGCGCTGATCTCCATCAGTGGGTGGCTGCTCACCCCGCCTACACTGGAGCCGCTGTGGGGCGCGCTGATCGGCGGCGCCTCAGCAGGCGTCTTCACGCTCTCCATTGCCCTGCCTGCCATCTTTGCCACGGGCGCGCGGGTGGCGCGACTCAGCGGCGCCAGCCTCGGCGTCAGCTACACCTCGACCTTCATCGGCCCGTACATCGGCGGCGTGCTGTGGGACTGGTTTCATCTGCCGTGGCTGGCCTTCATTCCAGTGATGGCCGCCGCGATCACGCTGCTCTTCGCCGCCTCGCTGCTGCCCGACCCGCCCACGCATGGCGAGCTTGACAGCGTGCCTGCCGCCGTCGGTCTGGAGTAAAACACAGAGCGGGCGGCAGGATTGCTCCCGTCGCCCGCTGGATGCGCCACTCCTGACGCTACTTGGCGACCGTATAGCCCGCGTCGTCGAGGATCGCCTCGATCTGCGGCATGTCGATCTGCGCCGCGTCATAGGTCAGACGCACAGTCTTGCTGGGAATGTCTGTGCTGACCTCTGCGACGCCCGACGCCGCGCCCAGCGCGCCATTGATCGTCTTAACGCAGTGCTCGCAACTGATATCGGGAACCGAGAGTGTCGTCTCGACCATTGCCATGTGCTCCGCTCACTTTCCTCTGGCGCGCCCCACGATGAGACGCGTGCATCACTGGGTGTTTACACTTGCCGCGCGCCGAAGCGCCGCAGCCGCAGTGAATTGCTGACTACCGTCACCGACGAGAGCGCCATCGCCGCCGCCGCGAAGATCGGCGCCGTCTCGCGCAGCCACGGGATCGCGGGCGAGGCAATTGCCAGCGGGATCAGCACGCTATTGTAGGCGAAGGCCCAGAAGAGATTCTGGCGGATGATCGTCATCGTCGCGCGCGAGAGCGCGTGCGCCGTGACGAGGCTGCGCAGGTTGCCCTTGACGAGCGTCACGCCCGCCGCCTCCATGGCTACATCGGTTCCCGTGCCCATTGCCACGCCGATGTCGGCCTGTGCCAGCGCGGGGGCGTCGTTCACGCCATCGCCCGCGAAGGCGACCACGCGCCCGGCCCCGCGCAGGCTGGCCACCTGCGCCGCCTTCTCGCCGGGCAGCGCCTCTGCCAGTGTGTGTTCCGGCGCGATGCCGACCTGCGCCGCGATGCTGGTCGCCGTGCGGCGGTTGTCGCCCGTCAGCATCCAGACTGTCACGCCAGCCGATTGCAGCCGCTCGATGGCCTCGCGCGAGCCGAATTTGACTGTGTCGGCCACCGCCAGCGCGCCCACCAGCGCGCCATCCACCGCCAGCAGCATGGCCGTCTTGCCCGCCGACTCCAGCCCCGCAAGCTCTGACTCGAAGGCGCTGAGGCTGGCGGCTTCCACGCCGCGCTCCAGCAGCAGCCGCCGCGAGCCGATCAGCACGGGCTGGCCCGCCACGCGCGCCTCCACGCCGCCGCCGGGAATCGCCCGGAAGCCCTCGACCCGCGGCTCCAGCGTCAGCTCGCGCCGCTCGGCGCCCTCCACGATGGCCCGCGCCAGCGGATGCTCCGAGGCGGCTTCGGCGCTGGCCGCCAGCCGCAGGGCTAGCGCGTCGTCCAGCGTCGCGCCCACTGTCAGCGCCACATCGGTCAGTTGGGGCTTGCCGCGCGTGATCGTGCCGGTCTTATCCAGCACGAGGTCAGTCACGCGCTCCATGCGCTCCAGGCTCTCGCCGTCTTTGATCAGTATGCCCTGCTCGGCCCCCTGACCCGTGCCGACCATGATGGCCGTCGGCGTCGCCAGCCCCAGCGCGCATGGGCAGGCCACCACCAGCACGGCGATGGCCGCCACCAGCGCCACGATCCATGGGCTGGTCGCCAGCGCGCTGCCGCCCATGCTCGCGGCGGGCGCGAAGCCCAGCGCATAGCCCGCCACACTCCAGCCGACGAAGGTCAGCAGTGCGATCACCAGCACCGCTGGCACGAAGACGCCTGATACCGTATCGGCCAACCGCTGGATGGGCGCCTTGGAGCCTTGCGCCTGCTCCACCATGCGAATGACGCCCGCCAGCGTCGTCTCGGCGCCAACCCGCGTGGCGCGCATACGCAGCGCGCCGGTCTGGTTGATGGTCGCGCCGATCAGCGGGTCGCCCGCGCGCTTCTCCACTGGCAGGCTCTCACCCGTCAGCATTGATTCATCCACCGAGGATTCGCCAGAGAGCGCCACGCCATCGGTCGGAATCTTCTCGCCGGGGCGCACGGCCAGCGTCTCGCCGACCATCACCTGCTCCGCTGGGATGTCCAGCTCGCGCCCATCGCGGATGGCGTGCGCGACCGTCGCGCGCAGCCCCATCAGCCGCGCGATGGCCGCGCTGGTCTGGCCCTTGGCGCGCGCCTCCAGATACTTGCCCAGATAGATCAGCGTGATGATCAGCGCGGTCGTGTCGTAGAAGGTGGTCCCGCCGACGACCTGCGGCCAGAAGGTCGCCACCACGCTCATCAGGAAGGCCGCCGTCGAGCCGAGACTGACCAGCAGATCCATATTCGCGCCGAAGTGGCGCAGCACGCGCAGCGAGGTCTGGTGGAACTCCCAGCCGACGTAGCCCCAGACGGGCGCCGTCAGCGCCAGCAGCAGGATATTCTCGCCGGGAAAGGCGTTCATGAAGAACATCGAGAGGATGACGACGGGAATCGTCAGCGCCACGCCCAGCGCCAGCTTGTCGCGCCTGCGCCGCAGATCGGCGCTGCGACGCTCGTCGAGTTGTGTGGTCGCGGAGCCGAGTTCCGGCGCGGCTGGCGCAGCCGCAGGCGCCGGAGTGGGCGCAGACTGCGCCACAGCGGGCGCACTCGCGGCGGCTGTCAGGCTGATCGGCGCGGCGCTGTAGCCCACCGCGCTGACCTTCTGAATCAGGTCATCCACTTTGAGCCGCGAGGCGTCGTAGCTGACGGTGGCGCGCTCGGTGGCCAGATTGACGCTGGCGTCGGCCACGCCGGGCAGCTTCTTCAGCCCCTTCTCGATACGCATTGCGCACGACGCGCAGGTCATGCCCTCCAGCGCCAGGGTCGCGCGCGTCACAGGCGCTGTCGGCCCGGCGGACGACTCCGGCGCGTCCGGCGCTGCGGTTCGCTCTTCTATCTCAGCCACCGTGCGTACTCCTCCATACGACGTTCGATCTAGCGATTGCCAGCGAGGTTGTAGAGCTGCATCAACTCGTCAATCACGGCCTGCTCACGTCCCTCGCGGATGCCCTCCGGTACGCAGCCGTGCAGGTGGTTCTCCAGAATTACGGCCTCCAGCTTCTCGATGGCCTTGCGCACGGCATAGGTCTGCCGCAGGATGTCCACGCAATACTGGTCTTCCTCGACCATTTTGCGAATGCCGCCGAGATGCCCTTCTATATAGTTCAGTCGTTTGAGCACGTCGCTCTTATCCGCTCGCACTGTCCTCGCTCCTCCCTGCTACCCCTACCCCCTGGGTGGGGGTACAGTTCCATCATAACACAGCGCGCAAGGGGCGCGTCAAGGGAGCGTGGGTGTGGGAAACGGGGCGCCAGCGGCCACGGGGCAGAGAGGTTGCGCGCACTCACTGGGTATGGCTATGTTGGACGAGGCGGCGGCTAGGCGCGAGCATGAAGCCGCGCCTGACCGCCACGCGGAATCGCTAGGAGCAGCGCGCGAAGAGCGCCTGCGCGATGCTATCCGCATTGGGGTAGTAGCCGACCGCCCAGTACCCACCTGCGCCGTCCGCCGTGATCGCGTCAAGGCTGGAATGCGCCACGCCTTGTGGTGTGGGGCTTTCGGCCACACTCCAGGTGGCGCCATTCCATCGCTCGACGATGCCAAACTGGGCGCTGCCCTCAGCGCCGATCTGGTGGTAACCTACCGCGCGTACATCGCGGGCCCCTATCGCCGCGACGCCTGAGAGCGAGCCCCATTCATCCGGGCTGGCGGCGACTACCCAGGAGACTCCATCCCAGTGAGCGATCAGTGTGCGGATGGTGTGATCACTGGCGGTATATTCTCCCACCGCCCAGGCGTCTGTTGCGGAGAGCGCCACCACGCCTCTCAGCTCGCCAGCAAGCGCCCCAGCGGGCAGCGTTGGGCTGGCGACAGCGCGCCATGCGCTGCCGTCCCAGCGCTCGATGAGCGGCTGGAAGTAGCCGCGGCCTCTGTCGGGCGGAGCGCCAATGCGCACTGAGCCGACAGCCCAGATCTGGTTCGATCCAGGAACGACGCTGAGCGCGTCAAAGATAGCAGCCGACGCGGCGCCAGGCAGCGGGGTACTCACGACGCGCCACGCCGTACCATCCCAGCGCTCAATGAGCGGCTGCGGGCTGAAGCCCAGGCCATTGAAGTAGCCGGCCGCCCACACGCTCCTGGCCGACTGCGCCGTCACGGCGTTGAATCCGCTATTGGTCTGGCCCGGAATGGGGGTCGAAACGGTACTCCATTGTGTCCCGTTCCAGTGTTCGACCATCGCCTGCTGGAGGCTAGACACGATGGAATATTCAACGCCTACCGCCCAGACATCCTGAGGCGATACCGCCGCCACGCCGTTCAGAATGCCTGCGCCCGGATTGACGATGGCGCTCCAGGCTGAGCCATCCCAGCGCTCGATCAGGCTCGCCGCGAACGTATTCATATTGCCTGCCACGCTCATCCCGACTGCCCAGACGTTCGTTGACGAAGGCGCGCTGATCCCCATCATCCGGCTCTCCACGAATTGAGTCGCGGCGGAGCTGGGGATGACCTGCCATGTGGCACAGGCTGGCCTGGAGGTAGCCGTCGGAGTAGGCGCCGGAGTAGGCGTCAGGCCGCCACCGCCACCAGTCGATCCACAGCCCGCCAGGATGAATG
>DATBTW010000036.1:0-3712 GCA_036559055.1 Ktedonobacterales bacterium
CATCCAGCAGCGCCCGCGCGCGCGCCTGCGGATCGGCGCCATCGGGCGGCAGCAGCAGATAGGTCACTTCGGGCAGCGTCGCGGCGTAGACGCTGGCGCGCTCCGGGGTGGTCGCCAGCGTCACCAGCCCAGCGCCCGCCCGCGCCGCCGACGCCCCACACAGCGCCGCCGCGCCGATGAACTGCGGCGAGCCAGCCAATACCATCAGCTTGCCATAGGTTCCCTTGTTACTGTCGGCGGGGCGCGGAGGCAGCAGCGCGCGCGCCTCACGGGCGGAGAGCATCTCCAGCCCCGCCGGGAAGGTCATCGTATCGGGCAGGCCAATCGAGCCGACCACCAGCTCGCCCAGATAGCCCGCGCCGGGAAAGAGGATCAGCCCGGTCTTGGGGCAGGCCAGCGTCACCGTCAGGTCAGCGGGCAGCGCGCCCTCATCCACCGCGCCGGTATCGGCGTTCAGCCCGCTGGGCAGATCGACCGCTACTACGAAGGGGCGCGGGCGGCCAGCGCGTGTCGGCGTGGCGCGCTCGCGCAGGGCGGCGACCAGCGCCAGCGCCTGTCGCATGCGCGGATCGAGCGGGCGCGCGTGTCCCGTGCCGAGCAGCGCATCCACCACCACATCGGCCTCGGCCAGCGTCGCGCGCAAGCCAGCCAGGTCATCGCTCACCGGCTTCTCGCCCTGCGCCAGCTCCATCATGTTGTCGCGCCAGCGCCAGGTCGTGACGTGGGCGCCCCACTCGGCTAGCGATTGGTTCATCACCCGGCCATCGCCGCCATTGTTGCCTGGCCCAGCCAGCGTCACCACGCGCAGCCCGCGCACATCGCCGCCTAGCCGCTCGCGCAGCGCCTCGGCCACGCTGCGGCCCGCGTGCCGCATCAGGGTCGGCGAATCCAGCCCGTACTGCTGCTCGGCGCGCCGTTCGATGTCACGCATCTCATCCACGCTCACGACCCGCATTGTCCGCTGCTCCTCTCACTCTGCCCCTGGCGCTTGTCATCGTTCACCTCCCACGGTATCCGCGCGCAGGGCGCCAGAGCAAGGGGCATCGAAGGATGCGCACGGTAGGCGCATGATCGGCGGGCGCAGCGGGAACTGATCCAACTCCCAATCCGGGCAGGCGGCAGGCGTAGCCGAGCTTCGCGGCGGCTTGCCGCCTCCCAGGCGCGATTGCAATCGCCAGCCAAGCGTCGCCCGCGCGATTGCCGCTCTCGCGGGCGAGAAGGAGAACGAATGGCCAGAAGCTCAGCTAATCCACCATCACGGAGGAGACAATCCATGAGCGTGAGCGGCCTTTCCAGCGCGCGGCTCGACCGCATGCGCGCGACATTGCAGCGCCATGTGGAGCGCGGCGACCCGCCGGGACTGGTCGCGCTGGTCAGCCGACGCGGCGAGACACATGTGCAGACGCTCGGCGTGACCGCCATCGGCGGCTCCGAACCGCTGCGCCGCGATACCATCTTCCGCATCTCATCCATGACCAAGCCTGTCACGGCGGTGGCGGCGATGCTTCTGGTGGAAGAGTGCAAACTGCGGCTGGATGAGCCGGTCGATCGGCTGCTGCCAGAGCTGGCCGACCGCCAGGTCTTGCGGCGGCTGGATGCGCCGTTGGACGAGACCGTCCCCGCGCGCCGCCCCATCACCCTGCGCGATCTGCTTACCTTTCGCATGGGCATGGGCATCGCGTTCGCGGAGCCAGACGCTTACCCCATCACCCGCGCCATGAGCGAGCTGCAGTTGGGCCAGGGGATGCCCGCACCCGCGACGCCGCCCGCGCCGGATGAGTGGATGCGCCGCCTGGGCACACTGCCACTGATGCATCAGCCCGGCGAGCAATGGATGTACAACACGGGGTCAGATGTGCTGAGCGTGCTGATCGCGCGCGCCTCTGGCCAGCCACTGGAGGCATTTCTGCGCGAGCGCATCTTCGAGCCGCTGGGCATGAAGGATACCAGCTTCAGCGTCCCTGCCGACAAGCTCGGCCGCTTCACCGACAGCTACTTCACCGATCCACAGACGGGCGCCGTTGCGGTCTATGATGCGGCGCGAGGCGGCCAGTGGAGCAGTCCGCCCGCCTTCCCATCCGGCGCTGGCGGGCTGGTCTCCACCATCGACGACTATCTCGCGTTCGGCCAGATGCTGCTGAACAAGGGGCGGCACGGCGCGGGGCGGCTGCTCTCGCGGCCAGCGGTCGAGCTGATGACGAGCGACCAGTTGACCACCGCGCAGAAGGCGGGATCGGAGTCGGTTGAGGGCTTCCTCGACCGCCAGGGCTGGGGCTTCGGCATGTCCGTGGTCACGCGCCACGATAGCCTGGCGGGCAGCGTCGGCGCATTCGGCTGGGATGGCGGCATGGGGACGCGCTGGTGCTCCGACCCCGCCGAGGAGCTGGTGGTCATCCTGATGACCGCGCGCGCCTGGAACTCACCCATCCCGGCCGCCGTCGGCGCCGACTGCTTGACCAGCGCCTATCAGGCGATTGACGACTGAGGAACGGCGCCCTCTGTCTTCCTCTTCTGTGAGTGGAGGGGAATCTGTTCGGTGTCATTCTCCACTATACACACTGCAGCATGCTCATGGGTTGTGACGCTCTGGTGTCATCCCTTCCCCTTCGTGAGAGGAGGCGGTGAGGCCGGGGCGTTATGTGTGTCTGTGGTGAGACATGGCGTCTTGCAAGGGATGCAAAAGAGGCACAACCATGACAACTGTTCTTCAGGAACCTTCTGCAGCGCGCGCGCCAGGCGCAGATGAATCGCGGGTCGAAGCTGATTGGAAGCCGATATATCGCATGGGCGGAGTGGCGGCTCTTATCTCGGCCGCGACCATCGTCGTCGGGGTCCCCGTCTATCTGATCAGCCCGCCACCAACGACCGTCTTCGACTGGTTCACACTCTTTCGCCGGAGCGCGTTTCTTGGGCTGCTCGATCTCGACCTGTTGATGCTGATTGGGATCGCCATGTCGGGCCTGGTCTACATCGCTCTCTTTGGCGCCCTCAGGCGGGCCAATCGCCCTCTGATGGCGTTGGGGACGATCATCGGCCTCGTCAGCGTCGCCGTCTACTTCGCCTCGAATACCGCCTTCAACATGCTTTCCCTCAGCAGCCAGTACGCTGCGGCCACAACCGACGCGGAGCGGTCGCACCTGCTGGCGGCAGGGCAGGCGACGCTGGCGATCTGGCAGGGGAGCGCCTATGACATCGGCTATGTCCTTGGCGGGGTAGCCACGCTGATCATCGCGACAGTGATGCTGCGGAGCGCCTTCTTTGGTCGCCCGACAGGCTACCTTGGACTGCTCACAGGCGCGCTGATGCTGATCCCTGCGACCGCCGGCATGGTGGGACTTGTCCTCTCGCTCGTCTCGCTCGCGCCTGCGCTGGTGTGGGATATCCTGATTGCCCGCAGACTCTTCCAGTTAGCGGCGCTGCGGGCCGAACCCGCTACGGCGGCGCACGCAGCGAATTGAGCAGGCGATTTCGCCCGCGCCCTTACACGGTGCGCGGGCCAGGCCAGAGCGGTCGGCCATCGGGCGCGCGGGTGGGGGCGTAGCGATGCGTGTAGGGTCGGGCGCGCAGCTGACCCGCCTGCGCCACGATGCCCACCAGCGCGAGCGCCAGCGTCAGCAGCGAGACCCACCACGTCGAGCGGATGACCTCCAGCGAGCCGCCCGATGCGCTGGCCTGCACTGCGGCGAGGCTCACCTTGCCCACCGCCAGCAGC
>DATBTW010000037.1:0-22682 GCA_036559055.1 Ktedonobacterales bacterium
TGGCGCCTGCTGGTACCATAGTCCCCATCTGGCCGACGCCCGATTGACACACCCCGCCAACGCCAGTAGCATGCAGAGTGAGTCCATTGAACGACGCCTCGCCTCTCGCTCCTCGCGCATGGCCATGCAGGCTTCTTCTCGCGGATGGGAAGCGATAGACAGGCGTCGTCACCTTCAACGTCTTCTTCTCAGATAAACGAGGCGCCGGATGGGACGGAACCGCAACGAGAGCAGCGACTCGCATCGTCGGGGCGATTGGGACGAGAGCGCCTATCATGACGCCGCCAAAGGCGACTCGGCGGAGTACGACGCCTATCACGATGATGGCGAGTATGACGACGACTACGCACGCTCGGCGGAGTATTCGGAGCGCGGCGTGGCGTTGCGCAAGAGCTACGAAGCGCCAGCGGTGTATGAAGAGAAGCGCAAAACGGCGCCCGTGCTGATCCCCGGCTCCAGCGTCTCGATGGGTGAGCTGTTCCTCAAGCGCCGCGAACGTCCCCTGACCATGCGCATCGCCGTCATCACGCTGTTGGCGGTCGTGATCGTGACTGGCCTGGTCTCCGTGACACCGCTCGGCGCCGCTGCGCAACCCTCCGTCTCATCGTTCGAGGCGCTCTCTGGCGCGGTCGTGCTGGGCAGCCAGCCCGGCTTCTTCTGGTATACGGCGCGCTGGAACGACACACCCGAGGCGCTGGCCAAAGAGTTCAACGTGCAGGTCGGCGGCATCTTCCAGATGAACGGCCTCTGCCCCGGCCAGGAGTTGCAGATCGGCAAGCAGTACAAGATCCCGACCAACTCGCAGTACGGCTCCAACTACGAATCCAACGCTGCCTCGTGCGGCGGACGTAACCCGGCGGGCTACTATGGCCAGACGATCTTCGGCACCGAGTGGTTCAACACCTATGCTGGCACGCCGACCGAAGAGGGGCGCTGCTCACCTGTCTCTGGCAACTACATGGACTTCAAGTTCATCTCACCGAACTGGAACTCCAACTGGGTACGCGGGTTCAGCTTCTTCCATGACGGCGTAGACATCTCGGCTCCGCAGGGCAATCCCATCCACGCCGTGCAGGATGGTCAGGTGATCTGGGCTGGCTATGACGGCACCAACGGCTTTGGCTGGTCGGTGATCATCAACCACTGCTACCACGTCTCCACGCTGTATGGCCACATGATGAGCCTGGCGCCCGGACTGAAGGCTGGCGACAACGTCAGCCAGGGCGACATCATCGGCAACGAAGGCTCGACTGGCTGGTCAACCGGCCCGCACCTGCACATCTCCATCGACTGGAACAACGTGCCGATTGACCCGATGCTGTTCTACCAGGATATCTATCACATCACCCACGACGTACCAAACACTTGATCCCCGCCTGACGCCCAGCGCCGCAGGCCGCTGAGGCGCCGCCACTCGACGCCCCGCTATCTCAATGACGAGATGGCGGGGCGTTTGCTGTCTGCGCTCCTGACAATCTATCCACACTACATGACGCGGCATCCAGCTTCCGTGCAGCGCCAGCCTGCTATGCGATTCATCCTCGACGGCGATTTCCCAACAACAAACGCGTCTCAGCGACATGCGACGCCGCAATACATCGTAGCTTCTCTATTGAAATGCTGTAATTAAGCGTTACCTTGCTTGCAAATCGCTCACATTGGTAGTAGTATATGCAGTAACAATCGTGTCGATGGAATTGGGAGGGGACCTATGCGTACGTTGCTGATCGGAATCGCTCTGTTCGTCGCGTTATTGGGAGCGGTTGGGCTGGGATCGGCCCGACCCTCGCTCGCGCTCCACGCCGGAGCCGCGCAGTCACATTTGCTGGTCGATGGTGGCGCCACACCCAATACCCCCGTCTGCCCTCCAGGTGGCGCTGGCTCCTGCGGCTGATCGCCGCTTCGCCCGTGCCCATAAGCCGAGAACCCGCCTGGCGTGCTTCGTCAGGTGGGTTCTCGTTTGCGCGCCTCGATGCTCGCTACACCGCGGTAGTCGAGCGAGAGCAGATCAGGCCAGCAGTTGGTCGGATCAAGGAGTGGACATTCTGCATGCCGCCTGTGTAAAATATCCCTGAGCAGTCTAAAGCTGCGCTGACCAGGGTGGGCGTGACGCGGAGAGTGGCGCATGAGCATAAAAGGCATCGATTCGATCCTCTACCAGCCCGGCACGGTCGTCTGGCCGGGCGAACAGAAGCCCTCCGAGCGGCTTGTAGAGCTGATCAAAGCCATGAATGGCGTGATCGAACTGGATTACGCCTTCGACCTCCAGCCAGAGGTCGATGAGATGGCACGCATGGAGCTGAAGATGGATCTAGAACCCAGCCAGCAGATGCGTCTTCGCTACTTTCAGGGCTACCTCTTGCGTGACAACAGCGAGAGCCGAGACTACGGACAGGCCTATCAATTGTTTCGCCAGGCGCTCGATATCGCCGAACAGCACGGGGATCTCGATTCGCAGGTCGTTCTCCTCGACCACCTCGCTCTGATGCAGTATGGTATGGGACAGAATAGCGAAGCGCTCCCGCTCTATCAGCAGGCGCTGGCCCGCTGGCAAAACCGCACACTGCAACTCACCGACCCATCCGTTGAGCCGGAACTGCACTTTCGAGAGCGGCTCGCCACCACGCAATTCTCCGTTGGCGCATTCGACGCCGCCGCAGGCTCGCTCGCGCGCGTGCTGACGATAGCCAATCAACTCCTCGACGAGCCACAATCAGCCTACCGCTCTGAGACAATCGCCAAGGCCCTCTGGACGCTCGGCCTCGTGCATCGCGCGCAGAGCGACATACAGGATGGCAGCGAAAGCCTGCTCCTTTCAGCTATCGCGGCCATGCGGGAGACAGTGAATCTCTTCAATGAGGTTGGCGCACACGAGTATGACATCGCGCGCATCCATATTCAGTGGGCAGAGACCTTGCTCGATCTGAGCGACCTCTATCTTCAGAATGAGCAGGACGCGAAGGCGCGTGACACGCGCGGGAAAGCGCTGCGTCATATCACCACAGCCAGGAGCGTCCAAAATTACTCAAACGCCGATGACATCTCAGGCAGGTCGCTCACCGCAATGGCGCTGCTGCGTCACCAGATCACGCGGCTGCCCGACGCCGAGGCCATCCGCGAGATAGATGACTTCGATGCGCAGTTGACGGCCATCTCACTCTACGCCGGCAGGAAGAAGATGCCAACCGTCGTCGGCAAAGCGGCGGCGCTGCGTGGTGAGTGGCTCCTCTGGCTGGGCGACGCGCCACATGCCCGCGAGGCATTCTTACAGGCGCTGGCCGAACTACAGGCGAATAGTAGCGGTGAGGCGACGCGCATAAAGCGCCTGCTACGCCGCTCGAATGATGACAGCAGGCCACAGCGTGTGCGCCGCCATCGGACGCCCAGGCGCTCTTGACGCCTCCCGGCGCCAGCCATACAATCCTCTACGGAACGTTACAGACCGTCGCGTCGGTTTGCAGTTCGACGCTGGAGAGGCGTTATGGCACGCTCGCACGACCCCATCGCGCAGCCCGCGCACACCCGCTCGCGCGATAAGCAGGCTACCCGCCAGCGGCTGCTCGACGCCGCCGAAACGGTCTTCGCCGACAAGGGCTACCACGGCGCGGTGGTGGATGACATCATCCAGGCCTCCGATAGCTCCAAGGGCGGCTTCTATTTCCACTTCCCCAATAAAGAGGCCATCTTTCTCGCGCTGATCGAGGCGCTCACGCCCAAGCTGGAGGCCGCCGTCGATCGTGCCATCGCCAGCGAGAGCGATCCCGTCGCGCAACTCGACGCTGCCCTGCGCGTGGCGCTGGAGACGTTCTCACGCCATCGCCGCCTCAGCAAAATCCTGCTGGTGGAGTCGGTCGGCCTGGGGCATGGCTTCGATGAGAAGCTCATGCGCGCGCATGGTCGCTTCGCCGCCATGATCCAGCGGCGGCTGGAATCCGCCGCCCAGGCGGGCCGCATCGCCCCGTTGGACACCGAGATCGCGGCGTGGGCCTGGTTTGGCGCCATCAACGAACTGGTCGTGCGCTGGCTCATCTCCGGGCAGCCCGAGCGGCTGGAGAGCGCCTTCCCGGCCCTGCGCGCGCTGCTGCTGCGCTCGGTCGGCGCGCTGCCCGACCACGCCACCGCCGAAGGGATGGGCGCGCCATGACATCGCCACGCACACAGTCTACCTCGCGCCCGCTAGGCGATGCGCCGGAGCGCGCCGCCGTGCGCCTTGGCGCCATCAGCTACCTGAACGTCGCCCCCGTCTACGACTGGCTGAGCCACCGCGCGCCGAATGAGCTGGCGGGCGTGACACTGGTGGATGGTGTCCCCGCACAGATGAACCGCGCGCTGGAGATCGGCGCGGTAGACATCTCGAATGTCTCCAGCGTCGCGTTTGGCCAGCATGTGGACGAGTGGGCGCTGGCGCCGGGGCTATCGGTGGCGGCGCATGGGCGCGTGGATAGCGTGCTGCTCTTTTCCTGGCACGCCGACTGGCGCGACCTCGATGGCCGCTCTATCGCGCTGACCAGCCACAGCGCCACTTCGGTGGAGCTGACCCGCCTGCTGGCCGAGCGCCGCACCGGGGCGCATCCGCGCTATGTGACCACTGCGCCCAATCTGGATGCCATGCTCGCCGAGCACGACGCCGCGCTGCTGATCGGCGACATCGCGCTACGCGAGGGCTACCTGCGCCGCGAGATCGCCGGGCGCGGGCGCCCATATGTCTTCGATCTGGCGCGCGAGTGGCAGGCGTGGACGGGGCTGCCTTTCGTTTTCGCCGTCTGGGCGGTTCGCCGCGACCGTGCCGAGGCCGTGCGCGCGGCGGGCGCCGTCGAGCTGCTGCGCGAGTCCACCACGCGCGGGCTGGCCAACCTACCGCGCCTGGCGCGCGAGGCGTCGGCGCGGCTGGGGCTGCCCGCCAGCCTCTGCGCCGACTACCTGCGCCTGCTGGATTACGAGCTGAGTGCGCGCGACCTGCTGGGGCTGCGCCGCTTTCTGGAGCTGGCCATCCCCGGCTTCTGCTGGGACGACGTGCGCCTGCTGGAGCCGGAGGAGCCACAACCATGAATGGCGACTCGACTATGCGCCTATGCGCCAGCGGTTAAAACCGCGCCTGAAGGGCCGTCGGCCCACAACGTCCGCCTGCGCGGACGCGAGGACACCGGACGTGGACCCGCGCAGGCGGGTCTTGTGGCGGCCTGCCGCCTTCAGGCGCGGTTTTAACCGCTGGCCTGGCTGGAAATGAGCAAGAGAGATGCGACAGATAGAGGTATTGGAGGCGGCGTTCGCGCGCCACCCAAGCCTGCCGCGTGAGGCGGTTATCAAGGCTGACCTGCTGCGGTTGGGTATGCGGTTCGCTCCTGGCGCGCTGGTGCGTCCGGCCCGCGCGGATGGCGAGCCAGGGCGCGAGCATCAGCCCAAGAGCTACTTCATCTTCTCCTTCAACATGGCGCCGATGGCCCAGTTGGATGAGGAGCAGAAGTGGCGTGCGCCAGAAGAGATCGCGCTGACGGGCGGCCCATATGACCTGCGCCGCACGATCATCTCGGTGCGACTGAACCCGCGCTCGCCCTATCAGGTGGCCCCGCGCGATGGCGCGCTCTGGCTGCACGCCGGGGATGAGCCAATCGCGCAGGTGGGGCTGCACGACCTGCCGCCCTACTACACCGAGCAACTGCCCGATGGCCGCCCGGTCGCCGAGATCGCGCCGACCATCGAATGGGGCTATCTGCTCTACCTGACAGTCTTCCGCGTCTGCCAGTACTTCGGCGCCAAAGAAGAGTGCCAGTTCTGCGACATCAACAACAACTATCGCCAGCAGATTCAGGAGGGGCGGCCCTACACGGGCGTCAAGTCGCCGCAGGACATCCTGACGGCGCTGGAGCGCATCGACGCCAGCGGCAGCGAGAGCCGCGCCTACACCATCACCGGTGGCAGCGTCACGTCCACCTTGCAGGGCAAGGACGAGGTCGAGTTCTACGCGCAGTATGTCGAGGCTATCGAGACGCGCTTCCCCGGCCGCTGGATCAGCAAAGTCGTAACGCAGGCATGGCCCATCGCCTCGGTCAAGCGGCTCAAGGCGGCAGGCGCACAGATTTATCATCCCAACTACGAGGTGTGGGATCCGCAGCTCTTCGAGAAGATCTGCCCGGGGAAGGCGCGCTACGTGGGGCGCGATGAGTGGATTCGCCGCGTGGTAGACGCCGCCGAGGTCTTCGCGCCATCGCATGTCATCCCCAATTTCGTCGCGGGGGTCGAGATGGCGCAGCCGTGGGGCTACACCGAGGTCGAGGACGCCATCCGCTCCACCGCCGAAGGGCTGAACTTCTTCATGGAGAAGGGCATCACGCCGCGCTTCACCACCTGGTGTCCGGAGGCGATGACGCCACTGGGCGACGCCAATCCGGAGGGCGCGCCGCTGGAGTATCACCTGCGCCTGCTGGAGACGTACCGCGATACGCTGCGCGCGCATCGGCTGGCGCCGCCGCCCGGCTACGGTCTGCCCGGCCCAGGGAACGCTGTCTTCTCGGTCAGCCCCTTCATGGATGTGCTGGAGCCAGAGCAGGTCGCCGCCGAGGCCGGCGTGGCGGAGTAAAGTAAGAGTGAGAGAGCGGCTGCCGTGGTCAGCCGCGTGAGGATAGCACCGATGCCAACACTCGTTACCGGCGATCTGCTGCGCAACGCCATCGCGGGCCAGCGCCTCTCGTTCGATGACGGCATGCGCCTCTATCAGGAGGCCGACGCCGCCGAGCTGATCGCCGCCGCCGACACCGTGCGCCAGCGCAGGCATCCGGAGGGCGTGGTCACGTATCTGGTGGATCGCAACGTCAACTACACCAACGTCTGCATCATCGACTGCGGCTTCTGCGCCTTCTATCGCAAGCCCGCCAGCGCCGAGGCCTATCTGCTGACGCATGACCAGATCGGGCAGAAAGTCGCGGAGCTGGCGGCATGGGGCGGGACGCGCGTGCTGCTGCAGGGCGGCGTCAACCCCTACCTGAAGCTGGAGTATTACACCGATCTGCTGCGCTACCTGAAAGGCCGCTTCCCAGACATCCAGCTTGACGCCTTCTCGCCGGTCGAGGTCTGGAACATCGCGCGCATCGAGAAGCGCCCGCTGGACGAGATTCTGAATGCGCTGCACGAGGCGGGAATGGACGGCTTGCCAGGCGGCGGCGCGGAGATTCTGGATAACCGCACACGCAACCGCATTGCGCCGCACAAGGGAACGTGGGAGAGCTGGATCGAGGCCGAGCGGCTGGCCCAGCGCGAGGGCATGACAACCTCGGCGACGATGGTATTTGGCTTCGGCGAGGAGCTGGAGGAGCGCGTGCTGACGCTGACGCGCTTGCGCGAATTGCAAGATGAGAGCCGGGCCTACAATGGCAACGGCTTCACCAGCTTCATCTGCTGGAGCTACCAGCCCGACCACACCGCGATGGGTGGCGAGCGCGCCAGCGGCGACGAATATCTGCGCATGGTCGCCTTCGCGCGGCTGATGCTCGACAATTTCGAGAATATCAGCGCGTCGTGGCCCTCGCAGGGGGCGGAGCTAGCAGGCCGCGCGCTGCACGGTGGCGCCAACGACTTTGGCAGCACGATGATGGAGGAGAATGTCGTCAGCGCCGCCGGCGCTAATGTCGGCTCGTGCATGACCGTGGAGCAGATCCAGGCCAATATCCGCGCGCAGGGCTTCCGCCCGGCCAAGCGCGACAGCGATTACCACATCCTGGAACTGTTCGACTAGAATCGTTTGTGATCGCGGCCATCACGAGACGACACGGGCGGGGATGAGGAGTCGCGGCCATAAATGGCCGACGCACGGTACGGTTGGGGCATGAATGCCCTTGCGCCACCGCAGGTGGGCGCGCCTCTGCGGCTTTCAAGCCGCCGTCGCGTACTCCAGCCATGCATGGCCGAGAGCCGCCCACCCGCTACCATCCGCGTGCTCCGGCCATTTCCGGCCGAGAGCTTCACTCACGCTCAGGGGAGACATCGCGCATGCGCCACTTCACCGTCGCGGACCTCAGCCAGCGGCGCGAGCAGTCTGGCGAGTTGTATGAAGAGTTCCTGCACGTCCCCGCGATGAGCGCCGGGCTGTATGAGCTGGCCATCGGCGCGGAGGATCCGCAGGAGCCGCATACCGAGGACGAGTTGTACTACGTCGTCGCGGGCCGCGCCACGCTGCGGGTGGACGCCGATGAGGTTCCGGTGGCGGCTGGCTCGCTGGTCTACGTTCCCGCCAACGTGCCGCATCGCTTCCACGATGTCAGTGAGGCGCTGAGCGTGCTGGTCTTCTTCGCGCCCGCCGAATACAGCCAGCGCACGACTGGAACTGTCGGCTAGATGGCCGCTCCTGTCATCCTGCTGACCGCGCGCTACGTCTACCCCGTCACGACGGCGCCCATCGCCGATGGCGGTGTCGCTGTGGAGGGCGAGCGCATCGTCGCGGTTGACTCTGCCGCTGACCTCGCGGCGCGCTACCCCAACGCGCGCCGCGTCGCGCTCGGCGAGGCTGCGCTGCTGCCCGCCGCCATCAACGCGCATACCCATCTGGAGCTGACCGCGCTGGAAGGCGTCGTGCCGCCTGGCCTGGACATGGCTCACTGGATTCTGGCGCTGATGCGCGCGCGGCGTGCGCTGAGCGATGAAGCCCTGCGCGCGTCCGCCGCCGAGGGCGTGCGCCGCTCGCTGGCCAGCGGAGTGGCGGCGGTCGGCGAGATCTGCTCGGCGGGCCAGAGCGTCGCCCCCATCGTCGAGAGCGACCTGCGCGGCGTTGTTTACTATGAACTCATCGGCGGCGACCCTACTCGCGCCGACGAGATTCTGGCGCGCGGCCAGCGCCAGCTCGCACAGTGGCGGGCGGAATATCCCGGCGCACGGGTGCGCTTCGGCCTCTCGCTGCATGCGCCCTACACCGTCTCCGCGCTGCTCTTCGAGCGCGCCTGCGCCTGGGCGCACGCCGAGGGCGTTCCCGTCAGCATCCACGTCGCCGAGTCTCCCGCCGAGTCGCAATGGCTGCGCGACCGCAGCGGCCCCATCCGCGACATACTCTATGCCACGCTTGGCCTGCCCGTCGATCTGGAGGCGGCGGCGGGCGTCTCGCCCATCGCCTACCTGTGCGAGCGGGGCGCGCTCGGCCCAGACACGCTGCTGGCGCACGGCGTGCAGGTGGACGCCGACGATCTGGCGCTGCTGGTGGCCTCGCACGCCGCGCTGGCCCACTGCCCGCGCAGCAACACCCGCCTGCTCAACGGTCGCCTGCCCTGGGCGGCCTATCGCGCGGCGGGCGTGCGGCTGGCGCTGGGAACCGACAGCTTGGCCAGCTCGCCATCGCTCTCCGTCTGGGAAGAAGCCGCCGCCAGCGCTGCGCTGCACACCCAGGCGGGCGAGCCGCCCGCGCCCGCCGATCTGCTGCGGCTGGCCACGCGGGGCGGCGCCGACGCGCTGGGCCTGCTCGATGACCTCGGCGTGCTGACGCCCGGCAAGCTGGCGCGCTTCGCCGCCGCCCCGCTCGGTCCGCTGGATGCCGCCAGCCGCGCCACCCCCGACGCCGCGCTGGCCGCGCTGATGGCTGGTCGCGCGCCGATCAGCGCCGTCCGGCTGTGAGGACATTCGGGCGCTCACACTGCGGTCGCTGGCCTTCCGCGTGCTAAGATGGCAGGTACGAAGATGGGCGCCCTACCACTCACACCGAGGATGACACCCAGCGCCCGCTTTAAGGAGGCGTGAGCCAGCCATGCAACCAGATTTCCTGGCGCGATACCGCATCCTGCGCGTGCTGCTCACGCTGGTCACAGTCATCGTCGCCATCTACGCCGCGCAGCTGATCTGGACAAGTCTGGTCGCATTCGGTGACATCATCCTGCTCTTCTTCCTGGCGTGGGTCGTCGCCTTCATCCTGGAGCCACTCTCCACCTCGCTACGGCGCGTCGGGCTGCCGCGTCCGGTGGCTGTCTCGATGATCTATTTTGCGCTGGCCATCGTCATCTCCGGCGTGATCGTGCTGACCGTCCCCATCGTCGGCGACCAGATGCGTCGCCTGGCGCTGGAGTTGAGCGATGCCTTCTCCCCGGCCAGCCTGAATCAGGTCAGCGTCAACCTGACGCTGGCGCTGGAGCGGTTGGGCATGCGCCACAGTGACGCCGCGCGCTTCGTCTCACAGGTGTGGGGGCAGATTCCGGCTTATACCGGCTCCGCAGCCAATCAGGCGGTCAATATCGCCACTACCACCATCACGTCAGTGCTCACGCTGCTCTTCGACGCCTTCCTTGTCATCATCCTCTCGTTCTATATGATGCTGGATGGCGAGCGGCTCGTCGCGGGTGTCATGCGCCGACTGCCGCCGAAATGGCACGACGACGCAGAGATGTTTACTGCCGCAGTCACGCAGAAATTCGGCGGCTTCCTGCGCGCGCAGTTGGTCGTGGGGCTGGTCTACACAGCGCTGACGTGGCTCTCACTGCTGCTGCTGGGTCAGGCCAACAGCATCCCTGTCGCGCTGATCTGCGGTGTGCTGATGCTGCTGCCGTTCATCGGCACATTTCTGGCGATTGTGCCGCCCGTTGCGCTGGTGCTCCTGCAATCGCCCACCAACCAGTTGCTCGCCAATCTGCTCATCCTGTTCATCGCGCTGATCATCGCACAGCAGATCACGCTGCAGATCGTCGCGCCGCGCGTTTTCGGCTCGACGATGGGCGTACATCCGCTGCTGCTCTTCGCCGGGCTGTTGATCGGCGCGAAGCTCGGCGGCGTGTGGGGCGCGTTCTTCGCTGGCCCCATCGTTGCTGTCGCCTATGCGATGTTCGATGTCTTCTACGACCGCTACCAGCGCTCCTCGCCGCACTTCCCCGATAAGCAGCCGCTGGCGGAGGAGGCCAGCCCCGACGAGGCCAGCCCACAGGCGAGCGCCGCAGACTCCGAGGAGTCCGAGAAGCGCGAGGCGCCCGCGCTGGCGCACGCCACGCCGCTGATCGCGCCGCTGGTCGCGCCGCTGGTCGCGCCGCTCAGCCCCGCCGCCACCCAGCCAGCGGCGCCCCGACCCACCGAGAAGGCGACGCTGCTGGACTGAAGGCGCGACTGCGCCCGCTACATCAACAGCATGGATCAGCATGATTCTCCCATTGGTTGACCTGGCTGCGGCTACTGCGACGGTTCAATGGCGGCGCCGCCCACAGGTATCGGCGCTGTTGGCATGGCTCGCGACGCGCGCGTGGCACGCGATAGGCGCAGGAAGGCCAGAATGGCCAATGCGGTGAAGACGACGACCAACACCACGACGAGCCAGAAAGCCGGGTCGGCGCCATCGCGCCAGACGAAGCGCCGTGTCGCGTCGTTGGGCCAGATCAGAAAGAAGAAGATCAAGTCGCCCGCCAGATGCGTCGGCCATGCTGGCAGCGTGGAGTTGGTGAGGAAGGCGATGGAGCCGAACACGACCCCGACGAGGAAGTAGAACATGAGCTTCGACCATGCGAAGCCCTGCGTGGGGCCGTGATAGAGCATAAAGAGGAGCGACGAAAGGACCACGGCAGCCGCACCACCGAATGTCCGCTCCAGCGTGACCTGCGCATAGCCACGAAACGCGAACTCCTCGGTCAGCGAGGAGACGAATGACCCCATTACGAGCGCCAGCGCCAGCGTCACCGCGGGCGTCGTCGCGGCGCCAGGAATGGTGGGATTACCACCGACGTGTGTAAGCTCCACCAAGACAATCCAGAGTCCTACTAGCGCCGCCAACGAGAGCGCGCCCGCTAGTAGCGCCCAGCCGAGCGCGCTCCGCGGTACCAGCCGCCACCGCAGCAGAGCGCGCCGCCGCATAGAGGTGCTGCGCGGCCACCAACTGCCCCCTAGATAGCGCCAGAAGAACCAGAGCGCCACGGCCATCACGACAACTGCCCAGGGGATCGCTGGACTGATGGTCAGATTAGCGACGAGCAACCCGCCCCACGTCAAAGAGGCGACTCCGGCAACCAGGAGGGCCAGTACCGTAGCCCACAGCGCCGCCGCAGCGCGCTGCACAAGCAAACCTGTCACGTCCGCGCTCCTTTCTGGCCTGGCGCGCTGGCGTCGCCGCGACCTCCAGCGGCGCGCTGAAGCTACAAGGGATACGGCGGCGGGTTACACCACAATCCGGCGCTGGAGGCTTTCGACCGAGAACTCCAGTGCGTTTCCACTCAGGGTGTCGCTGCCTGCGGTTATGACCCTGACATGAGCCAGCCGAGCGTCGCGCGGAGGGCGGCGTGGTGGAAGGCGTCATACGACCAGCCCGCCGCGTCGTCGGGCTGGCCGCCCATCAGCCGCAGCGCCTCGGCGTAGGGGATGGTCGCCGCCTCCAGTTCTTCGCCTGGCAACTCGCCTGCCTGCGTTGCAAGCGCGGGCGTGCGGGCCAGCGCCTCGCGGCAACGGCGCTCCAGCAGATCAAAGTAGGCGATGTTGCTGGCGATCAGCGCGGGGTCAGAGGTTGCGCCGTGGCAGACCGCGATGCGCTCGGCCCCCAGCGCCGCCAGTCGCGCCAGCGTCGCGCGCAGGATGGGCAGGTCAGCCGCGCTGCGCACGTAAGGCCAGGGGCGCTCAACGGCGTCGCCCGCCAGCAGCAGGCGCCGTGCGGGAATCCAGACGGCGGTGTGGTCGGGCGTATGGCCGGGGGTGTGCAGCAACTCTAGCGTGAGGTCGCCGCCGTCGATCTCCAGCCGCTCGGTGTACGCGATGTCGGGCGCAATGAGGCGTACCGAGGCGAAGCGTGTATCCGCTCGCAGGCGCTCGGCCAGCTCATCGGCGGCGCGAGGGCTGGCCAGCCGCTCGCGGGTCAGCGTATGGCCGATGATTGTCGCGGGGAGCGCGCCAGATGGCGCGAATACTGCGTTCCCCCAGGCGTGGTCGTAGTCGGCGTGCGTCAAGATGACTAGCGGCTGGCGGCCCACCGCCTCGCTCTGGAGCGCCGCGACTGCCGCCGCCGCCTGCTCTGGCGTGGCGCTGGTATCGACGAAGATGAGGTAGCGTTCGGTGATGAGCGCGAAGATATCCACCTCGTCGCCGCAGTGGAAGCCCCGCAGGCGATGATCCCAGCCGGTCAGCGCGAATGGAACGACGGCGCGATCTGGCTCAGGCGCCGCAGAGGACGTTGACATCGGTTGACTCCTGTCGTCGTAAGGTGATTCCAGTTGGCGCCCGCGCTATTGACGATTGCCGATATGCGTTATAATGTGGCGGCGACTGGAAGCGACTGGAAGCGATTGGACGAACGAATGGGTGAGGGCGCCAGGGTGGTAAGCCGCCACACGCGGGTGGCTCATCAACACTGCTGAGGAGTATTGAATGTCCAGCGAGTACGACTCGCACTCCGACTCGCGCGAAGGGACAACCATACCCCGTACCCGGCGAGGGCTGACAGCGCGCACCACCTTCATCGTCGCGCTGGCGTGTACCCTGATCGCCAGCTCATTGCTTTTCGTGCTGGCTGATAGCGGTCACATCACCGCCGAAGGGCAAATAGGCTCCACGCCCACGCCAACCAGGCCCACGCCGACCGCCTCGCCGACCGTCGCCGCGCTGGGTTTCCAGTTCTTCAACGACAAGGCTGACGGCTTCACCATACAATATCCCGATGGCTGGATCGTCTCGCCGCTCAATCCCGGCATGCAGTTCGCCGACGATAGCAACGAGACGGGCTATGCCATGCAGGTCGCGCTGCCCAACACCAACGCGCTCGACAATCCGCCGCCGAATGGCGCCGACCCTTCGATCTGGGTCGAATATGAGTTGAGCTATCTCCAGACGAAGTACCCCCAGAACTTCATCCGCCTGACCAATGGCGAGACGACACGCACGATTGGCGGCGTGGTGTGGCAGGGCGGCGCCGGGCTGATTACGAACAATAGCGCGGGCATACGCGTGCAGGTTTTTGCGACAGTAGCGCATGGGCAGCCCTACATCATCAATCTGCTGGCTGTCTCTGATCGCTTCACAGCGGGTGAAATCGAGTTCTTCAACCCGATGCTCAACAATTTCGCCTTCACGACTTCGACTCCATGAGCCACCTGAGGAGCCTCTAGCCCATGCGCTTACCATTCGCGGATCGCGCCACGCGGGCGACCGCAGGCGGCGCCCCCGCCACGCCAGCGACCGCTACGCAGCCCGACGCGAGCGCTGTCACAGGCGTCGCGCCCAATCGGCTGTCGCTGCTACTGCTGGTCTTCATCGGCGGCGTCTCGTCGCTGGCGCTGGAGATGCTTGGCCCGCGGCTGATGGCGCCATTCTTCGGCACGTCGCTATTCATCTGGGCCAACCAGATCGGCTTCACGCTGATCTATCTCTCGCTGGGCTACTATATCGGCGGGCGTGTCGCCGACCGACATCCCAGCATGCGCCTGCTCTGCGCGCTCACCGCCGCCGCCGCCCTCTTCACCGGGCTGATCCCGTTCATCAGCGGGCCGGTGCTGAACGCCGCCGCCATCGCGCTGAATAGCGAGATACCCAATGTCTTCGTCGGCTCGCTCTTCGCCGTCGTGCTGCTCTTCTCCGTGCCGACCATTCTGCTGGGCATGGTCTCGCCCTTCGCCATCCGGCTGACAGTCAGCGGGGTCGGCTCGGCGGGTCGCATCGCGGGCAACCTCTATGCCCTCTCGACCGTCGGCAGCATCATCGGCGCGTTCCTGCCCGTACTCGTCCTCATCCCTGACCTGGGCGTGCGGCGCTCGTTCTTCCTCGTCTCGGTCACGCTGCTGGCCGTCTCACTGCTGGGGCTGCGCGGGGCTACGCGCATCGGCGTGGCCATCCCCGGCGCGCTGCTGCTGCTGCCGCTGCTGCTGCCGCAATTCGTCTCGCTCGGCCCGCTCAAGGGCGTCTCTGGCATCGGCTATGGCACGGTCGTAAACGAGCGCGAGTCGCTCTACAACTTTATCCAGGTCGTGCGTGGGCCAGACGGCTCGATGAATCTGCTGCTCAATGAGGGCCACGCCATCCACTCGATGTACCTACCGGGGCGTGTGCTGAACGGCCAGTCGTGGTATACCGATTATGCGCTGGCGGCGCCGCTCTTCGCCGCGCATGGCGCCAGCGACACGCGCCCACGCCTGGCGGTGGTGGGGCTGGCGGCTGGCACCGTCGCCAAGCAGTACACAGCGGTCTACGGCCCGACGCCGATTGATGGCGTGGAGATCGATCCAGAGATCGTGGCGGTCGGTCGGCAGTATTTCGCCATGAATGAGCCGAATCTGCATGTGACCATCGCCGATGGCCGCACTTTCATGCGGTTCGCGCACGCTACCTATGATGTGGTGATGGTGGACGCCTACAAGCCGCCCTACATCCCATTCCAGCTCACGACGACGGAGTTCTTTCAGGAGAGCAGAGCGCATATGGCGCCCGATGGCGTGATCGTGCTGAATACCAGCCATGTGGGCAGCGATTACCGGCTCGTGCATGCCTTCGTCAACACGCTCTCGCAGGTGTTTCCGTCGGTCTACACACTCGATGTGCCAGGCGCGCTCAATACGGAAATTATTGCGACGGTGACGCCGACGACGCTCAGCCAGGTGCAGGCGCGCCTGAGCGCGGCGGCGCAGACCAATGGCGGCTCGCCGCTGGGCATCGTGGCGAACGAGACCGAGCCACTCGTGCAGACGGCGCACGCGCAGCGCGGCGGCCTCGTCTTCACCGACGACGAGGCGCCCGTGGAGCAGATCAGCGATCAGCTTATCATCGACTATATACAGCACTAACCAGCGCAAGCGCGTGAGGATGCTGCGACCGCGCGACACGACGCAAGAGAGGGATCAGGGAGATACCAGACATGAGTGTGATGGCGATTGTCGGCGCCCAATGGGGCGACGAGGGCAAAGGCAAGATCGTAGACGAGCTGGCGGATCACGCCGACTACGTGGTGCGCTATCAGGGCGGCGCCAACGCGGGCCATCGTGTCGTCTACGGAAGCGAGGAATTCGCCTTTCACCTCGTGCCGTCGGGCATCCTGCATCCCGGAGTCAAATGCGTCATCGGCAATGGCGTGGTGGTGGACCCCAAAGCGCTGATCGCCGAGATGGATCAACTACGCGCCCGTGACATCGACGTCAGCCGCCTCTACATCAGCGACCGCGCGCACGTCGTGATGCCCTACCACATCCTGCTGGATCGCGTGGAGGAGGAGAGCCGCGGCGCGGAGAAGATCGGCGCGACGCTGCGCGGCATCGGCCCGGCCTACGTGGATAAGTTCTCGCGTGTGGGCATTCGCATGGCCGACCTGCTCGACCCCGATACCTTCCGCTCCAAGCTGGCCTCCACGCTGGCGCAGAAGAACCGCATGATTACCGAGATCTACGGCGAGCAGCCGCTCTCGCTGGAGGAGATCCACACCGAGTACGTCGGCTATGCGCAGCGGCTGCGCTCGCACGTCACCGATACGCAGACGATGCTGCAGCAGGCGGCGGCGGATGGCGAGACGCTGCTGCTGGAGGGCGCGCAGGCGGCGCTGCTGGATGTGGACTTCGGCACGTACCCCTACGTCACGTCATCCTCGACCGTGGCGGGCAACGCCTCGACCGGCGCGGGCCTCTCGCCCAAGAGCGTGAAGCACACGATGGGCGTCTACAAGACGTACATCACGCGGGTAGGCGCCGGCCCGATGCCCACCGAGCTGCACGACAAAGATGGCGACCGTCTGCGCGAACTGGGCCACGAGTACGGCACGACGACGGGCCGCCCGCGCCGCTGCGGCTGGTTCGATGCCGTGGCGGGGCGATTCGTCTCGCGGCTGAACGGCCTCGATAGCCTGGCCATCATGAAGCTGGACGTGCTGGATGGCTTCGAGACGATCAAAATCTGCACGGGCTATCGCATCGGCGATCAGGCCATCCACTCGATGCCCGCGAACCTGAACGAGGTCAACATGTGCGAGCCGGTCTACGAGGAATGGCCCGGCTGGCAGACCTCCACGGTGGGCGCGACGCGCTGGAACGACCTGCCAGAGAACGCGCGCAACTACCTCAGCCGCATCGAGGAGTTGGTGGAGACGCCGCTGGCGCTGATCTCGGTCGGCCCTGGACGCGGCCAGACCATCCACGTGCGCGACCTGCCGCTGAAGTAGCACGGCTGCGGGTGGCGAAGGAGGGTTCCATCGCCACCCGCGTTGCTGCCTGTTACCCGACCAGATTGGCCAGCTTGCCTGGGACGTAGATGAACTTGCGTACCTCGCGGCCACCCAGCGCGGCGCCGACTTTTCCGCTGGCCAGCGCGGCTTCGCGCACCTGCGCCTCCGTCACGTCGGGCGAGCAGAGCAGCGTATCGCGCACCTTGCCGTTGACCTGTATCACCACCGTGATCTGCTCATCCTGCGTCAGCGCGGGGTCGAAGTCTGGCCAGGGCTGGCGATGCACGCTCTCCGCATGGCCCACGCGACTCCACAGCTCCTCCGCGATGTGCGGAGCCATCGGCGCCAGCAGCGTCAGCAGCGTCTCGACGGCGGCGGCGTAGCGCGGGTCGCGTTGCACATCGGGCGTGGCCTCGCGCGCTTTGTTCAGCCCGTTGACGAACTCCATCAGCGCGGCCAGCGCCGTGTTGAAGCGCAGCCCCTCGTAGTCGGCGGTGATGCGGGCGATGGTCTTGTGGCGCAGCCGGTCCACCTCGCGTCCGGCAGGCGTCGCGCTGGCCGCCGCCTCGCCGCGCGCCTCCGCGAAGTCCGTTACCAGCGTCCAGACGCGATTCAGGTAGCGCGAGACGCCCTCGATGCCCTGGTCATTCCACGGGCCGCCCTGATCGAATGGCCCCATGAACATCAGGTAAGCGCGCACGGTGTCAGCGCCATAGCGCTTCACCACAGCGTCGGGCGCGATTACGTTCCCGCGCGACTTCGACATCTTCTGGCCATCTGGCCCCAGCACCATCCCCTGATGATACAGCCGCGTGAATGGCTCGCCGAAGTCCAGCAGCCCCATGTCGCGCAGCGCCTTGACGAAGAAGCGCGCATACATCAGGTGCAGCGTGGCGTGCTCCGGGCCGCCCACGTACATATCCACTGGCAGCCACTTCGCCACCGGCTGCTGATCCCACGCCTGCTGATCGTCGTGCGGGTCGGCGTAGCGCAGGAAGTACCACGACGAGCAGATGAACGTATCCAGCGTATCCACCTCGCGCGTGGCGGGGCCACCGCAGATCGGGCAGGTGGTGTTCAGGAACTCCGGCACGTAGCGCAGCGGCGACTCGCCCGTCGGCTTGAACTGCGCCTCATCGGGCAGCCGCACCGGCAGTTGATCGTCTGGTACGGGCACGGCGCCATGCTGCGCGCAGTAGACGATGGGGATCGGCGCGCCCCAGAAGCGTTGGCGGCTCACCAGCCAGTCGCGCAGGCGATAGTTGACGGCGCCCTTGCCGACGCCATGCTCCTCCAGCCAGGCGATGACGCGGCGATTGGCGTCCTCGGCGGGGACGCCGTCGAAGGGGCCAGAGTTGACCAGCCGGCCGTGCGCCGCTTTGGCCTCGTCCCACGTCGCCGGATCGGTCAGCGGCTGGTCGCCATCCTGCACGACCTGCGTGATGGGCAGCCCAAAGGCGCGGGCGAACTCGAAGTCGCGCTGGTCGTGCGCGGGGACGCCCATCACGGCGCCCTTACCGTAGCTCATCAGCACATAGTCGGCGATCCAGATGGGCGCCTGTGCGCCGCTGACGGGATTGGTGACATAGGAGCCGAGCGGCACGCCCGTCTTGGCCTTCGTCTTCTCCACGCTCATGCGCTCGATCTCGCTCTCGCGGCGCGCCTGCTCCACATACGCCTGCACGGCGTCGCGCTGCTCCGGCGTGGTCAACTGCTCCACCGCGGGATGTTCCGGCGCCAGCACGAAGAAGGTGGCGCCGAAGATCGTATCGGGGCGCGTGGTGAAGACCGGCAGCTCGATGGTCGCCTTGCGCCCGCGCTTGCGGTTCGCGTTCGGGATGCTGGCGGTGAAGTGAATCTCGGCGCCCTCGCTGCGGCCAATCCAGTTGGTCTGCATCAGGCGGGTCTTCTCGGGCCAGTCCATGCCGTCGAATTTCAGCAACTCATCGGCGTAGTCGGTGATGCGCATCAGCCACTGGTCGATCTCGCGGCGCTCGACCGGCGTGCCGCAGCGCTCGCAGGCGCCGTTGACGACCTGCTCATTGGCCAGCGTCGTGTTGCAGGTCGGGCACCAGTTCGCGGGGGCCTTGGTGCGATAGGCCAGGCCGCGCTTGTAGAACTGCAAGAAGAGCCACTGCGTCCACTTGTAATAGTCGGGCAGGCAGGTGACGACTTCGCGCGTCCAGTCCCAGCCAGCGCCCATGCGCCGCAACTGCTGGCGCATGTTGTCGATGTTGGCCAGCGTCCACGTGCGCGGCTGGATGTTGCGCTTGATGGCGGCGTTCTCGGCGGGCAGGCCGAAGGCGTCGAAGCCGATGGGCTGCATGACGTTGTAGCCGCGCATGCGCATGAAGCGGCCATAGATGTCGGCCCCCGTGTAGTTGTACCAGTGGCCGATGTGCAGATCGCCGGAGGGATAGGGCAGCATGGCGAGGTTGTAATACTTGGGGCGTGGGTCGTCGTCGTGGGCAATAGTATCGCCCGCCTCATCCCAGCGCGCCTGCCACTTCGTCTCGAACTCCGCTGGCTGATATCTGCTGCGTGCCATAACAGCGCCACTCCCTCCACCACGGCCCTGCGCCGTGGGATCGCTTGCCCGCGCACTGCGGATGATGGACTCCACACGCGCGTACAGACAGCAAACGGCCTTTCGCCCATGGGGGTGAAAGGCCGTCACGCCAGTGTGCGCGGTATCCGATTGGATGGTGGACCTGAGGGGGCTCGAACCCCTGACCTTCTGCATGCCATGCAGACGCGCTCCCAACTGCGCCACAGGCCCTCGCGCGCGAGTCTGCCCCGCGAGCCTCCGTATGATACCACGGCGCTGCGGCGTTTGCAAGCGCCGCATGCCAGACAGGCGGCGCTACTCGGCGTAGCCATTGGGATGCGACTGGCGCCAGGCCCAGGCAGTGGCCAGCAGCGTGCGCAGATCGCTGTGCTGCGGACGCCAGCCCAGCTCGCGCATGATGCGCTCGGAGGTGGCGACGGTGGCGTACTGGTCGCCCGCGCGGCGCGGGCGCTCGATGGCTGGCAGCGCGCGCCCCGTGACCTCGCGCGCCATCTCGATCACCTGGCGCACTGAATAGCCGGTTCCAGAGCCGACATTGTAGGTTTGCAAGCCCGGCTCGCTCAGCCCCAGCGCCAGCAGGTGCGCCGAGGCCAGGTCGCGCACATGGACGTAGTCACGCACGCAGGTTCCATCCACCGTAGGGTAATCCGTGCCGAAGATGATGACGGACTCGTCGCGCTCGGCGGCGCGCAGCACCAGCGGCATCAGGTGTGTCTCTGGCTCGTGCGCCTCGCCGTTGCGCTCGGTGGCGCCAGCGGCGTTGAAGTAGCGCAGGGAGGTGCAGATCAGGCCGTGTACTGGCGCGACCCAGCCCAGCAGTTGCTCCACCATCAGCTTCGAGGCGCCATAGGCGCTGGTAGGGCCGGTCGGGGCGCCCTCGCGCAGGGGCAGCGGCGCATCTTCGGCGTAGACGGCGGCGGTGGAGCTAAAGACCAGCCGCTTCACATCCGTCTCGCTCCCAGCCTCGATCATCGCCCGCACGACGCTCATGCTGCCGCCCACATTCGTCTCGAAGAAGGCGGCGGGATTCGTCGCCGAAAGGCCGACCTCGATCAGCCCAACCAAGTGGATGACCGCCTCGATGCGCTGTTCCGCCAGCGTGCGGGTCAGCAGCGCGGTATCGCGGATGTCGCCCTCGACGACGGCGACGCCCTCCGGCAGCGCTGCGTGATGCCCCTTGACGAAGGAATCGTAGACGACGGGCGTGTGCCCCGCCCGCTGCAACTCCTCCACGATGACGCTGCCGATATAGCCTGCTCCACCTGTCACCAGCGTGCGCACGCGCGACCTACTTTCTCTCTCATCACCACGATGCCGTCAGAGTACCGCCCAGAATACCGCGTGCAGTATATGGGCGACTCCTGCTCTCCGGCAAGCCAGGTAGGACGCCCGCCAAGGTGCGCGCATGCGCGCCTGGCGGCTGAAGCCGCGCGCTACGGGCCGCCCGTAGCTGCGGGTTTATCCGCCCGTGCCGCCTGCGCAGGTGTGTCTATCTCCACATCCACGCTTGACGCCCTCATCTGCGCGCCGATACGATCTCAGAGCAGGATGCGCATTCTATCCGCGCCATCTTGCGTCATGTCGCGCCAGCTATTCCCTGGAGTGAACACTACATGTGGAGACGTTTTGCGCCTCGGACGCATTTGGCCAGCCCATCGAGCCGCCACGCGCTCGCCCGACCGCTACCCGTGATCCTGCTGCTGGCGCTGCTGGCTCTGGCGGCGTGCGACGCTCCGGCGGGCGGCGGAGACTCGACGGCCAGCCATCAGCCCAGCCCCACCGCGACCAGCCCCACCGCGACCAGCCCCACTGCGACCAGCGCGTCGGCGGCCACGGCGGCGCCGCACAGCGCGGTGCGCTACGTAGCGATCGGCGCGTCAGACGCGGTCGGGGTGGGGGCCAGCAACCCGAACACCTCCGCCTATGTGCCGATTCTGATCTCGCGGCTGCCCAAAGGCTCCTACGCGCTGAATCTGGGCATCGACGGCGAGACGCTGAGCCGCGCGCTGAACGATGAGGCGCCGCAGGCCATCGCCGCGCGTCCGACGCTCATCACCGTCTGGCTGGTGGGCAATGACTTCAAGGGCTGTGTGCCGCTCCAGCAATACGGCGCCGACCTGAACACCCTGCTGACGAAGCTCCAGCAGCAGACGACCGCCAACGTCTTCGTAGCCAACGCGCCCGATTTCAGCGCGCTGCCTGCGGTGCAGGCGCAGGCGGCGTCTGGCTCATTCTGCGGCGCGCCTGCCACGCCAGCGTCGATTCGCAGCCAGGCCGCGCAGTGGAATCAGGTCATCGACGCGACGGTGGCGGCGCATCACGACACGCTGGTGGACCTCTTCGACTCCGATCTGGTCGCGCATCCCGATTTCGTCTCTAGCGATGGCTTCCATCCTTCCGACCGGGGCTATCTGGCGCTGGCCAATCTCTTCTGGGTGGCCATCTCAACGCAGGGCGCGGCATGAAGGTGAGGTAGGCAGATCGTGAACCCGCGCAGGCGGGTCTTGTGGCGACCGCAGTCGCCTTCAGGCGCGGTTTCAACCGCTGCGCTGATACAGCACAAAGAAAACCGGGGCGACAGCCAATCTGGCTATCACCCCGGTTGAAACCGCGCAGGCGGGGAAAAACACCCACCGTCGTGCCGGTCATTCGCACTCGACCCGAAGATCGCTTGCGGGAGTTTCTGCTGCGCGAACGCTAGCAGGCGTACCCCTCAAGAGACTCGGCGCCGTGAGTATTGAAACCGCCTGCGCGGCTAGAACGTTCACTCACTGCACATCACCTCCTTTCGTTGACTAGAGCATATCACGCGGATGACAGGCGCGTCAACTATGTGTGTTCGATTGCGCTCTGGTCAGGCGTCAAGGCGCTCGCGTCGCCATCCGCGCCCCTAGCGAACAGCTCAGGATGGATGAGGTGGGCGAGCAGCTCCAGGCTATCCACAAGGCGTGGCCCCGGACGGCTGAAGTAGGCGGCGCCATCCACGAAATGCACGCGGCCAGCGCGCGCGCAGGGCAGATCGGCGAAGCCGGGATAGGCGCGCAGCAG
>DATBTW010000038.1:0-21137 GCA_036559055.1 Ktedonobacterales bacterium
CGCAGCCGCTGCGGGCGCGACGACGGAGCCGCGCTGGCCAACGGCGTGCTAGCCGGGATGTGAGAGGCGCCGCTATGGCAAAGGCGAGCACGGGCCAGGATGCAGGCCAGGATGCAGGCCAGCACAACATGACCGATTACGCGCAGGCGCGGCGTGACTTCAAGTGGGAGGTGGCGGAGGACTACAACTTCGCCATCGACACTATCGGGCGCTGGGCCGAAGAGCCAGAGAAGCTGGCGATGCTCTGGGTTGGGCAGGATGGAACTGTCGAGCGCTACACCTTCACCCACTTCGACGAGGAGAGCAGCCGCGCCGCGCATGCCTTCGAGAAGCTGGGCGTGCGCAAGGGCGACCGCGTGCTGCTGATGCTGCCGCGCGTGGTGGAGTGGTGGGAGACGATGCTCGGCCTGATGAAGCTGGGCGCCATCGGCATCCCCTGCACCACGCTGCTGACGCCCAAAGACATCGCCTATCGCGCCGAGGTGGCCGAGGCGGTGGCTTTCGTCAGCGACGCCAGCGGCATCGAGAAGCTGGCGCAGGTACGCGACGCCTGCCCAGGGCTGAAGGTCGTCGTCTCGGTGGGCGAGCCGGGCGACGCCTGCCCGGAGGGCTGCGTGGGCTATCATCCCGCCGTGGATGTCGCCTCGCTGACGTGGTACGACCGCCGCACGCAGGCCAGCGATCCCTGCCTGATCTACTTCACCAGCGGCACGGTTGGCTATCCCAAGATGGTCACGCATACGCACGCTAGCTACCCCATCGGGCATACCGCCGTCACCGGGCGCTACTGGCTCGACCTGCGCCCCGATGATCTGGTCTGGAACCTCTCCGAGATGGGCTGGGCCAAGGCGGCGTGGTCCAACTTCTTTGGCCCGTGGGGTAATGGCGCGGCCATCTTCGTGCAGGATGCGCGCGGCAAGTTCGACGGCAAGGCCACGCTGGCGCTGCTGGAGCAGCACCCCATCTCGGTCTTCTGCGCGCCGCCGACCGCCTATCGCGTGATGGTGCAGGAAGACCTGAAGGCGCATCATTTCGCGCTGCGCCACTGTGTCGGCGCGGGCGAGCCGCTCAACCCGGAGGTGATCGACGCCTGGCGCGCGGGAACCGGCCTGACCATCCGCGATGGCTACGGGCAGACGGAGACCGTGCTGCTCTGCGGCAACTTCCCACCGCTGGAGGTGCGCCCCGGCTCGATGGGCAAGCCGTCGCCGGGCTTCGAGCTGGAGGTCATCGACCACGATGGCAAGCCGTGCGCGCCAGATAAGGAGGGCGACATCGCGGTGCGCGTGCAGCCAGAGCGCCCGCTGGGCCTCTTCAAGGAATACTGGCGCAATGAAGAGGCGACGGAGCAATCATTCAAGGGCGACTGGTATCTGACGGGCGACCGCGCCTATCGCGACGCCGACGGCTACTTCTGGTTCGTGGGGCGCGCCGACGATGTCATCATCTCGGCGGGCTACCGCATCGGGCCATTCGAGGTGGAGAGCGCGCTGGTGGAGCATCCGGCGGTGATGGAGGCGGCGGTGGTCGCCAGCCCGGACGCGGTGCGCGGGGAGATCGTCAAGGCGTTCGTGATCCTCGCGCCGGGATATAGCGCCTCGCCCGCGCTGGCGGCCGAGATTCAGGAGCATGTGAAGACGGTGACCGCGCCCTACAAGTATCCGCGTGAGATCGAGTTCGTCACCGAGCTGCCCAAGACCATCAGCGGCAAGATTCGCCGCGTGGAGTTGCGCGAGCGCGAGCGTCAGCGCAAGGGGTAGACAACCTCACCCCTCTTACTCCCCCTCTCCCGCGAGGAGAGGGGGAGTAAGAGGGGATGTGACGCCGTCAAGGCAGCGTGGCGATGGCGAATGCATGGACCTCGCCGAGCGGGCTGCCGCTGATGAAGGAGCCGAACGGTTCGCCCAACTCGTCGGTGGGAATCTGCCGGTAACTCATATTCGGCAGGCTGACCAGCGTAGTGGTCGGGCCGCCAATCACGATGTCCGCGCCGCTACCTGCCCTGCCAATATCTTGCCACTGGTTCGCGCTGGGCGGCAGCAGGTAGAGGTGGCCCGCGAGATCGCTCTGCTGGGCGCCATTGGATGCTACACCGGCGCTAAATGGGGCCAGCAATGACCCATCGGGCAACATCTCCGGTTGCGACGCGAGTTCTTCGCCCTCACAGTAGCTACCGCAGAGCGACATGAAGACGGGCATCGGGCGCGTCTGCCAGGTCTGGCCGCTATCCAGCGTGCAGGCGACAAGCGTTGTCGGCTGATTGACCTCCTTCCCAACGAACATGATGCCGCACGCATGCCACGGAGCGTTGCCCTGTGGCTGCCCTACGAGGAAGCCACCATCGGCGCGGAGATTCGGCGGCGTGGGAATGCGTGTCCAGTGCGCGCCGAGGTCAATGCTTTGCCATAATTGCGCGTCATCGGCGGGATTCGGCTCTCCCGTCTCCGATATGGCAGACGCCAGCAGCGCGCCATCGCCGGGCCGCTGCCAGACATCCTTCACCATCAGCCCTTGCGCCCAGAACGCGCTATCGATCGGCTGCCAGGTACGCCAGTCGTCGCGGCTAACCGCCACCTGCTCAATGTTTTGCAGTTCCTGAAGTGTCGGCGTGGGATGTGGCTGCGAGAAGAGAAGCGGCGGCCACTGGCGAATCATGCCGACGGAGACCTTGCCGCGTGTCACCAGGTTGGTCAGCATCTGCCCGTCAGCGAGATGGCGCCAGGTCTGCCCGCCATCGTCGCTCAAGAGTGATTGGCTCGTCGATGTCACATTGCCGTACAGGGTGACCAGAGTCAACTCAACCCGCATCGGCTCGTCCGCGTCTACGTTGAGCTTGCATCCGTACCACGCCAGACCGTAGTTGGTCGTGTTCACATGCTTCCACGTCCGTGCGCCATCGTGCGTAGCCCAAACATCCACGGTTGCGGTGGTGGCGCCGCGTGCCACGGAGCAGGCATAGGCCGTGCGCGCGTCAGTAGGTGAGAACACCATTTCGTTGGCGTGAACCAGATCACCAGACGATGTCTTGGGGATGAGGTCGGCTGGCCCCTCGCGCGTCTGCCACACCAGCGGCGTCCCGGCGATGGGTACGGTCGGCGCGACATGCGTGGGGATGGGCTGCGGCGTTGCTACAGGCGTGGCGAGCGTGGTCGCCGTCGCGGTGTGGCTCGATCCGCCGCGTACCAGCGCCTGCTGCGCGAAGAGGTGGATGAAGAGCGCGGAGAGCAGCAGCACGGCGGCGGCGGCTCCCAGCCCGCCCCAGACGGCGGGGCGTCGCGCGCGGCTGAGCGACGGGTTGGCGGGCGCGCGGCGAGATTGCTGCGACGCCGCGATGCGCGCTTGCAAGCGCAGCCAGGCGCGCGGATCGGGCGCGGGCGGCTGCTCGGCCTGCGCGGCGGCGGCCAGCGCCTCGTGCATGGCGATGATGCGCTGGCAGGCGAGGCATCCGCTGGCGTGGGCGCTGATGCGCTCCGCAGCGGCAGCGGGCAGCGCTTGGTCGCGCCAGGCAGAGAGGTCGTCGGCGCTGAGGCCCAGCGGGCAGGCCGGTGTGGTCGGGGCGCTCATTCGGCAGCCTCCTCGTGCAGATAGAGCCGACGCAGGCTGGCGCGCGCCCGGCTGAGGGTCATCTTGGCGGCGGCCCGCGAGACGCCCAGCAACTCGGCGACCTCGGCGCAACTGTGGCCGTAGACCTCGCGCAGGATGAAGGCGGCGCGCTGCTGGGCGGGCAGACCTTCCAGCGCGCCACGCAGGGCGGATCGTTCGGCGAACTGGGCCGCGTGGTCGCCCGCCGCGCGCTCGTAGCCGTGCAGGGAAGCCGCTGGCCCGGCGACCCGCTGATGTCGGCGCTCGTTCAGCGCGAGGTTGGTGGCGACGCGGAAGAGCCACGCCTCCGGGCGGTCGTAGCCGCGCAGCTTCTCGAAGTGTCGCCAGGCGCTGAAGAAGACGTCCTGCGTGAGGTCGTTGGCAGTCTGCTCATCGCCGCAGACGCGCCAGAGATAGCCGAAGATGGCGCCTGCATGCCGCTGATAGAACAGCTCGAAGCTCGGCGCATCGTGCGCCTGCGCGGCGGCGGGCGCGGCGCTCGGCTCCGGCGGCTCGCTGAGGCGCTGGCTGCGCAGGGCCATCAGCCAACGTGGGATGTGTGGGCGTGACGCGCGCAGACGCCATCGCCAGTCGATCAGGCTCGCTTGCTGCAACTCATCCTCGTTTCTCCAGGCGTCCACGGCGCTGTGTGTGGCCGCGCGGTCGGGCGCTCACCTCGCGCTGCATCTCCTCTACACACACGCGAGCGCCGCAAAGGTAACGGTCGGTCACAGCCAGTACGCGCCGCCCCTCACCAGATGCAACGAGCGGCGCTGGAGGAAGCGCGGGGATAGCCACGCCCGCCGCTGTAACGTTGCGCCGTAGTCCTCTGTGAACATGCGGGACGCGCGCCCCCTGAGTGCTCATCCTATCGAGATTGGATACCGAGCGAGGACAGAACGTTCTGTGCTACGGAGGATGGAACATGACAACTTACAGGGGTAGAACGATTAGCGCGCTGGCGGGGCTGGGGCTGATGGCAGCTCTGGCGCTGGCGGCCTGCGGCGGCGCGGGCGCTGGCAGCGGGAGCGGCGGCCTGTACGGCGGGACTGGCGCGGGCAGTGGTGGCTCATCATCGGCATCGAGCGGCGTGAAGCTGCAATGTGCGTCGGGCGCGACCGTCTGCACGAAGTCGGTCACAGTCAGTGGCAAATCGCAGACTGCGCTGGCTGATTCCAGCGGCAAGACGCTCTATTACTTCACGCCTGATAACGCTACCAGCGCGACCTGCACCGGCTCGTGCGCGCAGCTTTGGCCGCCGCTCACCGCCAGTGGCGCGCCCATGGGAACGAGTCTTCCCGGCTCGCTGACAATGATCTCCAGCGGTAATGGCAGCCAGGTCACGTACAACGGACACCCGCTCTATCGCTATTCTGGTGACCAGGGCCAGAGCGATACGAAGGGCGAGGGATTGTTTGGCAAGTGGTACGTGGCGACCACCGGTCTGGCGGCTGGCTCCGGCGGTGGCGCCTCGCCCACCAACACGCCGGGCGGCTACGGCGCTGGCTATTAGGGCGAAACCTCACCCTCATCCCCCTCTCCCACGCGGAGAGGGGGATTCATTGTGTGGCGTATCGCGCGAAGAAGCGCCTCACCCTCTGTCGTCCTTCTCCCACGCGGAGCGCGCGCCCATGCCATGAGATACAGCGCGAGGCGAGTCGTTTGCCTGGTGAAATGCCTGCAATCGCTGAATTCGTCTGGCCTGTCAGGAGGTGAGGTCGGCTAGCGCTTGCGACAGACGTAGGCGGTGTAGACGCCAGATGGACTCAGGATGCGCTGCTCGATCTGGAAGCCTGCATGTTCCAGCATCGGCTCCAGCAGCCAGGTGAACGTGCTATATTCGGCGCGCAGATGCTCCACCAGTTCGGCGCGCGACCAGCCGGGGTTGGGGTCACTGGCGCGCTGATCCGCGCTGGCCAGCCACGCTTCGATGGCCTGCCCGGCTTCGTGTGGCTCGAAGGAGAAGATCAGGTCGCGCAGGATCAGCGCGCCGCCGGGGCGCAGCAGCGCGGCGATGCGCTGGAGCGCCAGCCCCTTCCAGAAGTCGGGCAGGTGGTGCAGGGCATTGCGTGAGTAGACGAGATCGGCGGGCGCGCCGCGATGCTCGTAGCTGAGGAAGCCCGCCTGCTCGCATGTCACGTTGCGCAGCCCCAGCCGCTCGATCTTCGCCCGCAGCGCCGCCAGCATGGCAGGCGAGACATCCACCGCGACCACACGCCCGCAGTGGGGCGCCGCTGCCAGCGCGAATGTTCCCGTCCCCGCGCCGAGGTCCACCACCACGCTGGCGGCGCCCAGCCCCAGCCCGCGCATCAACGCAACATCCTCGGCTGGATCGGTGGCCGCCTTGCGGTCATAGCCCGCGACGTAGGCCGGGTCGCGATGCTCCGGCCCTGCGTGGGCCAGCTCGTCGAGATACCACGCTGGCGTGTCCATGCCGCTGCCCTCCTTGTCTGCTCGGATGCGCTACTGCCGCTCCTGCGCGCTAATGGCGACCTCAGCTTCGATCTCGACCGGGATGTTGAAGGGTAGCTCGGCCATGCCGACGGCGCTGCGAGCGTGCGCGCCCACCTCTGGCCCAAAGACGGCCAGCAGCAGATCAGAGCAACCATTGATGACCGCTGGCGTCTGCTGGAACCCTGGCGCTGTCTGCACCATGCCGAAGACGCGCAGCCACGCGGTGATGCGGTCGAGGTCGCCCAGGGCGCGCTGCAGATCGGCCAGCATCGCCAGCACGGTCAGTTCGGCGGCGTGATACGCCTGCTCCAGCGTCAGATCGCGCCCCACCTTGCCCAGCGGCTCAGCAACTGAGCCATCTGGATGCTGTGGGCCATGGCCAGAGATGAACGCGCGGTCGCCAAACACCCGTACCTGCGCGAATGGCAGCCGCGCCGCGCCGCCGACGTCCAACAGCTTCGGCAAGATCAGCCCGCGCTCCGCCAGCTTTGCCTCGATCCGCATTGTCAACCTCCACTCGCGTTCACCATTTGGATGGCCGCCGCGATCAGCGGCTCTATGCCCGCGATATTGCGCGCCAGATCGGCGGGGATATGGTAGCGCCGGGCAAGCCACGCTGGGTCGGTATAGCTCACCCATACCTGCCCCGCCGCGTCCTGCCAAACCAGCGCCTTCAGCGGCAGGTCGAGCGCCAGCAGCGGCGCGGCGACCATCAGTGGCGTGCCGCCCTTCGGATTGCCGAAGATCAGCAGCCGCGCCTCCTGCATGCTCAGCCCCGCTTGTGTCGCCTCGCCGCTGTGGTCGATCACGGCGAAGAGTGTCATCTCTGCCGCTGTCAGCGCCTGCTCGATGTGTGTGACGGTATCCGCGACGCTGCCTGCGCTCGCTCTGGAGATGATTCCCTCCGGGGTGTAGGCGTTCGCTGGCGCTGGATCGGCCATCTGGCGGCTCCTCTCCGTGTTAGTCCTCGATGGGCGGCTCCGACTCTGGCGCCGACCAGCCGGGGTCTTGCAGCGCAGCATGCGCGGCGGATTGCTCGGCCTCGCGCTTGCTGTGGCCCTGCCCGCGCCCGATGACGACCTCGCCCAGCAGCGCCTCCACGGTGAAGAGGCGGTCGTGCGACGGCCCCTCCTGATTGACGACCACGTAGCGCGGGGTGACGCTGAGCTGCCCCTGGGCCAGCTCCTGCAAGAGCGATTTGTCATCTTTGACACGGCGCTGGCGCACGGCGCTGGCGGCCTCGGCGCGCAGCAGCGGGATGAGGTAATCCTGCGTGGCGGCCAGGCCAGCGTCCAGATAGAGCGCGCCGATGACGGCCTCGAAGGCCGAGGCGATCAGCGTCTCGCGGTCGCGCCCGCCCGTCGCCTCTTCGCCGCGCCCCAGGCGCAGGTAGGGGCCAAGCGGAATGCGCCGCGCGAACTCGGCCAGCGTGGAGGCGCGCACCAGCGCCGCGCGTAGCTGGGTGAGGTCGCCTTCCTGCGCCTCTGGGCGCTGCTGATACAACTGGTCGGCGCTGACGAGCGCCAGCACGGCGTCGCCCAGGAACTCCAGCCGCTCATTCGAGACGACCCCCGGCGCGGCGAATTCATAGGCGTAGGAGCGGTGCGTGAGCGCGTCGAGCAGCAATTGGCGATTGGCGAAGGTATGGCCGATGGCCGTCTCCAGCGTGGCCAGCGCATCGGGAGCATCAGGCGTTGCGGCGCCATCTGGCGCCTCGGCGTCGGCAATGAATGGGCGCTCCTGCGCCTCCGCGCCGCGTTTGCTGGCGTGCGCGCTGGGCCGCCGTGTGCGTGGCCGCTCTGGCGCTGTGGCGGAGACGACGAGGCCAGCGCCCGCCTGAGCGTGACCGACGACGCTGGCGGTGACACCCGCCGCGGCGCAGGCGGCCAGCGCGTCGGCCAGCCGCTCCGGCGCGATGGCGGCGAAGAGTCCACCGGAGGTCTGTGGATCGCAGAGTAGCGCGCGGTCGAGCGCCGACACCCCTTCGTCATAGACGGTGTGCGCCGCCACGGCCTGCTGGTTGCGTTCCGTGCCGCCAGGGGTGTAGCCCGCCTCGGCATATTCGCGGGCGCCGTCGAGCCAGGGAATGGTGGGCAGATCGAGGCGCAGCGCACAGCCGCTCTGGGTCGCCATCTCCAGCGCGTGGCCCAGCAGGCCGAAGCCGGTGATGTCGGTGCAGGCGTGCAGGTCGGCGCCCAGGCTGCCCAGCGCGCCGGATGCGGCGGCGTTGAGCGTGGTCATGCTGGCGACGGCGGCGGCCAGCCGCGCGGCGAAGGCGGGGTCGTCCGCGCCATTCTTCAGCGCGGTGGAGATGATGCCCGTACCCAGCGGCTTGGTGAGGATCAGCGCGTCGCCATCGCGCGCGCCGCCCTTGGTGAAGATATGGTCAGGGTGCGCGACGCCGATGGCCGCCAGCCCATACTTCGGCTCGTCATCGGTGATGGTGTGGCCACCCGCGATGACCGCTCCCGCCTCGCGCACTTTCTCCGCGCCGCCGCGCAGGATCGCGGTGAGGATGTCCTGATCGAGGTCATCCGGGAAGGCGACCAGATTGAGCGCGAACAGCGGCGTCCCGCCCATGGCGTAGATGTCGCTAAGCGCGTTGGCGGCGGCGATGGCCCCAAACGTCGCTGGATCATCCACAATCGGCGGGAAGAAGTCGGCGGTGGCGACGATGGCCTGCGTGTCATTCAAGCGGTAGACAGCGGCGTCGTCAGCCGCCCCCAGCCCGACGAGCAGGTTGGGGTTGGCGTCACCAAAGACGGATGTGAGTGGCTGCAGCACGTGCGCCAGGGTCTCAGCGCCCATCTTGGACGCTCAGCCAGCGCAACTTGCTAGCGTGGTCAGCCGCACCTGTCGGCCCGGCGCCATAGCGCATGTCCTTCTGAATCTGGAATGGCCGATTGCTCGCAACATCTGCGAGTAGTAGCCCTGCGCAGCGGTTCTGGCCGTCATTGTACGGCCCGCTCGGCGCGAGCGTCAAAGCGTCTCGAAGGCCCCAGCAGTGGTTTGTTAGTGATCTGTGCGAACCGGAGTCCGGTAGTCCGCGCAGGCGGGCTTCGCGGCGACCTACTGGCCGCCTCCCAGGCGCGGTTTCAACCGCCGGCCACTAGCGCCGCCATGCGCACGTCGATACCATGGCGCCTCATGCGTGCGGCGGCGTCAGCGCTCGGCGCGCACACCGGCCATCATGATGGCTACCAGGCGCTGCGCCTGCGCCAGCCCCTCCGGCGTCTCAGGCGTGGTCTGCACGATCCCGTGGATCATCTGGTGCAGATCCGCCGCCCGCACGTCGGGGCGAATGGCGCCCGCCGTCTGCGCCCGCTCGATCAGCGCGTCGCCCGCCGCGCGTATCTGCTGCTTGCACAGCGGCACAAACGCCGAGGGCGACTCGGAGGCGCGATCCGTGTCGATCAGCGCCGCCTTCAGGCCGCGCTGCTTGAGGATGTGGTCGAGCATGAGCTGCACCCAGGCATCGAGGGCATCGCTGGCTGAGGGCGCATCGAGCAGCGCCGCCGACTTGGCCAGCAGCGCGTCGATCTGCTCGCGGTAAACCGCTTCCAGAATCGCCTGTCGGTTTGGGAAATGTCTATAGAAGGTACCGACACCCACACCAGCGCGTCGTGGGATGTCTTCCAGGCAGGCATAGGGGCCAGCCTCTTCAAACACCTGCGTCGCCGCCTGCACGAGCAGTTCATGATTACGCCGCGCGTCCGCCCGCATTGGCCGACGTGGAGAAGCCCGTTCTTCCGTGGCGTCCATCGCATTCGTCTCCTGAGATTTTGCTCCGCTCTTGCAAAAGCGGAGGATACCTCCGTATAATCTCTCTCATGCGGAGGGTTCCTCCGTATTATGGCGCCATGGAGGGTACTATGTCGAGCAGAGTAGCGGCGCCTGGCCGCTCATTGGGTTCCTCGCTGAAGTCGCTCAATTCGCTGGCGCGGGCGCGCGGCGCGGCGCATCCGGCGCTGACGCTGGCGGTGATCGTCACCTGCCAGTTGATGCTCATTTTGGATGCGTCCGTCGTGAATATCGCGCTTCCCCAGATGCAGCACGACCTTGGCATCTCCGCCACGGATGGGTCATGGATGCTCAGCGCCTATATGCTGACCTTTGGAGGATTGTTACTGCTGGGCGGGCGCGTTGGCGACATCTATGGCCGCCGCGTCACGTTCATTGGCGGTCTGGCGCTCTTCACGCTCGCGTCGCTGCTGGGCGGACTGGCGACCTCAGCCACCATGCTGATCGCTCTGCGCGCGGTGCAGGGGATCGGCGCCGCCTTCGCCGCGCCCAGCGCGCTGGCGTTGCTGGCGACCACCTTCGCCGAGGGCGAGCCGCGCAATCGCGCGCTCAGCATCTTCGGCGCGGCGGCCTCCGCTGGCGGCTCCATCGGGATGCTGCTGGGCGGCGCGCTGACGGCGCTGGCGAACTGGCGCTGGGTGTTCTTCATCAATGTGCCGGTGGGGCTGGTCGTCATCGCCGTGGCCTGGCTGATCGTCGTCGAGCCTGAGCGCAGGCCGGGGCGGCTCGACCTGCTCGGCGCGCTGCTGGTGACGCTTGGGATGGCGTCGCTGGTCTACGGGTTCATCCGCGCGGCGTCGGATGGCTGGGGCGATCCGCTCTCGTGGGGCGCGTTCATCGTCGCGGTGGCGCTGCTGGGGCTGTTCCTCTTCGCGGAGACGCGCGTGCGCCAGCCGATCATGCCGCTGCGGCTGTTCGCCCACCGCAATCGAGCGGGCGCGTATATCAACATTTTGCTGGTTCCGGCGACCATGTTTGGTGTCTTCTTCTTCCTGACACAGTTCTTGCAGAATGTGCTGGGGATGAATCCGCTGATCGCTGGGCTGGCGTTCCTGCCGATGACGCTGACGATGTTCACCACGGTGCGCCTGCTGCCGCGCCTGCTGCCGGTCATCGGCGCGAAGCCCATGGCGGTGGCCAGCGCCGCGCTGCTGGTAGTGGGGATCATCTGGCTGGCGCAGCTCTCGGCCAGCTCGACCTACCTGACGGGCATTCTGGGGCCGTCGCTCGTGCTGGGGCTAGGGATGGGCAGCGCCAATCTGCCGTTGAGCGTGATCGTTCTGAGCGGCGTGACGCGCGATGACTCCGGCATCGCCTCCGGCGCGCTGCAAACGATGCAGCAGGTGGGCGCGTCGCTGGGCGTCGCCATTCTGGTGACGATCTTCGGCATGGCCAGCCGGACGGCGGCGGCGCATCCGGCGCTGCACGCCAGCGCGGCGGCGCAGGGTCGCGCGATCCTCGTCGCGGGCGTGCAGACGGCCTTCCGCTGGGATGTGCTCTTCCCGCTGGCGGCGCTGGCCGTGGCGGTCATCCTGATCCAGGGCGTGCGAGCCGCGCGCTCCCAGGGCGCCGCCGATGATGGCGACACGCCGACCGAGCCAGAGCGCGAGCGCGTGCTGGTCGTGTTGGAGTAGCCGCCGCGCCGCTCGTTAGTCATACCTTCTCAGCTCCCACCCGCATCAAGGAAGATCGCGCGTGGGGCTGGGGAGGTATTTTTCATGTTCAAAAGCATCGTGGGCTGCCATCCGCAGTGATACCTGGCCTTTCCACGCCATCTTGACAACCTTTCCTGGGCGCCATATAGTGTTTATCACATACTGTGTGTCATACGGTATAGGGGCGCCCATGAATGACGATATCCTCGACAACCTGCGGCTGGAGCTGCGCCGGGGTGTTCTGATCGTCGCGGTGCTGGCGCAGTTACGGGACGAGTATTACGGCTACGAGTTGCGCAGAGCGCTGGCGGATCAGGGCGTGGAGATTGACGAGAACACACTCTACCCGCTGCTGCGGCGACTGGAAGCCCAGGGCCTGTTGGTCAGTACGTGGCGCGAGGAGAACAAGCGCAACAAGCGCTTCTACCACCTCTCAGACGAGGGGTGTGCGCTGCTCGAACGGCTGCTGGAAGAGTGGCGCGCCCTCGACGCCTCGCTGAATCGCATCATCCACGCTCCGCAAGCACATAGGGAGGAGCGCTAACGATGGGAGACATCACGATGGACCTGCTTGACCGCTACCTGAACTCAATACGGCCATTTTTGCCCAGGGAGCAGCAGGACGACATTCTGGACGAGCTTTCCGCGAACATTCGCGCGCGGATGGACGACCGCGAGGAGCAGCTCGGTCGGCCCCTGACCGCCGACGAGCAGGAGGCCATCCTGCAGGACTACGGCCACCCAATGCTCGTGGCCGGGCGCTACCGGACCAACACGGGGAGCGTGGCCTTCGGACGGCAGATCATCGGTCCGGCGCTCTTCCCCTTCTACGTGCGGGCGCTGAAGTTCGTGATGGGCGCCTCGCTTGCCATCTATCTCGTCGTACTCGTCGCGTTGACTGTCACCGGAAATGAGATGAACTTCGGCGACGTGCTGGGCACAGTCGCGTTGCAGGTCCTCATCCAGTTCGCGGTCATCACGCTCGTCTTCGCCGTCGTGGAGCGCTCCCCTGCGACGCTGCGCTGGAGCGCCGAGTCGGCGCCGAAGGCTCGTCCAGCCACGCCCGCGCGTCCGCAGGTTTCGCGGCTGGAATCGGTCAGTAAGATCGTCGCGGTGGTGGTCGTCGCCGCCTGGCTCTGGACGCTGTTCGCGCAACCGACACTGTACGTCGGCGCCATCGCCCAGACCTACCACCTCGGCCCGATCTGGGAGCAGGTCGCGCTGCCGACGCTGTTGATCTTCGCGCTCAGCGCGGCGCAGGCGGTCGTCAACCTCTTCCGTCCGGACTGGACACTGCTCCCGCTTGTCGTGCGCTTGCTCACGGATCTGGGCGCGTTGGGCATCGTGCTCTACCTGCTGCGGGGCAACTCCTGGATCGTGCCCGCCAATTCGGCGCCGGGAGGCGGCTCGCTCGCCAGCGTCAACCAGTTCGTGTACTATGGCCTGCTCTCCACGGCGATTGGCTTCGCCCTGGTGGCGCTGTTCAACGCCTGGCAGCTCGTCCGCGCCGCCCAGAAACGGGCGGCGTAGGCGGGGCGCCACCTCTGGCGCCGTGATAGCGTATACAGAGCATAATGGTGTACGATAGCGCCAACAGCGGCGCCGATGTTCTTACTATCCCGATGTCCCAGGCGCTCGCCTGATCTCGTCGCCATTCGCGTGACCTTCTTGTCCCACCTACGCTCAAAGGCCAGCTAACGTGCGAAACATTTGGGGTGATGGTTCGCTCCAACCGAATATGGATGACTGGACAGCGCATTCTCTGACTCCCGGCAGTCTCGAAGGCGTCTCGCTTCCCGGCTTCGGCGCGCAGTCCGCGCGTGGGGCCACCGTCACCGGCGAAGAAGCGACGCTGATTGCCCGCGCCCGCGATGGCGACCAGGACGCCTTTGGTGTGCTGGTGCGGCTGCATCAGCGGCAGGTCTATAACCTCGCCCTACGCATGCTGCGCGATCCGGAGGAGGCCAGCGAGGCCACGCAGGAAGCCTTCCTGGCGGCGTGGCAGGGTTTGCGCCACTTCCGCGAGGAGGCGCGCTTCTCCACCTGGCTCTATCGCATCGCCTATCGCCACTGCCTGAAGGTCGCCGAGAGCCGTCGCCGCAACGACGCCGCGCGCGCCGAGCTGGCGGTGGAGGTGAGCCGCGAGCAGCGACCAGAGAATGTGCTGAGCAGCGCGATGGCCCGCGAGGCCGAGGCGCAGGTGCGCGACGCGGTACGCGCCGAGATCGCGCTGCTGCCGCCCAAGTATCGCGCCGCGCTGATCCTGCGCCACATCCAGGATATGAGCTACGAAGAGATCGCGGAAGTCATGCGCGCGCCGATTGGCACCGTCAAGACGCACCTCTTCCGCGCACGTGCCATGCTCAAGGAGCGGTTGAGCGACCTGGAGCGCGCGCGCGATGAGGGATTGGCGCGCGCGGACGATCTGCGCACGGGATGGCAGGCCAGCCTGGAGGCGAGCCTGCGTAGCCTCTTCGATCACGGCGATCATGGGGCGGATGCGACACACGAGGGGGGGCAGCCATGAAGTGCGGACGCGCCAGCGCATGGATGAGCCTCTATGTCGATGGCAGACTGGATGTGCGGCGGCTGAACCAACTCGAACAACACCTGATGGGCTGCCCGGAGTGTCGGCGCGACCTGGCGCGGCTGCGGCTGATGCAGTCGGCGCTCAGTGAAGAGCGGCTGGTGGATGAGCCGGTCGGCCTGCACGGGAGCGTCATGCGGCGTATCTCGGCCTTTGAGGCGCAGCAGGCCAGCGCGGCGGCGATGGAGCGGCAGCGCGTGGCGGCGCGCAAAGCCGCCAAGGCGCAGGCGCGGGTCCAGAAAGCCGAGCGCAAGGCCAGCGACGCGCAGCCCGGGCTGGGCATCGGCGCGCGGCGGACGCTGGCGCTGGTTGGCGCGCTGCTGCTGGTCTTCGCCTGGGCGCAACTGACGCAGCCGGCGCTGCTGCCCGGCGCGGCGCAACACCTCGGCCCCAACCTGCTGCAACTGCTCGTCACCCCTGGCCCCTACCAGATCGCCTGGAGCGTCTGGATCGGCGGGGCGGCGCTGGCGCTGGGCATCTTCACCTGGTTCGCGCGCACCGACGCCTCTGAGGAGCTGCGCCGCGCGCTGGCCGAGCGCCTTCCCCAACTCTGGTGATAGAGCGGCCAATCGGGCGCCGCGTATGCTAAACTCGCACTGATAGACACTACCTATCATGCGGTCGCGCGCCCTGTGGACTCAGACTGGCTCATGCGCTGGCGCGCCCCGCTGTATTGATCCTACGTTTGCCTGAGCGAGCGCTGCATCTGGCGCCTGATTTGGGTGGGCTGGGAGCGCGAGGAAGTACGCCATGCGAGCCGCCATGCCAGACCAGAGATCCGCAGCGTCCGCGACGCCTGCCCCACCGGCCAGCGCCGCTGTGCGCCTGCCCCGCTGGATGTTTCCGCTCGTCACGGTGGTGTCGCTGCTGCTCGGCGCGACCTCCATCGTGCGCGGCACACGCGGCGTCGTCAGCATCGCCGATAGCGACCTGACCAACTTCTTCCTCAAATCCGCCGACTACATCCTGCGCGGCGATCCCTGGCATATGTACGCCGTGCGCGCGCTGGGCGGTTACCCGAACTACAATCCCCCGCTGACGATGTTCCTGCTGGCGCCGCTGCTGGGGCTGGCGCGCGCGCTGGGCTTCGCGGCCAACTACGGCGAACAGATCACCTTCGTCACGCTGCCGTTCATCGTGCTCGTCCCGCTGATGGGCTATCTGGGGCTGCGCGTCATGCGGGCGCTCTACCCGCAGGCGCCCGAGACGCTGCGCCTGCTACTCTATGCCTTCATCACGCTCTCGCCGCTGACGTGGCAGAGCTATGCGATCTGGTATCACGTCGAGCAGCCGCTGATGCTGTGCCTGCTGCTGGCGAGCGTGCTGGCGTTGCAAACGCGGCGCGAGGGGCTGGCCGGGCTGCTGGCCGGGCTGGCCTTCCTTACGCGCACGACCGCGCTGATCCCGCTGATCGCGCTGGGCGTGCTGCTGCTAGCGACGCGCGCCTGGCGCCCGCTGCTGAAGTTTGGCGGGGTGAGCGCGCTGGTCGTGGCGCTGGGTTTCGCGCCCTTCCTGGCCTTCGACGCTGCGGACGTGAAGTACACGTTCCTCTCGTGGCGTGGCGGCGCGCCCATCGGCAGCGACTCCATCTGGACGGTCTTCGCGTACACCGGAACCAGCAGCCACCTGCGTGAGTTGATCAACGCGGGCGCCAAGCGAGTCGATATGTATAGCGTGATCCTGGTGGTGGCCGTCACGGCGTTCCTGGCCGTGCGCCGCCTGCGCCTGACGCTCTACTCCCGCGACCTGTGGGCGCTGCTGGCCATCGCCATGCTGGCCACGCCGATGCTCAGCAAGCAGGTCTGGCCCTACTACTATCTGGAGCCGCTGGTCTTCATCGTCGTGTGGGAGCTTTCGACACTGCAAGATCGCGTGGCGGGCGTCTGGCGCTGGCCGGTGCTCTCCATCGCGTTCACACTGGTCGCGGCGACACTCTCGCAATATGTCGGCTTGCAGAGTGTCGGGCGGCTCGATGCGCTCTTCGTCGGCGTGACACAGACCGCGCTGATGGCGCTCTTCGTCTTCGGCGTGTGGGTGCGCATCCAGGCGCGCAAGCCATCCGCCGCAGGCGAGTTGGATGCGGTAAACTCCGAGCGTGGTGGCATGCAGCCGATGACGCCGCCAGGTATGGTAGTCGCCAGCGCCAATGCCTTCAACGGCGCGCCTGCCAGCCAGGCGAATCCGGCACAGCAGATGGGGCCGCTGGCGCCTCGGAGCCAGGCGCCGCGCCCGCAGCCGCTCGTCGCCAGCCCCGCAGAGCCGCCGCAGACCGCGCCACGCCCACCACGCCAGCCGAATCCCAATGGCGCTGGAGGTCAGTATGGCGCCGCGCCCGGTGGGGGGCCTCCGCTGTGGCCAGCGGATGCGAACGCTGCGCGGCCCGCTGGCCCTCAGAGCCCGCAGAATCCGCAGGCGCCGGAGTGGTGGAATGTTCCACATCCCGTCAATCCTGCCACGCCCCCAGCGCCGGGCTATCCGCAGGCGCCGCCGCCAGCGCCGGGGGCAAATGGCGACCAGAATGGCGGGCAGGGTGGACTCGATCCCTGGCGCGACTGGCCTAATCGCCGTTAGCGTGCGAGGAAGAGCAGGCAGAGAGCGATGAGTCGGCGGGTAGCGCGGCGCGGGCGCGCAGATGGGCGCGGGCGGGCGACTGGCAGGCCCACACATGCCAGCGTCGTCCACACTAATTGGGGCGTGCGCGGCCGGGCCAGCGCAACGCAGCTTGCCCCCCTCAGCAAGCGCGATGGGCTGCGCAATCTGCTGCTGTGGGCGCTGGGGATCGAGGCCTTTCTGCTGGCGTTGTATGTTGTCGCGCCGGTGGGCGGCGTCACGCTGACCATCTCGCCGCTGGCGCGCGTGTGGCCGTGGCTGCTGGCTCCGGCGCGACTCGTCTTTGGCGATACGCTGGTGGATGCCAGTGTCACGCCGACGCAGGGCGGCGCGCAGTTGGCGCTGCTGGCGACGCTGCTGGTGGGAGCGAGCTGCGCGGCGGCTGGCGCTGTCTGGATCGCGCGGCGGGTCGCGCCAGAGCGGTCAGAACGGCGAGAGCGGCGCTGGCTGTGGCTGGCGTTGGGCGTCGCGGCGGCGCTGGGGCTGACGCTGGCGCTGCTGCCCGCGCTGCCCTCCGACGACATCTTCTCCTACATCCTCTACGGACGTATCAGCGCGCTGCATCATGCCAACCCGCTGGTGGCCACACCCGCCAGTTTCCCGCACGATCCCTTCCTGACGCTGGTCTACTGGCAGAATACGCGCTCGGTCTATGGTCCCGTCTGGCTGCTGCTCTCCAGCGGAGTGGCGCTGCTGGCGGAGGCGCTGGGCGGCGGGCTGGCGATCTATGTCGCGCTCTTCAAGGCGCTGGGGCTGCTCACGCATCTGGCCAATGCCGCGCTGGTCTGGCTGATCCTGGGGCGGCTGGCCCCACGGCGCCGGCTGGCGGGTACGCTGCTCTACGCCTGGAATCCGCTCTGCCTGCTCGAATTCTGCGCCAGCGCGCACAACGACGCCCTGATGCTCTTCTTCCTGCTGCTGGGCGTCTACGCCATCGTGCGCAAGCAGGAGGCGCTGGGTCTGCTCGCCATCGGCCTCTCCATCGCCACCAAGATCGTCCCCATCGCCCTGCTGCCCTTCTACCTGCTCTATATCGCGCGACGCCTGCGGGCTGAGCGCGCGAGCTGGCGCGCGGTGGCGCTGGGGCTGAGCTGGCGCGTGGGGCTGGTGGCGCTGGCCGCGCTGGTAGTGATCGCGCCATACTGGGCCGGGCCGCAGACCTTCGGCGCGCTGCTCTTCTCGCCGCCCGCCCAGCAGCTCGATAATTCGCTGCTCGAATCGATCTCATGGCCCTTGCGCTGGCTGGCGCAAGGCGCGCTGGGGATGAGCGTGGGTCAGGCGCGCACAGTTGTCGAGACGGCGCTGAAGCTGCTCGCGCTTCTGGCCTTCGGACTGCTGTGGCTCTGGGAGATGCGGCGCACGACCTCGCTGGAGGGAACGCTGACGGCATGGGGCTGGGCGCTGGTGTGGTATGCGCTGATCGCCAGCGGCTGGTTCTGGCCGTGGTATGTCACCTGGGCGGTCGCGGTGGCGGCGATAGCGCCGTGGGGCCGCTTGCAGGTGGTGGCGCAACTGCTCGGCGGCGGCGCGCTGACGCTCTACGGATTCCTGCCCTTGCAGGCGGCTGGCGTCTATGGCTTCCGCTCGGTCGTCGCCTTTGGGCCAGCGCTGATCTATCTGCTCTATCTGGCCTGGCAGGCGTGGCGGTCTGGCTCCGCATCGTGGCAGCGGCTGCGCACGCTCTCGCCACGCGCGCGGCAGGCGCTACGCCAGCGCGGCGCGCGCAGTTTACTGAATCGCGGCGTGTAGGCATCTCTGAGCGTGGGCGACATCGAGCATCATGACAATGAGCAGACAATGAGCAGACAATCAGCATACAAGGAAGGCCTGGCGACACCATGACTATGACGGAGAACGTGAGGGAGTCACAAGCGCAGCGGCATGCGCAGGCGCATGAGCCAGGTCATCCAGCGGAGAAGCAGCCCAGGCGGCGCTTTGACGAAACGCGGGCCAGCGACGCGCTCCAGGTCGCGCAGCCACCGGGCGTCTGCATCCTCATCCACGGCATCAATGGCTCGCCAGAGGACATGCATGAGCTGGGCGAGGCGCTCGAAGCGCAGGGCTATCAGACGCGCAATCTGCTGCTGCCGGGGCACGGAACGACGATCCGCGACTTCGCGCTCCACGGCTGGGACGAGTGGCGGCAGGCGGTGGAATCCGCCGCCGATGCAGCGCTGGGTGCGCGCCGCCCCGTGTTCATCATCGGCCACTCGCTCGGCGCAGCGCTGGCGCTCTCCGTCGCAGCGGAGCGGCCGCAGCTCGCGGGGGTCGTGGCGCTCTGTCCGCCCGTGCGGCTCTATGATGTGATGGCCAGGGCAGTGGCGGCGGCGCGGCATGTCGCTCCCTATCTGCCTGCGTGGGGCGAAGACATCCGCGACCGCAAGGGCGCCCGGCTGCGCTATCGTCGCGAGGTCTATCGCTGGACCTCGACCGTCGCACTGCACACGTTGATGCGCGCGCTACCGCAACTGCGTCGGCGCCTGCCAGATGTGCGCGTCCCCGCGCTGGTCATCGCTGCCCGCCACGATCATGTCGTACCTGTGCGCGATGGTCGCGAGGCATATGCGTTGATTGGCTCGGAGCGCAAAGAGTTGGTTGTGCTGCATGAGTCCTTTCACGCGGTCACCAAGGATGTCGAGCGCCACGCCGTCAACGCGCATGTGCTGGCGTTTTGCCAGGTCGAGGCGTCCCGCTGGCAGCTTGGCCCTGGCGGCTCTCGGCCATAAATGGCCGGAGCACGCAACGGCGGCTTAAAAGTCGCGCAAGACGCTGGCAGCGCCGCGTCGGGGGCATTTATGCCACCGTACCGCGCGTCGGCCTTTGAAGGCTGCGGCTCCCCTCGCGCACACATACAAGGCTTTACCGTAACAGACGCGCAATGGTACCTTCGGTCGAACTGGGCGAAATCGCGCGCCATGCCCCTTGACGCGCCTGCGCGGTTGTGGCATACTCATTTTTGCCGCCGCGATGACGGCCCGCGATACGGACGCCACGAGCGCCGCTCGCAGGTCACAGAAAGCATCAGCGGACGAGCTATTTCCAGGGTTAGCGAGGATTCGCGCTTTGCCTGCTTCACTCCCCGTGGAGCGACTTCGCAGGCGCGAGAACGAGACTCCTAGTACTTTGCAGACCGGTGTGACGCATGTGCGTGACCTCGCGTCTGAACAAGAGCACGAAGGACATCGAAGCCTCCCCGCATCGAGTGAGCGCCTCCCGGTTTCACGCCGGGGTGATGCTCGCCAAGCGATTTTCGGAACACTGCGAAATTGCTTCTTGACGAGCGAACACCACTGTGTTAATCTCAAGAGGCGCGCTCGAAACGGGCGGCGATGCAGACGACTCCACTGATGGGTCGTTTGCGGTGAAGAGCACCTTGACAATTGAAGAGTGAGAAGCAGCAGCGTAAAAGCACACGGGACAGCGCGAAAGCGCTGAAGTGGGCTCTTCTTCAAAGCACTATGCTTTGGGATGAAACCTGAACGGACGCATAGGATCAACAACAACAGATTTTGATATCTGAATGGCGAGTTTGATCCTGGCTCAGGACAAACGCTGGCGGCGTGCCTAACACATGCAAGTCGCACGGGGATCGTCTTTCGGGGCGGTTCGAGTGGCGGACGGGTGAGTAACACGTGGATGACGTATCCTGGTGTGGGGGATACCCCTCAGAAATGGGGGTTAATACCGCATACGCTGCGCTGGGTAGAACCAGCGCAAGAAAGCGATGCCCGCGAGGGGATGGCGCACGGGGAGCGGTCTGCGACCGATTAGCTAGTTGGTGGGGTAAGAGCTTACCAAGGCGACGATCGGTAGCTGGTCTGAGAGGATGATCAGCCACACTGGGATTGAGAACGGCCCAGACTCCTACGGGGGGCAGCAGTGAGGGATCTTCGGCAATGGGGGCAACCCTGACCGAGCAACGCCGCGTGTGGGACGACGGCCTTCGGGTTGTAAACCACTTTTCTTGGGGACGAGCAGAGGACGGTACCTGAGGAAGAAGTCTCGGCTAACTACGTGCCAGCAGCCGCGGTAATACGTAGGAGACGAGCGTTGTCCGGAGTTACTGGGCGTAAAGGGTGCGCAGGCGGCCATGCGCGTCGCGAGTGAAATCTCCTGGCTCAACTGGGAGGGTGGTCGCGAGACGGTGTGGCTTGAGGCTCGGTGAGGGGCGTGGAATTCCGGGTGGAGCGGTGAAATGCGTAGAGATCCGGAGGAACACCAACGGCGTAGGCAGCGCCCTAGACGAGACCTGACGCTCAGGCACGAAAGCTCGGGGAGCGAACAGGATTAGATACCCTGGTAGTCCGAGCTGTAAACGATGTCCACCAGGTGTTGGGGGTATCGACCCCTCCAGCGCCGCAGCTAACGTGATGAGTGGACCGCCTGGGGAGTACGGCCGCAAGGTTAAAACTCAAAGGAATTGACGGGGGCCCGCACAAGCAGCGGAG
>DATBTW010000039.1:0-44972 GCA_036559055.1 Ktedonobacterales bacterium
GGTCAGTCCCAGCGTGAGGGGTGGCATGAACAGAGGCGTCCTGATCATCGGCATCGTGGGCATTGTTCTGACGCTGGCGAATGTCTTTGCCTCGGTCATCTTCGCGGCGCTGGCCTGCTTCGACTCCTGTCCATCGGTGCTGACGATAGTCGGGTCGTCGCCGCTGAGCCTGCTGATTGTGCCGCTGCTGCTGGGGCCATCGCTCGCATTGATCGGCGTTGGGTGGATCTGGGAGCTGATCGCGCTGCGGCGCCTGCGGCGGCAGGGCGCCATCATCGTGGTTGCGCTGGCGCCGCTCATCACGCTGGTCGTCGTGCTGGCCGTCGCGGCCATCGCCGCTGCCAGCTCTGGCGTGGCCCCGCAGGACTTCACGCCGCTGCACCTCTGGACGGGAGGATTCGCGCTGGCGCTGTGGCCGCTGCTAGTGAGCGTCGTCGCCTTCATCTGGCGCGAGCGACGCTCCGCGCCGAGCAGCTGAGCAGGCGAGGCCAGGGCAGGCGCCGCTCAACGCTGCCCCGAAGATGATTTGGAGATCGCAGGCGCCTTGTTCACTCGCGCTGCCGTCCTTGAGCGGCCCAGCAGCCGAACGAGCGCCACGAAGGCGAACGCGCCCACCGCGCCGCCGTAGATCGCCCGCATCCACAGCTCGTTAGCGTCGCTACCGGCGAGCAGCCCATGTGCGGTGACCAGAATGAAGGTGGCGAAGCTCAGGTAGTGCAGCGCGCGCCAGAACCCGTATGGCATGAAGACGCGAAACCACGAAGTCAGGAGCAGCGCCACCAGCGTGTAGAGCGCCAGCACACCCAGCATGACCGCAAATGGACGATATGGCTCGCTCAACGGCACGAGCAGATTCTGGAGCGAGAACGGAAGGTACGGATCGAGCAGCAGCGTCAGCAGATGCCCCAGCGTCAGCGTCGCGGCTAGCAGCGCAAGAAACTGATGAAGCTCGTCCACCATCCAACTCAGGCGCTCGTGCAATTGCCGCGCGATAGTGCGCAGGGCGCCGAAGAGGACGGAGATGGTCAGCGAGACGTAGGCTCCCACCGCAAGCGCGCGGGTCAGGTACCACAGCAGTGGGCTGGCGGCCGCATGGCTGGCGGCTATATGGGTCGCCAGCGGCGTCGCGGACAGCACGACAGACGCATCGAAGAGACAGGCGCTGGTCGTCATGAGAGCCAGATCTTTCCCCCGCCCCCGAAGGTCGCGAGATAGTCGTCCAGATTCGCCGAACAGACGATTTCACCTGTTCCCAGTGTGAGCGCCAGCGCAACCGGCCAACCTGCGTAGCCACCGATCGCTGAATCATAGCTGGTGGCGCCGTTGGCTTCCGCACGCGCCCAGGCGCCTTCGACGTTCCGTAGCGCCTGCGGATAGCCCTGCATGATGGCCACCTTTGCCGCGACCTCGGCTTGCGCGGCGGTCGGAGCAAACGCTGCCGCAGCCATGATGAGCGGCGCGGGGTCGGCGCTCGCGGGGGTGTCCTGCTCGTCAATCCAGAGCTTGGCAGGCTGCTGTGTCCGCGGATCGATCAGGTGATGCGCGCGCCTGCCGTCGCGATACCACCAGCGGTCGCGCGCGCCTGAGACCGCCAGCCCGCCAGCGCCCAGCGTCACGACCGGCAGCGACGCCGGATCGGCGTCGCGCGCCTCCTCGGACGCCCCCAGGCCAATGGGCCATGCGGCGCCATCCTCTGGGCCGCCGCGCGCTCGCATGTCCCCTCCGACATTGATGAGGGTGCGCTGAGTCGGGTCGAAGAACCGCTCCAGCGCGACATCGGCGGCCCAGCCCTTGGCGATGCCGCCCAGATCGAGCCGCGCCCCGAAGGGCAGACGCACGCTTCGGCGAGCGGCGTCCAGCTCGATCGCCCGCCAGGCGCCCACCGTGCTGTCGCCATCGCCCACCCAGAGTGCGCGCGCCGACGACGCCTCGCGATGCCTGATCGCGCTGAAGTCGCGGTCATAGCCGAGCGCCTCGAGCAGGGTGAGCAACGTTGGATCAAACAGCCCAGCGCTTTCCTCCGCTGCGCGCACACCCTGCGCCAGCGCGTCAAAGAGCAGCGGCGAGACATCCTGCCAGGTCCCCGCCGCCGCATTCAGGCGCGAAAGCTCGCTCCGGCTCGTGAAACGGCTCAGATGCGCATCGACCTCCCGGAACCAGGCCAGGCACGCCGAGAGCGCGTCGCGCGCGGCGCCCTCCGCGCCTGGCTCTGCCACGACGTGCGCGCCCACCTGTGTCGCCATGATGCGCTCGTATCGCTCGACGAGCATACGCTACCCCCTGACCATGACCGACTGTCAATGCGCGGGCGAGGGGGTCGCAGTGGCGACTGGGGCGGGCTTGGGAGTCGCGGTCGGCGCAGCCTTGGGCGACGTGGTGGGCAAGCCCGCAGACGATGGCGCGGTCGTCGCGGTCGGCTGCGCATGCGATGGCTGCGCGGATGGCGTGGGCGCCGTCACTGGCACGGTAGGGCTGGCGGCGACGCCGTTGGTCGCAGCGTTGATGCTGGGCTGGCTCCAGCTTGGCGGACGGCGATCGGTCAGGTTCCACGAGGCCAGCAGCAGCGCGCTGACGCCGACGAAAGCGCCCAGCCGCACCAGCGCCCGCGCGCCTGCCTGCGCGCCACCCGCGCCCACGTTCCCTGGCGCCGCGCCGCCCGATTGCAGCGTCACTTCCCCGATGGGATGCGCGATACAACTGAGCACATACCCATCGGCGCGGTCGGCGTCTGAAAGCGCCTCGCCAACTGGATTCACCTGACCGGCGAGCACCCGCAGCTTGCAGCTCCCGCATGAGCCAACGCGGCAACTGTACTCCGGGCGATAGCCGTGGCGCTCAAGCGCGGTCAGCAGCGTCTCCCCTGGCTGCGCATCGAGAGCCGCGCCAGTCTCGGCGATGGTGATATTCCCGCCGACACTCGCGCCACTGTCACTATCCACCACATAGGCCGGGCCAGACTTCGTCGCAAAGACCTCAGAGTGAATCTGCCCTCGGGTGACACCCATGCGATGGAGGCGCGATTGTAGCTCCTGCTTGATCGACTCCGGCCCACACATGTACCAGTGCGCGCGTTTGGCGATCGCGGCGGAGCGGGTCAGCACGACCTCAGGGGCGATGCGATCACCCTCCGCTGAATAGTAGATCCACTGGCGCAACCAACGCTGCTCACGATCCATCTCGCCAAGCTCCGCGCCGAAGATCTCGTCATCGGACGAGCGCGAGCCATAGTGCAGGTGCACCAGCGGCTGCTCATCTTCGGGCATCTTGTTGATCGCTCGCAACATGCCCATGATGGGGGTGATGCCGCTGCCCAGCGCGACCATTGCCAGCGGCGTGGAGGGGCCGAGGCGCGTCGGCAGCGTGAAGGTTCCACGTGGCAGGCTGGCGTAGAGCAGCGTGCCACGCTGCACGGAGTCATAGAAATAGGTGGAGACAGCGCCCATCTCCATGCGCTTAATGGTCAACTCCCAGGGCCGCGCCATGTCGCCATCGCCGCAGAGCGAGTAGGACCGGTAGAGGGTATCGCGTGGGGTCGGCAACGCTAATGTGACGAACTGGCCAGGAAGATAGGGCGCTGGCGCCTGGCGAGTCCCCGGCAGCACGATGAACACGGAGACGACATCTGGCGCGACGACTTCCCGGTGTATGACCTGTACTGGCAGCATGTTCGCCGGCGAGACAACCGGCAGTCCCCGCGTAGGCTGTGATTCATACCCCATGTGCTTCCTATGTCTTTCTCCGGGTCTTTCTCTGGGTCTTTCTCCGGGTCTTTCCCTGGCGCTCTTTGTCTCTCCACTCCGCTAGTTGCTGGAGTCAGCCTGACATCCTGGCCGACAGGTGATCGATGGCGAGCAGACGCTGCGACAATAGCCGTATTGGCTGCGAAGGATGCATTTTGATGGCGGGATGCTATCATGCGAACGTTGATTGGTCAACGTGAGGGGGACTTCTTTCCATACCAGAGGAGGATCGGCAGTGCGTTTCCTTCGCAGCAGAATCCTGGCTGTGGTCGTCGGGATGCTCATCGTCGCCGGACTCAGCTCTGTCGCCACGGTCATGGCGTCCTCTCTGGATTGGCAGATCACGGCGTTGAGCGTCGGCGAGACAAACAGCGCGTCCACCACGACCCCTCTGGCGAGCGCCGCGACACACACCACGACAGCCGCCACGACTCCAACCACCCCGCGCGCAACAAGCACTCCAGTGATCAGACCCTCGCCCACCGCGAGCAACCAGACCCCCTCTCTGCGTGGCACAGTGGCCAGCGTAGACGCGAGCGCAGGCCAGTTCGTCCTCACCTCGAATGGCAAGCAGGTGACAGTCACCGTCACGGACACGACAACGTTCAACGGAGCAGCCAGCAGTCTGAGCGCCCTGAACCCTGGCATGCGGGTGAGCGTCAGGTACGCCTCGCAGACCAACAGCACGTTTGTGGCAACCAGTGTCTTCAGCTCCACAGACAACTGAGATCACTGGGCGCTTGAGCGCAGAGCCAGGCTGAGCTCCTCCACCCGCGCCGCGTGCTGGCGCGTGACGCTGCTGAGAAGCAGCGCCGCCTCTTCGTGACCTCCGCGTGACAGCCGCCCGCGACAATGAACATAGCGCAAAGTGACGGCGCCGCGTCCTCGCTGGACGCGCATGCTGATCCTGATGGGCGCCTTACGAGGAGGAATGTATATGGCCACGCAGACAGATCCAATGGATGTCTTTACCCCGCTGCGCGAAGCGGTTTCGCGCCTGTTCGACGACGGAGCGCTGACGCCTGAGCGGCTGATGTACTTCGGGCGGACGATTCCAGTCGATGTCATCGACACACCCGATGAATACGTCATCGAAGCGTCGCTCACGGGTGTGCGGCCCGAGCATGTGCAGGTGAGTGTGGTCGATAACACCGTCACCATCCGTGTCGGGCGCAAGGCCTACGCGCGCCACGACGAGAACGCTGTCTACCTGCGGCACGAGCGCATCGAGCGCGCCATCCCCGAGATGAGCCGCGCGATCACGCTGCCTGCCAGGATCGACCCGGAGCAGGTGGAAGCGACCTATGAGCATGGCGTGCTAACCCTTCACGTTCGCAAGAGCGAGGAGTCCAAGGCGCACACGATTCCGCTGCACGTCACGAGAGAGACGGCGAAGCGGTAGCTTCCGGCGCAGGCGTCGCAGTGGTGGCTGGCGCCTGGGAGTCGTTCAGGAAGCCATTCGCGACAGCGCGGGCGACAGGCGTCAGGGCAAGCGGCGCGAGCCGTGCGCCGGTTGATGTCTGCCGTCCGCGTTGTTGTCGTCGGCAGGCTGTGGGCCAGTGTGAGGTGTGTCATGAGCGCGCCTGAGGTAAGCGTGGCGGCGTCACGCCGCCGTGTGGGGCGGTCGAATCGCTACCGCCAGATCATCGAGATTCTCGTTCGGCATGGGTTCGGCTTCGTGGTCGGCAAAACGGGCTGGAACAACCAGCGCATCACGCGCCTCCTGAAGTCAGACAGCGCCGAGGCGCATGCGGTTGGCACGCCAGAGCGGCTACGACTGGTGCTCGAAGACCTTGGCCCCACCTTCATCAAGCTCGGACAGATCCTCTCGACCCGCGGCGACTTGCTGCCCGCGTCGTACCGCGCGGAGCTGGCCAAACTGCAGGATAGCGCGCCGCCCGTCGCGAGCGAACAGATTCGCTCCACCTTCGCGGAGGAGTTCGGTCGCTCGGTGGACGAGGTCTTCAGCGCCTTCGACATGCGTCCCATCGCCGCCGCTTCGATTGGCCAGGCGCACGCCGCCACGCTGCCCGATGGCTCCGAAGTCATCGTCAAGTTGCGTCGCCCGCACATCATCGAAGATGTTGAAGAAGATCTGCGCGTGCTGGTCGATCTCTCGTACCTGGCCGCCCGCCACTGGGAAATGGCGCGCTACTACGACATCGTGGCGATCGTCGCGGAGTTTGCGCAGACCCTGCGCGCCGAGCTGGATTACCTGCACGAGGGGCGCAATCTGGAGCGCATCGCGGACAATTTCGCTGGCGATTCTAGCGTTCACATCCCCACGATCTACTGGGATCTCACGACCACGCGCGTGCTCACGCTGGAGCGCATCCGCGGCGTCAAGATCACGCATGTGACGGAGCTGGAGGCCCAGGGCTGCGACCGCGGCATCATCGCCCGTCGCGCTGCGCGCATCTTGCTGACCATGATCTTGCGCGATGGCTTCTTCCACGCCGACCCACACGCTGGCAACGTCTTCGTAGAGCCCGATGGCCGGATCGGGCTGATTGATTTCGGCATGGTAGGCGAGGTCGATCGCGGTAGCCAGGATGGCCTGATGCAGCTGATGCTGGGCATCACTCAGCAGGACGCCAGCCGCCTGGCGGATACGATGCTCGATCTGAGCGCCGGACGCACGCTGGTCGACCGCAATGCGTTGCGGCGCGACTTGCAGCGGCTACTGGCGCGCTACTCGAACCGCCCGGTGGGTGATGTGCGGTTTGGCGCCTTCATCGCCGAGATGATCGAGGTGTTGCGCACGCATCGACTGCGCCTGGCGCCCGACCTGGCGCTACTGCTCAAGACGATCGTGATGGGCGAGGGGCTGGCCGAAGAGATCGACCCGACCTTCAACCTGATGGAGATCTACATGCCGCTGACCGAGGAGGTCATACGCCAGCGCTTCAGCATGGCGGGCTGGACGAAGCAGTTGCTGCTCTCCAGCATCGATGCGTTCGAAAGCGCCCTGGAGATTCCCCAGCGGCTGCGCCACATCCTTGGCGACATCGAGCGCGGCGGATTCGAGGTCAACATCCAGCCGTCCAGCTTCGATCCGTACTTCGCGCGGCTGGAGCGGCTGGTGAACCATCTCCTGATCGCGCTGCTCGCCGTCTCCTGCACCATCTCGACAGCGTTCATTGTGGCCGCCTATCGTCCGACCGGCCTGGTGACGCTGGCCGAGTTGCTGTTCTTTGCCGCGCTGCTGCTCAGCGGCGGCTTCGGGCTGTACATCCTGTATCTGCTGTTGAGCGCCGGGCGGCGCAAGCTGTGACCGCGCGGGCGAGACGCGGCGTCGGCCCGTCAGACCTCCTGCTCGGTGGGCAAGATCAGCAACTCGTTGATGGCGACGTGGCGCGGGCGTGTCACCAGGTAGACGATGGCGTCGGCGATGTCTTCGGCCTCCAACCGCTCCATGTCCTCGTTGCGCTGGCGCGTCTGCGCCTCGATCTCGGGGCGCAGGTGGCTGCGCAGCTCGGTCTTGACGGCGCCCGGCTCGACCAGCGCCACGCGCACATGGCGGGTGGTGACCTCCTGGCGCAGCGATTCGCTGAAGGCGCCGACGCCGAACTTGGTCAGATTGTAGACGCCCGAACCGCGTCGCGGCCTGCGCCCACCGACAGAGCTGATGTTGACCAGGTCGGCGACACGGCGGGGAGCGTCCTCGGCGGCGCGCAGCAAGTGCGGCAGCGCAGCGTGCGCGATGTAGAGCAGGCCGCGCACGTTGACGTCGATCATGCGCTCCCACTCCTCCAGTGGAGCGTCCTCGACCGGACCGAGCAGCATAACACCCGCGTTGTTGATGACGATATCGAGGCGGTCCAGCTCGCGCGCCGTGCGCTCGACCGCCTGCTGCGCCTGGAGCTGCGCCGTCACATCCGCCTCGATCACCAGCGCGCGTCCGCCTTGTTGCGTCAGCTCGCCCGCCAGTTGATCGAGTCGCTCGCGACGGCGGGCCACTAGCGCCACCGCCGCGCCCTGCTCGGCCAGCGCGCGGGCCGTCGCCTCACCGATGCCACTGCTGGCGCCCGTCACCAGCGCCACCAGTCCACTCAAGCGTCCTGTTTGTCCTGTCGTCGCCATCTCGTCCCGACTCCTTTGGAAGCTGATTGGATACGGTCGCTCACCGATAGCGCGAGGTGTGAGAGCGCCGCCGTGAGGGTATGGTACAACAACGGGGCAGGCGCCCAGGGCAACACGCCGCTGAACTCACAGAGTCGGTCATGGACGCGCTCGCTGCGCCGCTGTATGATGCGCGGGCCGGAACGGGCCGTCTCCCGCAAGCGTCGATGATGCCAATGATCCAACAGGATTCCGGGATTCCATAGCACAGCCTGGCGCCCGGCATGACCGTCTCGTCTGCCCGACGGCAGCCCCAACCTATCCTTGTACGCTCTCCCTCCGCATGGGGACAGTGCCCCCACCCTCAGCTATGCTGCGCGTACACGGCGTCCGCGCGCCACCGCAGACAACTGGTGTGGTGGATCACGGGTGAGTGGATCAAGACGCTGGCGCCTCACCGACGGCGCGACACGTCCGACGCGTGTTTGACCTCGGACACTGTTTGAAGCGAAGGATGTACACTCGTCGCGCGTCGCCCAAGGCGCCTGGACCACAGGAGGCAGCTATGCATATTGAGTTGGGCGCCCATGTCTGGACGCATGAAGGGCACGAAGCCGGGAAGGTCAAGCAGCTGATCGTAGATCCCAGCCAGCAGACCCTTGATGCATTTGTGGCGCATACGCAGTGGATGGGTCAGGATCTGATCGTGCCGTTCCGCGATGTCGAACGGGTCGATGCTGACGACACGATCCATCTCACCATCACGGACGAGCAATTTCGCGCGCTGCCACCGTATGTGGACACCGAATTTGTCTCGGGCGGCTCATCGTACGGAACCGCGTATGGCTACGGAGGAGGAATGCGCCGCATCGACATGGCCCCTGGAGGCGGCTCATTCGGAAGCCAGTTCGATTACTCGTCCGGTCCGCTCATCGGCATGACCGACCTCAGCTCCAGTGTGGTGACCACCCAGAGCAGCCTCTCTGAGACAGAGTTCGGGATCGCCAAGGGCACAAAGGTCATCTCAGCGGATGGACATCATATCGGCACTGTCCATGAGGTGGGCGTGACGGATGAGGGTAAGGTACGTGACTTCGAGGTCACGTCAGGGCACATTCTAAAGCGCGTGCAGCTGATACCTGTGACGCACGTTGAGAAAGCTGATGCTGACGCTGTCTACCTGCGGATCACCGCTGCGGAGGTTCAGGAACTGGAGCGCACAGGTCCATCAGAGGAAGAGCAGCCGTAGGATCCGGCTGACATACAATGCGCCACGGGCCAGAGGATCTGCCACTCGCTTAGTGGCTTTGTCTATCCTATGCTTTCACCCCATGTCGGCGCGTGAGCGATATTGCAGCGCCTCGGCGACATGCGGCGCGGCGATGGTGTCGATGTCGGCAAGATAGGCGATGGTGCGGGTGGGCTTCACGTGGCAGAGATCGCCTTATACCTGACCACACACGGGGGCGCCCGTGCGAGTACCAACAGCAGGTGTATCGGCGGGCAAGATTTCCTGGAGCGGACGTATGCACGCTGAGGTCCGAGTGTGCTCATCTCGGCTATCCGCTCGGCTATCCGCAACATGGGTAAGCGCCCGATCGACACTGTCGACGCCTGTCTGAGCGTCACCCAGGAAGCTTCGTAGTACAGCTCGACGTGACTCCGATGTGAGAAACGCTCTCGCGTGCGTGAGTCTGGTGTGACGTGAGAGGGCTAATCTTTATCGTGTCGAGACGAGGCGCGACACCTGAAGATATGCACTGCGATGGTGCAGCAGGGTCGCCAGCCGCCCAAAAGGAGTAGTCGCGTCCAGCCATAAGGAGATAGCCATGAATGCGAGACTCGCACGACTCTCGCCCCGTCCATCTGCTGGAGGCACACAGAGGACGACGTTGGTTGGTTGGATGCGCGACCACGCCGTGACCAGCTTTTTCGTTATCGCCTTTGCTCTTTCCTGGGCGGTGTGGATACCGATGGCTCTGGCCGGTGCTCATGTCGACGAGGGACAGGTGTGGCCGAGCCATGTCCCTGGCCTCTTTGGACCGATGGCTGCTGCCTTCATCATGTCGGCCATCGTGGCTGGAGGTGGCGGAGTTCGTGACCTGGTGCGTCGGATGGCCCTGTGGCGCGTGGCCACGAAGTGGTACCTGGTTGCCGTGAGTCCGTTGGCGTTCTATGCCATTGGCGTGGCCATCCAGGGCGCCCTTGGCCAGGGCTGGCCGGATCTCGCCCAAATGGGCAAGTTCAGCGGCCTCCCCGTCGTGGCGGTCCCCGTGATGTTGCTTTTGCTGCTCGTTACGGGGTACGCCGAAGAGACCGGCTGGCGAGGATTCGCCGTCCCGGAGACGCTGAAGACGAGGAGCTTTCTTTGGGCGGCGATCGTCATTGGTCTACTCTGGGCCCTGTGGCACGTGCCCGGCATGTTCGTGATCCAGAGCTACCGCCAGATGGGTATCCCGATGATTCCTGTGTTCACGCTCGGCATCGTGTGTGGCTCCATTGTGCTCACCTGGCTCTATCGGGGATCGGGTGGCAGCGTATTCATCGTCGCTCTCTGGCACGCCTGCTACGATCTCGTGTCCGGAACCGCTGCGGCACACGGCGCGCCAGCCGCCATCGTGACAGCGGGGGTCATGGTGTGGGCGGTCATCATCGTCGTCGCCGAGGTGCGCAGGGGGCGTCAAGAGAACGCAAAGAACGCCACGAGGTCGCCGTTGACGTCAGCACCGATCTGATCGTGGGATCTAGTCGGGAAGATATTCATGGCCCGAGTGATTTACGCCTGAATATACCGCCGCGATCGCCGCTTCACCCCATGCTCTCGCAGAATCATCCGCACGCTTTTCACATTAATGCCGTACTGCTCTGCTAACGCCCTCGTCGTCTTACCCGCCTTGCATGCCATGACGAGCCGAATCCTGTCCCTCTCTGTTAGCCGATCCCTTAGCCACCACTTCGTTGCTCGGTACACAACAGGCTGGTTGCGTCTTGACTGCCTCACCTGTATTACTAAGCTTCCTGCATGACGGCTACGCGCATGATTCGTGGATCATTCGCTCACCCCACATCCACCCGTGGGCGGTATTGCAGCGCCTCGGCGAGGTGGGGCGCGGCGATGGTCTCGGATTCGGCCAGATCGGCGATGGTGCGGGCCAGCTTGAGCACGCGATGGAAGGCGCGCGCCGAGAGCTGGAGCCGCTGGGCAGCGGCGCGCAAGAGCGGCTGGGCGGCGGGCTCGACCTCGCAATACGTGCGCACCTCGGCGGGCCCCATCTCGGCGTTGAGTCGCACCCGCTCGTTGCCGGCGAAGCGCCGCGCCTGCCGCTCGCGCACCGCCAGCACGCGCCGCCGCACCTGCGCCGAGGTCTCGGTCTGCCCCTGGCCCGTCAGCTTCTCATACTCCACCCGTGGCGCCTCCACATGGATGTCGATGCGATCGAGCAGTGGGCCGCTGATGCGCTTCTGGTAGCGGGCGATGCTGCTGGGCGCGCAGGTACACGCCCGCGTCGGGTCGCCGTGGTAGCCGCACGGGCATGGATTCATGGCGCCGATCAGCATGAAGTTGGCGGGATAGGTCACGGCCCCCTGCGCGCGCGAGATGGTGACGACGTGATCTTCCAGCGGCTGACGCAGCACCTCCAGCGTCGTCTGGCCAAACTCCGGCAGCTCGTCGAGGAAGAGTACGCCGCGATGCGCCAGGCTGATCTCGCCGGGGCGCGGGAAGCGTCCGCCGCCGACCAGGCCCGCGTGGCTGGTGGTGTGGTGCGGAGCGCGGAAGGGACGCTGGCGCACCAGTGGGCGGTCGGAGGCCAGCAGCCCGCTCACGCTGTAGATCTTCGTCACCTCCAGCGCCTCATCGGCGGTCAGCGCCGGCAAGATGGAGGGAATCGTGCGCGCCAGTAGCGTCTTGCCCGATCCCGGCGGGCCAGACATCAGCATATTGTGGCCGCCACTGGCCGCTACCTCCAGCGCGCGCTTCAGGTGCTCCTGGCCGCGCACCTCGCTGAGGTCGTTGGGATAGAGGATGTCCTCCTCGTAGGCGGATGAGGCGTCGTCGGGCAGGTAGGGGCTGATGCGCTCGTCGCCGCGCAGGTGCGCGGCAAGTTGCGCCAGCGTCTGCACGGGATAGATCGCCGCGCCCTCCACCAGCGCGGCCTCGGCGGCGTCCACGGCGGGGACGAAGACCGCTTCGATGCCCCGCTCGCGCGCCAGCGCCACCATCGGCAAGATGCCGTGCGTGTGGCGCAGCCCGCCATCCAGACTCAGCTCGCCCAGAAACAGCGCATCCGTGACCTCCGCCACTGGCCCGGTCGCGGTGAAGGGCGCGATCTGTTCGGTCGCCAGCAGAATGCCGATGGCGATGGGCAGATCGTAGGCGGGGCCAGCTTTGCGCAGGTCGGCGGGAGCCAGATTGACCACGATACGCTTCAGCGGGAAGATGGCGCCGCTATTCTTGATGGCCGCGCGCACCCGCTCCTTGGCCTCGTTCACCGCCGCATCGGGCAGGCCCACTAGCCCAAAGAAGGGCAGCCCATGCGCGATGTCCACCTCGACCTCGACGACTGCGCCCTCCAGCCCAACGACCGCGCACGTCCGCACTTTCGCCAGCATTGCGCCTGCCCTCCCTCGCGTTCGCCCCTCGCGCTGGCGCAACGGCGTCAGCGTCGCCTCCATTATCGGCGATCAAGCGGCGGTGTCAACCAGTGTCGCAGCGTGATGCGAGCACGCCGCGATGGTGAGAGCGCTCACACGAATCCTTCACGACTCCTTCATTTCTGCCTGATACGCTCTGGGCGTACCGGTGATCTGGGCCATACTGCGCGCCAGCGATGATGCGGCGCGACGCAGGCGTCTGCCGCTGCTGAGGGATGCGGCGAGCGCCTCACTCTCGAAGTCGATGCGGCCCACGCCCGCCATCTCCCTCGCCCAGCCCACTGGTGGAGCGCTGGGCATGACCACAGCTACGCGACGTTCTGGAGAGGATGGAGATATGGCTTCGAGAGCATCCGCGACGCCCACGGCGCAGCGCCCGGCCACTGTGGCCAACCGTTTCATGCTGGCGCAGGTGATTGGCCGCGCTGTCACCGCGCGCAACACCGTCACCTTCTGGCTGGCGGCGCCAGGCACAACCCGCGCGCCCGCGCCCTACCAGCCGGGTCAATTTGTCACGCTGGCGCTGCCAGGCGAATCTGGCCCGAACGGCGCCAGGGCGCGCCAGGTGATCTACCGTTCGTACTCGCTATGTGGCGATGGCCGGGCCGATCAGCCGTGGGAGATCACCGTCAAGCGGCGCGCCGATGGCGTCGGCTCTGGCTATCTGCACGACCACCTGACGCCCGGCATGTCACTGCCCGTCAGCGCGCCCGGCGGAGCCTTCACCCTGCCCCCGCGCCTGAGCGCCGAGACAGCGGGCGGCGTCATCTTCGTCGCGGCTGGCAGCGGCATCACGCCGATCTACGGCATGCTGCGGGCGCTGGCCGCTTTGCCGACGTCGCGCCGCCCGCGTGTGCAACTCCACTACGCCTACCACAGCCCGCAAGACGCCATCTATGGCGACGCCATCACTGCGCTCGACCCGCAGGCGACCTGGCTGCGGCAGTGGCGCTATCTCAGCGCCTCCGCCCAGCGCATCAGCGCGGCGCAGGTGGTGGCGGCGGCGGGCGCGCAGGCGCGAACCGCGCGCTGGTATCTCTGCGGCCCCACCGACCTGATGCGCACGGTAGAGAGCGCGGCGCGGCAGGCGGGCGCGGCGCCAGAGCGCATCCACACGGAGCGCTTCTTCAGTCCGGCGCAGCGGACGGCGCAGGCGGTGGATGGCGCGGCGGCGCAGATACGCATCGCCGAGACAGGCGCCACCCTGCGCGGACGCGCAGGCGAGTCGCTGCTGGAGACGCTGGAGCGCCACGGCTACGAGGCCGACTTTAGCTGCCGCGCTGGCTCCTGTGGCACATGTCGCCTCAAGCTGCTGCATGGCCGCGTGCAAAATCCCGATGGCGAGGCGCTCACCCCTACCGAGCGCGCAGCGGGCTTCGTGGAGAGTTGCGTGGCGCAGCCACTGGGCGATGTCACCATCGCGCTGGATGGCGTCGCCGCGCCAGCAGGCGTCCATTCCGTCACGCGGGCCACGCCCACCGCTAGCCGCTCGGCTGGCGTCCACGCGCTGGCAAGCCGCGGCGCCACACGCCGCAAGGCCCGCTGGACGCTCGCCGTCGCCTCTGTCGCGCTCTTTGGCGCCGTCTGGAACCTGACCGACCACAAGCTGCCCACCGCTACGACCACCAGCGGCTCCTCCAATTCATCCAATGCGACCAACTCGTCATCCAGTGGATCGAGTGGATCGAGTGGATCGAGCAATTCGAGTAGCGCGGGCAGTTCGTCCAGTTCATCCAGCTCCTCCAGTTCCAGCGGATCGAGCGGGTATAGCTCACAGCCCAGCCAGAGTTCGTCGAGCAATAGCAGCACGGGAGTGTCGTGATGCATCCACAAGGGAGCGTAGCGGCCACCACCGAGCGACCCACCAACCAAGCGGGCGAGCGCACCCCTGCGGCGCGGCAGATCGTCTCGCGCGTCGAGCGGCTGATGGCGACCGAGGTCAGCGCGCAGATCGCCGTCGCGCACGGCAGCGGCGCCGAAGCGCGCATGGCGCTGGAGAATTGCTTTGCCTGGTTCGCTGAGGTCGAGCGGCGGCTCTCGCGCTTTGATCCCGCCAGCGAGTTGTGCGCACTCAATCGCGGCGCTGGCGACTGGTTCGCGGCGTCCGAGACACTCTTTGCAGCAGTCTTCGTCGCCATCCACGCGGCCTCCGCCAGCGGCGGGCTGTTCAATCCCACGCTGCTGTGGCGCATCGAGGCGCTGGGCTACGACCGCGACTTCGCGCTGCTCGCGCAGAGGTCAGGCGCCGCGCCCGCCGCTCCGGAACCTGCCGCCGCGACACTGACCGAAGCCGACGCCTGGCAGGGCGTGCTCTTCGACAGCGCACGTCGGCGTATCTGGCTGCCAGCGGGCGTCGCGCTCGACCTCGGCGGCATTGCCAAGGGCTGGGCGGCGGATGTGGCGATGGAGCGCTACTGTCAGGCGTTTGCGGGCGCGCTGATCAATGTCGGCGGCGATCTGCGCCTGCGCGGCGGGCCGCAGCCGGGCCAGCCGTGGAGCGTCGGCATTCGCGACCCACGCGAGCCTGCTGAGTCGCACGCCACACCTGCCACATCGGCGGCGCCATCGGCGGCGGATGAGACCTGGAACCGCGCTACGCTGCGCTTCAGCCGGGGCGCGCTGGCCACATCGGGCGCGGCGCGGCGCTGGTGGATCAAGGATGGCGCGCGCCGTCATCATCTGCTCGACCCGCGCACCGGCCAACCCCTGCCCCTCTGGACGGGCGACCACGCCGAGAGCCACGCCGAAGCAGGCGCCGCCGAGCCGTTGATCGCGACGGTCACGGCGCTGGCCCCCACGGGCACGCAGGCCGAGATGGCGGCCAAGGTGGCGCTGGCGCGTGGCGAGCGGCTGGCGCTAGCCGAGGTGGCGCGCGCCTGGTCGCGCTGGGGCGCCGTCGGCCCCAGGGAAGCCTGCGACGCGGGCGTGGCGCTGATTTTCACCCTCAGCGATGGTCGCATCGTCCACTCGGCGCATCTGGCCGACTGGCTGGCTACCTGGGGAACCGACGGCACGCCCCTGCCCATGCTGCTCAATACGCAGGGCGCGCGCCCGCTCAAGCTGCGCCCGCAGACAGTCGATCTCATGACTCTGCACACACCCCACACAGCGAGGACACGCGCATGAATACGCTGGCATTCACCGCCCTTACCCAGCTCAGTTCGCTGAAGGCTGCAACCGCCGCGAGCAATCCCTTCATGTGGTACGCCACGCGCGCGGCGGCGGTCAGCGCCTACATCCTGCTGACGTTGACCGTGCTGATGGGCCTGGCGCGCTCACTGACCCGCGCGGCGCGCATCCGCGTCTCGTGGCTGGTGGAGGAGAACCACCAGATTCTGGCCGTCATCGCGGCGGTCTTCGTCGGGCTGCACCTGCTCACGCTCGTGCTCGACCCGCTGATTCCCTTCTCGCTGCTCAATCTGCTGCTGCCCGTCGCCGAGCCTTATAGTCCGCTGGCTGTCTCACTCGGCGTGATCGCCCTCTACGGCATGATCGCCGTGCTGCTCAGCTCGTGGCTGCGCCACCGCATGTCCTACAGAACGTGGCGCACACTGCACTACGCCAGCTTCATCACGTTCTGCCTGGTGACGGCGCACGGCATCTTCTCCGGCAGCGACAGCGGCCAGGCGTGGATGACCGCGATCTATGACATCTCGGCGGGGCTGGTGGCGCTGGGCATGCTGACGCGCATCGCCTGGCGCACACCGGCGCAGCCTGCCCGACCTCGCGCCGCCTATGCTCCTTCGCCAGCCCCGACGCCACGCCGCAGGCGCTAGCGTCCTTGCCCGCCGGAGCGCAGCGCGAATAAAGCGAGCTACGCAGGGCTACAGGCGCTCGTGGGGCGCGGTCGGCGGGCGCCGCAGCCAGAGGGTGAAGTGGCGCGGCTGCATCGTCTCATCCACCACCGCCAGCAGCCGCGCGCGCAGGTCATCCAGGTCGATCTCCTGGCGCAGCGTGGCGCTGAACTCCGTCAGCGTGCGCGCCGCGTTGTACTTGCGGCGATAGAAGCGCCGATCGATGATCCGCTGGATGCGGCTGCGTAGTGGCTGGAAGAGCGCGAAGATGACCAGCGTCGAGAGTACGATCACAGGGGGCTGCTGGCCAGCCTTGCCCGTCAGGAGGTCGCTCAGGCGCTGGAATCCGAGGGTCATTCCGGCATAGAGCGCCGCCAGCAAGGTCGTCAGCGCGCCATAGACCAGCGTGCGATTGATCAGCGTGTCGATGTCCCAGAGGTGCGAGCGCAGCACGGCCACAGCGATGAAGATGGGAACCAGCGCCAGCCCGATCACCCAGGGGGCGCCAAAGACGAGACTGGCGAGCGTCGGCGAATCATTGACCAACAGCCCAGCGGTAGACTGGGGAACCAGCGCGAGAACGACCTGTGGGAGGGCGATGATGAGGATGCCCAGCGCAAACCCAAAGACGACCCATTTGGTCGCCTCGCGCTCGACTGGTGTGGAGATGCGCAAGTAGCGATAGACCTGTGCGACCACCGCCGCGACGATGAAGAGCAGCGTCAGATTGCCCCATGGGCCAGTCGGGATCGTCGGATCGAAGATGGTCGCCAGCCAGTAGACGCCCGCCAGCGCAGCCACCCAGCGTGTCCAGCGCGGCGCGAATCGCCCAGAGGGGAAGAGCAGGAAGAACAGGAGGAAGCACATCTGCCCGCCAGCGAAGAGCAGCAAGATCAGCAGGTGGATGGCGCCGCTATCGCCCAGCAGCGGCGCGGTCGCGCCCGTGCTGATGTCAAAGAGGAAGCCACCTGTCGTAGCGCAGCCAAAGAGCAGCAGCATGATGGCGCAGAAGGTCGCCATGCGATCATTCGTGCGACGCCAGAAGAGCAGCAGCGCCATCGCCAGATAGATCAGCATGTAGCCGACGCTCTCCACCATCGAGATGGCGGCGAAGAGCGCCAACGGAAAGTGGACGCGCTCCAGATCGCGGATCGTGGCAGGCGTGAGCCGTGCCAGATAGGACGGGAAGGCCAGCACATCCAGCGCTACGACAAGGATCGTCAGCGCGATGAACAGGACGCGCATGGCGCGCACGCCGCGGCTCTGGCCCTCGGTTGGCGCGCGCGCCGTGGACGGCACAGCGGATGATGACATGACGGAGTTGCGCATCTCCTGGCTCCTGCGCGTGAGAAGCTCTGCGCAGCGATTCTGCTGACCGAAGTATGCGGCGCCTACGTTACCAGGACGTTACGAAGGCGTGCGAGCCACGACATGCCATGCGCCAGGCTCACATCTTCATCGCTCGATGGCGACGACCAGATAGAAGCCCGCACAGAAGGCCGAGAAGATGACCACCAGCAGCACGCCATCCAGCAGCAGATGGATGTGCGGCTCTCCGCCCATCCACTGCGCGAAGGCCGTAAAGACGACATAAACGCCCGCCACCACGCTGGCGGCGATCAACAGGTAGCCCAGCACACGACGCATGGTGATGCGCTCCTTCACGCCTGGCCTCATCGCATCGAGCCTCAGCCGCTAGCCGCGCGTGGCCCAGGCGGCGGCGACCAGCGCGGCCAGCCCCAGCAGCGTGGGAATGCCCACCCACCAGCTCAGCGGCGGCCGCTCTTCGCCCTCGGGGCGCTGGCCAAATCGACCCTCCCACGCGCCCAGCCCTGCCGCCAGCAGGATCGCGGCGACCAGCAACGCCACGCCCTGCGCGATGGGATTGGTGATGCGGGTGATGAAGGGTGAGACGAAGACCAGCACAAAGAAGGCCGCGCACGCCACCAACTGAATCGCCTCGCCGATGCGCAGGAAGGCGAGATCGTGGCCCGTCAGATCGGTCGCCTCGCCAGCCACCAACTCGGCGGATTTATCGGTGGAGAGCAGCGACGAGCGGGCCGCCAGCGCAGGAAGCGCGCAGAGGAACGCCAGCGCCGCCAGCCCCACGGCCAGATAGTTGAAGGGATACTGACCCACCGTCGTCGCCGCGTTGTCCAGCGTCAACTCGCCGTGTACCTGCGCCAGCGCCGTGATGGCCAGCACCAGCGGCAGCCCGATGCCCGCCAGCAGCCGCGCATCGCGATCCGCTGCCAGCCGCGCGAATGGCGACGGGATGATCCAGCCAAGGAAGAGCCGCGCCAGCGGCAGCCCCAGCAGCAGGGCCACCTCGACCAGCAGATCGCCCTCCAGCCCAATCGAGCGTACCAGCGCATTTCCCGGCAGCGGCAGCAGCAGCAGCGCGGTCAGCGGCGCCAGCACAGCGATGGAGACGCCGAACGAGAGCGCGAATCGGCTCACGCCATCGGGCGCATACGTCTCGCGGGCGAAGAGGCCGCGCATGGCGGCGATGTCGCTCAGCGGGCCAGCCGTGGGCTGCCGCTCGGCGGCGTTGCGTGCGAAGGCGCGCGCCCAGCCCAGCGCCAGCGCGATGACGAGCGCGGCCAGCACGCCGGGGTAGATGAACGCCGCGAGGGCGAATCCGAGCGCGCTATTCATGTGCGCTTCTCCTCCTGCTGGCGAGCGCGCGGCGCCGAGGCGCCATTACCCGCCAGTTGGTCTATCTCACTGGCGTCGCCAGTGGTAGTCGTGGTCGGTGTCGTGGTCGGTGTCGTGGTCGGTGTCGTGGATGTTGGCCTGGTCTGGCTGGTCGGCGGGTCGGGCATGCGACCAAGCGTCTGCGCGTTGGGCAGGTCGTCGTCGTCCTCGCCCCAGCCATCGCTGGCCGCCTCGATCAGCGCCGCCAGCCGCGCCGCGCGATCTCCAGCGGAGAGCGGCACGCTCGGCGCGGAAGGCGTGGAGGGCAGGATGGAGGGCGCGACCGGCGCGCCATCCACCGCGACGCTGGCGCCAGCGTCCTCGGCCAGCAGCCGCCCGGCCTCGCCAATCGCTTCGATGATGGCCTGAGGCGGCGGCGGGCAGCCACCGATCTCGACATTGACATTCAGCGTCTGCGCCAGCGGCCTGATGAGACGTGGGCTGCCCGCGAAAACACAGCCATTGATGGCGCAGTCGCCCACGGCCACCAGCGCACGCGGGCGCGGCGTCCCCTCGATCAGCCGCGTGATGCTGACACGCGCTGGCTCGGTGAGCGCGCCGCACAACAGAATGACATCGCTATGCTGGGGTACGCTGGTGAAGGAGACACCCAGCGCGGCTAGCCGCTTCGCGTAGCGCGGCGCTTCGAGCGCGGCGAGGCTCTGCGCGCACGCCGAACACCCACCTGTATGCACGCTCGTCACCCACAGCGAGGCGCGACGAGCGCCTCTCGGTTCGCTCATCACTGCCCTCCTGACCCCTCTGGCGTCTGCGCAGTCGCGGTCGCGCTGGTCGCTTCAGGGGTCAGCGTGTCGCCGGATTCCGTTGTGGCGCCATCATCGAGCGCCTCCGCGTCGTCTGCGCCATCCTCCAGCAGGCGTCCCTCGGAGTCCTCGACATCACTGTCTTCATTGACCAGGCCCAGCCACGCGGAGCCGGGAGTCAGCCAGGCGGAGCGCAGCGCGCCGCGCAGGTCGCGCCAGGTCGCGGTCGGCTCCGGCAGCGCGGCCAGCTCGGCGGGCTGTTCCTCTTCTTCGGCCAGCTCCTCGTCGGGCACCAAGCCCTCCATCGAGCCAGCCGCTGGCGACTCCAGCGTCGCGATGGCGTCGGGCGACTGGCCTGCCAGATAGACCGGACGCGGCTCGCGTGTCAGGCGCGAGCGCAGATAGGCCAGCGCCAGCGCCCCGATCACGACGAAGATCACCGGCGCGGTGGCGTACCACTGCCCGACGCCCGCCACATAGCCAGAAGACGACGACGCAAACTGACCATCCAGCGCGCCTGCCTGCATCACAGCGCCCGCTGCGCCGCTGGCCAGCGTCAGCGCGACGCCGGGGGCGATGCCCGCCAGCAGCAGCACGGCGCCCAGCGCGACGCCCGGCAGCTCCTCCAGCCGCAACTCCGGAGTCGCCTCCACTGGCGCGCGCTCGTTGTCGCTGGCGCTTTCCTCAGTTTCCTCCGTCGCCTCGGCCTGCGGCGCGGCTCCCTTCGCCTTGTTCGTCGCGGTGGCGTCTTCCTCCACCACGTCCGCATCCTCGGCGTCGTAGACCTCGATCAGCGGCGCCGTGAAGGCCGGGGCCGTCGCGCGCACCAGCGCGATTGCCAGCGCTACCGCGCCCGCCCACGCCAGCCCCAGCAGCGGGATAGCCAGCCGTGGGCCAGCCAGCCCCTCGGCGCTGATGAGCTGCAGCGGCGTGAAGCCCGCGAAGAGCGGCGCTCCTACCAGCGACGCGACGCCCACTACCCAGGCGAAGAGCAGCGTGGGGCGCATCGGCTCGCCCAGGATGCGCGGCCCGGCGCTCTCTGGCTCGACATCGGCGGTGACAGCGCCCGCGGCGACCAGCGCGGCGATGACCGCGCCCAGACCAAGCGTGGAGGTCGCCAGCAGCAGGGTTACGCCCAGCACGCTCAACGGCGCGCCGACCCCCAGCCCCACCAGCCCCCAGCCCGCCTGCGCCAGCGTCAGCGAGGCCACCAGGCTGCGCGGATCGCGGCGCCCCAGCGCCAGCAGGCCAGCGGCGATCACGCTGACCGCGCCGAGCAGCGCCAGCACGATGCCAATCGTCAGCGGCGGCTTGCCAATGCTGAAGCTGGCCCAGGTATTTCCGCTGGTGGCGCCGATGCTGAAGGTGCGCAGACCCACGAAGAGTGCGATGGGCGTCACCGCCAGCGAGACGGCGGCCAGCCCGGCAGGAGTGGCGATGGAGGCGCGCTTGCGCAGCCACGCCAGCGCTGGATACCCGCCCGCCGCGAACGCCAGCGCCAGCGAGATGGCCAGCAGGTGTCCGGTGGGCAGCCGCGCGGCGCCCGTCAGGTCGAGCAGCAGCCGCGCGCCCGCTGGCCCGGCGATCAGCAGCACCGTCACCAGCCAGGCGACCGGGCCAATCAGCATCAGGCCGAGGCCGCGCCAGTCGTAGACCGCCGCTTCGCTGCTCAGCTCGCCCAGCCACCAGGCCACCCCGACCAGCGCGATCCAGACGAGGCCCAGCAGGACGATATTCTCGGCAAAGCAGACCCACAGCGCCAGCGACTCCAGCGCGAGCGCCAGCGCGACGCCGGCCCACTGCCACTGTCCCAGCACACGGCGTGGCGCGGCGGAAGGCGGAGCCGCCTCGCTGGCCTCATCCGCCTCGCCAGACTCCTCGCCAGATTCGTCGCCAGATTCGTCGGCGGTGGCCTCGGCTTCCTCCTCGGCGTCCAGTGGGGCGGCCCGCCACGCCAGCCACAGCAGCAGCGGCGCGACGACGACGGCGACCCCGATGGCGGCGTAGACGCTCAGCGCATCGGCTCGCCCGTAGAGCGCCACCCAGGTGGAACTGCCGCCCCACAGCGCGATCTCCAGCGGGAAACCCGCGCTGACCTCAGGGGCCAGCAGCGCCAGCCCGATGATCGGGATGAGCGCGCCCACCAGCGTCACGCTGAGCGCTGGGCCAATCGTTGCCCTGCGCGCCAGCCCCAGGCCGACGAGCGCCAGCGCCATCACCAGGGGGGCCAGCGTCAATAGCCCGAATACGAAGGTCAGTGGCACGGTAGTTCTCTCTCTCTGGCCGCTGGCGGCGGGCGATTTCCGGCGCCACGTCCGTCACGTCCGGTATCGTTCGCCCTGCGCCAGCGGATCAGTCTAGCACGGTCATGCACGGTTATGCATCATATCGTCTCGTCTCGTCTCGCTACAGGTCAGCGCACGATGGGCAGAGGTCCAGGCCGACCAGCGTCGCGGGGACATCCGCGAGTGTGCGCCCCAGCAGCCCGGTCGGCGCGCGGGTCAGCGCCTCGGCGCACGGTGTGGTGATGCGCGCGTCGGCGATGGTCTGGTCATTGGCCAGCATCACATCGATGCGCGCTGGCCCATGCGCCGTCTGGATGGTCGCGCTGCCCTGGCCCGCGCGCAGAGCGCCGCTGGCCTGGCCATGTGGCGCCTCGCGCAGCGTCTCTGCGCAGACATGCATGATGTCATAGCTCAATTTCAGACGTGTTACCAGACGCAACGCGCACGAGGTCACATCGGCCACACCCCCCGGAAGATCATCGAGCGGTGTCCAGTCCACCGTGATGGCGCGATAGCCGTCATATGGCACGCTACGGCGGGCGTCTTCAAGGGCAGGCGGGGCAATGCCAGCGGCGGCGGGCTGAGCCGTCTCGTCGCTGCCATCGCTGCCATCGCTGCCATCGCTCTGCGGCTTCACCTGACGCGCATCCACCCGCTCGGCGATGGCCCGCAGCACGCCTCTGGGCGCGGTGGTCACGCGCCAGCCCTCCACGGTATCGCGTAGCCAGTTCAACTGCGCGGCAACCTCCTCGAACTGGATACCCTCGCGCACGCCGCCGGGGCGGGCGATGGCCCAGTAGACGCGCTGGCCAGTCGCGCTGGCGGCGGCTTCGTAGATGCGCTCGCGCTGCTCCAGCCCCTGCGCCCGCAAGCCGCGCATGTTGAGCGCGCGCGCCAGCTCCGAGAGCGACCACAGCGCGCTCAGCGCCATCTCCAGTTCGGCGAAGAAGACGCGGGTGAGCTGCGCCGAGCGTGGCGCGGTCATGCGCGCCGCCCGCTCGATGGCGATGCTCAGCGCCAGTCGATAGCCCTGGCCGGCATGCGCGCAGACACGCTCCACCACCACCAGCGCATCCTCAATAGGCTGGCCCCGCACGAGATCGAGGAGGTCGCGTCGGCCATATCCCGTGGCAGGCTTTGTGGCGGCGACCACCTGCTCGCCTTGCAAGCGCAGACGAAGCGCGTATGGCTCCGAGAGGAGAGGATGGTAGGGACCCAGGGGGAAGATGACAGCGCTCGTGCGCGTCTCCTTTCGCTCGTCTGCGACTGCGCAGGCTGCGCAGCATAGCTCGACGATGGCTCGACGATGGCTCGACGATGGCCTCGGTCTGTTGGCCAATCTGGCTCTCCGCAGCGCCGGACTGTGTGAACGGCGCCACACGCCGACGCTCACGCTGAGTATAGCATGGCCCGTCAGCCCCCACAACAACGCCAATCGGGCTGCATACCTGACGTTCAGGCGGGCATTGACACGCAGGCGTATACTGGCGCCAGTGTTTTTGATCGGTAGCGCGTCGCGTCAGTCGTCTCTCTGGAGACGAACTGATGGACGTTCGGGTAGCTCTGGACTCACGCGATGGCGTGCGCCGCCTGCGCTGGGTGACGCCAGAAGGTCTTCCCGTCATTCCTGGAGAGGATTTCAATCATGCGCGGAGCCGGATACGGCCTGCTCGTCGTAGGCATCATCATCGCCGCCCTTGGCCTGGCCAATCACTACATCCTGAGGGCCAACGCAATTAACCCAATCGCTCACACCAGCACTATCCTGATCGGCGTGGGCGTGGTCGTCGCAGTCATTGGCCTGGTGATGTCGTTCATGGGTGGCCGCAGCGCCGCCTAGCGTCGCACAGGCATAGCCCAAACGGCAGAACTCCGCTGCTGAAAGCGCTTCATGCGCAACTCAGCAGCGGAGTTCTGTTGTCATTCGAGGTCAGCGGCGCTCCCTCACGTCGTCTGTTTGGCCTTCCATTTGCCGGTCTGCTCGTCTTTGTCAAATTCGTGCTTCACGGCTGCCCAGGCGACCTTGTGCGCCGCTTCCTCGCGCGATTCGTCGCCTCGCCGTTCCTGCGCGTCGCTGTACTCGTCCCAGGCATGGTTGTAGGCGGCGCGGTAGATGTCCTGCCCATGTTTGGGCAGCGCATGACGGACACTCTCTGGCAAATCGGCATCTGTGCGATAGGGCATGGCGGCCTCCTGTTCCTTTCCTGACATGACCCATGACTCGATTTGCCAGGAAGTCATGCGCAAGCGCCGTGCCTGACGAGATGAACGCGCAACCCTCCAGTCAGGCCGGGGTGATGAGCCACTCCAGCTCGCGCGGCAGATCGCGCGAGAGCAACTCGCAGCCGTCGGCGCGCACGGCCACGTCGTCGTTCAGGCGCAGGCCGCCAACGCCCTTCAGGTAGACGGCTGGCTCCAGATTGCTCACCATGCCCACCTGCAACGTGTCGGTCGAGGCGGGATGCAGGATGGGCCGCGCGCCGTGATTGATCGCCTGGAAGCCGAAGCCATGCCCCAGTCCATGCTTGAACGCCTCTCCATAGCCCGCCGCGCGCATCACCTCGCGCGCCGCCGCATCCGCTGCGCGCCCGGCCACGCCCGCGCGGATGACCTTCATGGCGGCGTCCTGCGCCCGCACGCACGCCTCGTGCGCCGCGCGCCATGTCTCGCTGACGCTGCCCGCGAAGAAGGTGCGACTCAGCTCTGCCCAGTAGCCATCCAGCCCGATCTCGAGTTGCACCAGCACCGGATCGCCTGGCTGGATGACCGCGCTGGAGGTCATGTTGAAGGCGAGGTAGGCCAGCTCTGAGCGCAGCCCCGACATCACATGCACGAATGGCTGCACATTCCAGACGCCCGCCACACCATAGCCTGCGCGCACCAGCGCGGCGTAGGTCGCCGCTGCCACGTCGGCCTCGCTGGCGCCGGGATGCGCCGCCTCGCGCGCCGCGCGGAAGCCCGCGATGGCCACCTGCTCCGCCTGGCGGATGCGCGCCAACTCAGCCTCGCTCTTGACCGCCTTCAGCGCATCGAGCAGGTCGGTGGCATCGCGCAGGGTGGCCTGGGGCAGCAGCTCGCGCAGCAGGGCGACGGTGGCGTGGGCAGGCGTCCCCACCTGCGTGTAGCCCGTGGCGATGGGATGCGTGCCGCCCTCGATGCCTACGACCGCGTCCGACGCGATCCCTGCCGCCGCCAGCAGCTTGCTCAGCGGCTCGCGGGCGGCCACGATGGTGTCGCCGATCCAGTCCAGCGTCTCCTCGCCGAAGGTGACGAGTTGGAGTGGCGCGGCGGCGCTGGCGCGGTCGGCCTCCGAATCGAGCGCGGCCAGCCGCAGCTCTGGCTCGCCAGCGGCGCCCAGCGAGAGCAGGCAGAAGCTATTGCCCAGCACCGGCTGATACCCGCTCAACATCAGCACATGCTCCGGCATCCGCACGACCAGCGCCGTGTAGCCCGCGTTGCGCATGCCCTCAGCCGCCCGCTCCAGTCGCTCCGTCGTCTTGATCGCCATCGCCCATGCTCCCTCACCTGTGCCCCTCGCCCTCTGAGAGAGCGGGAAGATTTCATACTCAGTAACGCTCGCTGCGTGGGCGACCAGGCGCGCCCCCATCCCCACCCCCTCCCCCGCTTTGCGGGAGAGGGGAGCTACCGAGGTCGCCTCGCGGATGACGCCCTGCCTCTCCCTCTGGGAGAAGGCTGGGGTGAGGCCCGCTCCTGTCGCAGCGTCACCAGCCGCACGCCAACCCTTCCGCAGTCCCCCTCTCCCGCAATGCGGGGGAGGGGGTAGGGGTGGGGGGGCGCCCCACCCCTACCCGCGCGAGCCTGGCCCCAGCGCGCCCGCGCCGAAGCGCCGCGGATGTCGCGACTTCAGGCGGGGCATGCCGCGCCCGGCGACCTCGGCTGGCGACAGATCGTAGCGAATGGGAACCTGCGTCGTGGGCCGCGCCGCAATGGCGTTCTCGCGCTCGCTGATGAGGTAGTCGGCGGTGCGCGCGGCCAGCGCCTGAATCGTCAGGCCAGGATTGGCCGACCCCTGCGTCGGCAATATGCTGCCATCGCAGACGAAGAGATTGGGAATATCCCAGCTACGCCCGAAGCCATCCACCACCGAATCGCGCGGGCTGGCGCCCATGCGCGCGCCGCCCACCAGATGCGCATAGCGTGGCTCCTGCGCCACCTCCGTCGCGCCCGCCGCTCGCAAGATCTCCTCCGTCTTGCGCACGCCCGCGTCGGCGACCTTGTGGTCGTTCTCGTGCAGATTGAAGGTCACATGCGCCACCGGCAGCCCAAACTGATCGCGCTCTTCGGCCAGCGTCACGGCGTTGTCTTCCCACGGCAGAATCTCGCCCAGCACGCCCAGCGCCGACCAGTGGTTGTAGTCCATCATCACGCGGCGCATGCCCCAGCCCCACGCTCCCTTCGCCACCATCATATGTTGCGCGAAGGCGATGGGCAACGGCCCGACGGTCTGCACCGCGAAGCCGCGCACGAAGTCGTTGCGCGGGTCGGTCTCGTAGAACTCCTCAGTCAGCGCGTTGGCCGGGGGCGCTTTGTACATGCGCACCAGATCATCGAAGCGGCCAAAGACGACGTTGCCAATCTGCGCCATCAGATATTTGCCCAGCACGCCGCTGGAGTTCGCCAGCCCCTGCTCGAAGCCCGCACAGGCGGAGTTGAGCAGCAGGCGAGGCGTCTCGATGGCATAGCCGGAGACGATCACGGCGCGGGCGCGCTGCTCGCGCTCATTCCCATCGGGATCGAAGTAGGTGACGCCGGTCACGCGGCCATCGCTGCCCATGTTGACGCGCGCCACCATGCAGCGGTCGCGCACCTCGGCGCCATGGCGAATGGCGTCTGGCACATGGCTGACGAGCGTGCTCTGCTTGGCGCCCACCTTGCAGCCTTGGATGCAGAAGCCGCGATAGATGCAGTGGGGCCGCGACCCATGCGAGCCAGAGTTGATGGCGACTGGCCCGCCCGCCACCGAGCGAATCCCCAGCCGCGTGCAGCCGCGCACCAGCGTCTCCGCGACGCCGCCCAGCGGATGCGCGGCGTAGCTGTAGCCGTGCGGCTCACCCCAGGGGAAGTAGGGCGGCCCGGCCACCGGAATCTCGCGCTCCAGCAGCTCATAGTAGGGGCGCAGATCGTCGTAGGTGATGGGCCAGTCGGCGCCGACGCCATCTTCGCTGCGCACGCGGAAATCGGAGGGATGCAGGCGCGGCGTGAAGCCCGCCCAGTGCACCGAGCCGCCGCCGACACCCTTGCCGCTATTGTTGGCGCCCAGCGCGAGCGGGTCTTTGCCGCCGATCATGCGCAGGTCTTCCCAATAGAGGCCGTGCGAGCCAGCTTCGTCGCTCACCCAGTCGCGCTCGGTATCCCAGAATGGCCCCGCCTCTATCCCGATGACGCTGAACCCCGCCTTCGCCAGCCGCTGGATCAGCACGCCGCCCGCCGACCCAACCCCCACGACGACGTAATCCACCGCCTCATCGCGCGGATAGTGGCGCATGGCGGCATCCACGCGCTGGTTTGGCCCCAGATGATGCTCGCCGGGGTCGGCCTTTTCAAACGCTCCAAACAACGGCTCCTTCACCCGCAATCCCTCATTTCTGTCTATCTAGATGTGTGACGAGGCGCGCAACCTCTCCTTCTCCCCTGCGAGGGGAGGGGGGACCGTGGCCGATGGCGTCACGCGGGGCGCGGATTGTGCTCTCGGCCATCAATGGCCGGAGCACGCGACGGCGGCGCCAGGCGGGCATTTATGCCCCAACCGTGCCGTGCGTCGGCCATTGATGGCCGCGGCTCCCATCCTCAATGGCTGCCGGGCGCAAAGCTGGCGGCTTCGGGCGTCTCGCTCAGCGACTCGGCGGATTCCGAGCGGCTGGCGGGTGGCGGGGCCCACTCGTAGCGCCGCTCGACCTTCTCCCACGGCTCGGGCTGGCCATCGCGCAGACGCATGTAGCCACGCGGATAGGCCGGGCCGCCGAAGCCGATCTCATCCCACGCCCAGGGATGCGCGTAGTAGGCGCTGGCGCAGTCTGAGACCAGCATCAGCCAGAAGCGGCGTACATTCATCCGCCGCCAGAACTCCTCGCCGCCCGCCAGCGGCTGTCCTTCGTGCAGCGATTCCAGCAACTCCTCCTGCTGATGCAGGCCCAGCGCCGCGAAGCTCTCCGCTCCCAGCGCCCGCGCCATCCCCTCGATGCCCTGAATCGCCAGCCGGTACGCCTCGGCGTCGGGCGGCATGTCGTCGTAGCGGTAGCCGTTGATGCGGCCGCTCGCCAGCCGCTCATCGATCACTGGCAGAATGGGGATACGTCGGTCGGGCGTGCGGTCATCCTGTGGCAGCACGCAGGCGCAGACCGCCTCCATCACCCGCGCCTCAGCCTCGTCGAAGTAGGTGATGGCGGGCGGCTGCTCGACACGCTTGCGCACCACCGCGCGGGTCGCGTCATCCCAGAATGCCTGCTGGCTCAGCGTAGAGAACCCTGGATAATAGCCCGGCTGGTGGCGCGGCGCGAGCGGCTGACCCGTGCGCGGATCGCGTGGCAGTCGCTCGCTCGCCGCATCGCTCGCGGCCATGCTCGGCTGCTGCGTTTGCTCATCGTGCTGCTGTTTGCTCTGCTGACGTGCGCTCATCGCATTCTCCCTCATTTGCCACGGCGCATCAGGCTGGCCATCAGCCCCAGCATGCCCGACGCCGCAAAGAGCAGCGGCGCGAAGATTGGCGGCCCATACGCCAGCGTGTAGAGTGGCCGATGCAGCGCACCCGGACGCCGCAGCCCGCCGCGCGTGTGATAGAAGAAGCCCGCCAGGCCATCCAGCACCGCCAGCACCGAGACGAACGGTAGCCAGGTGCGCGCCATGCGACGGCTCCAGAAGGCGCCCAGGCTCGCTGTCATCAGCGCGGGCGTCAGCAGAATTGGCGTCCACTGCGCCTTGAACTGGAAGTTGTTCTTGTAATGCGAGTAGAGCGCCTCGACGCCGTTGAAGAACGCCGTGAGCGCCGTGGCCAGCGCCAGCCCGCGCTGAAAGCGCCCCTCGCGCACATCCTGCTCCAGCGTGACGCCCTCGCGGGTGATGCCGCGTGGCAGCAGATTGACCCAGTCGGGCGCGGCGCGGCGCACGCCCAGCGCCAGCCGCCCACGCGGATCATCCTCGCGGCGCAGGAAGGATGTCAGCAGGCCGAGGAAACCCGTCACCCCCAGCAGCAGCGGCGCGAAGATCGGCGGCCCCATGATGACATTGAAGATAGGGATGCGCCAGCCGCCTGGCTTGCGCGCAATGCCGCGCGCATGGAAGATGAAGCCGACGATGCCATCGGCCAGCATGGCCAGCGAGACGAACGGCAGCGCCACCCGCGCCGCCCAGCGGTTGAAGATGGCGGCGATGCTCGTCGCGGCCAGCGCGCTGCCCAGCGCGATCGGCGAATACATGATGCGCTGGCTGTAGCTGCCGCGATAGTGCTCGGTTCCCACCTCGAAGCCCGCCGCCAGGCTGGAGAGCGCCGTGATCAGCGCCAGGCTGCGCTGGAAGCGTCCCTCGCGCACATGTTGCTCCAGCGCCAAGGCGTCGCGCGTCAGGCGTGGGGTGAGCGCCTCCAGCCAGCCCAGCCAGCTGGGGCCGCGACGGCCCGCCAGTCGGCGCGTTGCCAGCTCCACCTGCCGCGCTGATGCGCGCGCCGCGCCCCCCAGCCCCTCCACCGAGCGCTCCACTGATCGCTCGACCGATTTCGGCAGCGAAACAACCGCCATCACACACCCCTTTCTCTCTCGAATTGCTCTCGCTCTCTCGCCTCGACCTCAGACCGCGAAGCGCTCGGCGTCGGCCTGCTTCAGCTCCAGCCCGATGCCAGGTCGGCTGAGGTCGGGGCGCAGCGCGCCGCCTACTGGCTCTGGCGCGCCATCGAAGAGCAGCCGCGCGATGCGCGCATGATCGTGAAAATATTCGATGGGGCTGAGCCGTGGGATGGCCATGCAGGCGTGCAGGTGCAGCGCCGGAGCGCAGTGCGCCGAGAGCGGTATGCCGTGGGCGTCGGCCAGCGTGGCGGCGCGCAGGAAGCCCGTGAACCCTGCGCAGCGTGTCGCGTCGGCCTGGAGTGTATCGACCGCGCCCGCTTCGAGCATGCGACGGAAATACCACTGATCGTAGCCGTACTCGCCCGCCGCGATGACCATGCCCGTCGGCGCGTGGTCGCGGATGAAGCGCAAGCCATCCAGATCGTCGGAGGAGACTGGCTCCTCGAACCAGACCACCCCTAGCTCAGCGAAGCGCGCCGCCTGTGCGAGCGCCTGCGTGCGTGTATAGGCGCCGTTGGCGTCCACATACAGCTCGGTCTGCGGGCCAATCGCCTCGCGGGCGGCTCGCACGCGCGCCACGTCCTGCTCAGGGCGCGTCCCAATCTTCATCTTGACGCGCGGAATGCCCTGGCGCGCCCAGCCGCCGAGCTGCTCTTGCAGCCGCGCGGTGGGGTAGCTGGTGAAGCCGCCACTGCCATAGATGGGAACCTCGTCGCGCGCGCGGCCCAGCAGCAGACAGAGCGGCAGATCGAGCAGCCTGGCCTTCAGATCCCAAAGCGCGGTATCCACAGCGGCGACGGCCATCGAGCTGACGCCGGGGCGGCCCAGATTGCGAATCGCCTCCACCAGCGCCTGCCAGACGCCAGGGACATCCAGCGCGTCGCGTCCGACGGCCACCGAGGCCAACAGGTCGCGGATCAGCGTGGCGGTGGCCGTGTCGGCATAGCTGTAGCCGAAGCCGACGCGCCCGCCAGCCCGCGCATGCACGGCGACCAGCGTGGTCGCCTTCCAGGCATACGTGCCATCAGCCTCCGGATAGTCCGTGGGGATGGTGTAAGCGGCGACCTCCAGCCGTTCGATGGAGGCGCCGCGCGTCAACGTTGACGCAGGCATAGATCACCTGATTCTTGTTTGGCCCCCACCCCCAGCCCCTCCCCCGCTAAAGCGGGAGAGGGGGGCTACTGATGTCCGCTCTATGCGAGAGCGAGCTATTCCGGCTCCCCCCTCCTCGCGGGAGAGGAGGCTGGGGGGCGGGGTTCCGGCCATCACCGCAGCAACTGATCGACCTTGTCCCGGAAGAGTGTTAGTGCGATGCGTGGGCCACCCGGCTCGCCACGCAGCAGCGCTTCGGCGAAGTGCGCCGCCTGCTTGGGTTTGATCTTGGCGGGCATCGGCGGCTCGTTGGGATCAACCACCGCCTCCAGTACGGCGGGGCCATCCACCGCCAGGAACTGCGTCATCACGCCTTCGAGCTTCTGCGGGTCGTCGCAGGTGAAGCCGTGCGCCCCCGCCGCGCGCGCCCAGGCCGCGAAGTCGGCTGGCTCCAGATCCACGACATACTGCGGGTTGCCCAGGAAGACGATCTGCTCCCACTTGATCTGGCCGAGCAGGTTGTTCTTGATGATGATGACCTTGATCGGCAGGTGGTACTTCACCGCCGTGATCATCTCGCCCATCAACATCGTGAAGCCACCATCGCCGACGAAGGCGATTACCTGCCGGTCGGGAAAAGCCACCTGCGCGCCCACCGCGTAGGGCAGGCCGGGCGCCATCGTCGCCAGATTGCCCGAACACGAGAACATCTGGTCGCGCTTCAGGCGGAAGTTGCGCGCGATCCAGGTGGTATTGGTTCCGCTATCACCTGTGATGATGGCGTTGGGCGCCGCCAGCTTTTCGAGCGTATGCGCCACCACCTGTGGCTTCATTGGCTTGTCTTCGCGCGTCCCCTCAAGCTCGATCTTCTCGTTCCACGCTTGCATGCCCTTCTGGGCCGTCTCCAGGAACGTACGATCAGGCTTACGTCGCAGCATGGGCAGCAATGCTTCCAGCGTAGCCAGCGCGTCGCCCACCAGCCCCACCTCGACCGGATAGCGCAGCCCAATGCGTGTCGGATCGATGTCGATCTGCACGCCATGCGCCTGCCCCGGCTTCGGCAGATAGGCCGGATACGGGTACGAGCTGCCGACGATCAGCAGCGTGTCGCAGGTCTCCATCGCGTCTTCGCTCGGCGCGGTTCCCAGCAGCCCTAGCCCGCCCGTGGTGAAGGGGCTATCATCGGGGACGGCGCCCTTGCCCAGCAGTGGCTTCACGATAGGCGCCGCCAGCGTGTCGGCCAGCTTTTCGAGCAGATCAGAGGCGTGAATCGCCCCATGCCCTGCCAGAATCGCCACCTTGCCGCCACGATTCAGGATATCCGCCGCCTGTTGGAGTTGAATCGCGCTGGGGATGGGCGAGGCGGGGCGTTCGAGCGCCGCGCCCTTTCGGCCATCGACCCCTGCCGCGTAGAAGCCCGGCTGGAACTCCGTGACCTGATTGGGTGTCATGGCCGGGCCGCCCGGTTCCTCATTCCAGTCGTTGGAAGCCGCCGTCACCTGATAGTCGATCGGGAAGGTGATGTGCGCCACCGTGCGCTGCGAGAGCGCCACGCGGCACGCTGTGTTGACGAGATTGTAGACATCCTTGGGGCCTTGCACCTGCATGTTGTAGGCAGCGACGTCTTCATACAGGCTCAGCAGATTGACCTCCTGCTGGTAATGCGAGCCGAGCAGGTCGCTGTATTGCTGGCCGGTGAGAGCCAGCACGGGCGCGCCATCCATCTTGGCGTCGTAGAGGCCGTTGAGCAGATGAATCGCGCCGGGGCCGCTCGTCGCCACACAGACGCCCAGCTTGCCCGTGAACTTGGCGTAGGCGCAGGCGGCGAATGCGGCGGCTTCCTCGTGGCGCACCTGAATGAAGCGAATCTTATCCTGTCGCTCGCGGAACGCCTCGATCATGCCATTGATGCCATCTCCGGGCAGACCAAATACGGTATCCACCCCCCACGCGATCAACCGTTCAACCAACGTATCAGATGCTGTCTTGCCCACGAAGGCTAGCTCCTTCCCAACACTGTCGCATACACATCCTGTTCTACCTGTATCCGCTATCCGCGCGTTGTAACCGCGCGCCGGGCTGTGCGCTGGCGCGCGACCCTGCGCCCCGCGCATGACGCATCCCCTGCGCCATATCCATTCCTGGGCGCCGCCTGCCCGCACAACTACGTCTCACTGCGACAGAAAGCGCACGCCGCATGCCAGAGGGCGCGTCTCCACGCGTTGAACGGGTCAACGCATGCGCTCACGTTCGGTGTAGCTGGCGTCTACTGTTGTTTGGGGTTCGAGAAGATGTTCTACGCCCCCCGGTTGGCGCCACGCTTGCGAACAGGCTGCGAACAGGCGACACCAACGGCTCGCTTCGGCTATACTGTTGAATAAGAGCCAGGCGTCTGCGCACGGTTCGGGAGTTTTGGAAAGCGAGGGGTCGTGTGAAGCATCGAGACACGCATTACTTTCTCTGGTTCATCTTCTTTGGTCTGATCGCTGGCGCCATCTACTATGTCAACCACCACAACACGGTGGACTCCGAGTCCATCTGGCTGCTCGTCTCTGGTCTGCTCGGATTACTCTTCGGGGCCGACTGGCTGGCGGGTGGTAAGTTCGCGCGCTGGTATGATCTCATCATCGGCATCATCTTCTCCGTCGCCGGACTGATCGGCATCGGGGCGGGCTTCCATATCAACCTGCTCAGTGGCGCGCCAGCCTCCGCCAGCGCCTTCATCGGCCCTGCCACCTTCCTTGGCCTGAGCTTGACCGTACTCCCTTCGCTTGTACATGCTGTGCTTGGCCTGACGTCGCTCAACCATGCCATCCGCAACAAGTAATCGCTGAAACACTGTCGCGTCATGCCCGGTCGCTCGCGTGAGCGCGCCTGAACGCCATCGTCCGACCATTCGATCATTCGATCACTTCAACCACCAGGCGTCCATCGTCCAGGCGCCCATCGCATCACCGGGCCGTCATCGTCGCAGGCGTCCACCTGGACGCGCTCGTTCCACCACACGCGGCTTCATCACGTTAGGCCGACGCCCAGCGTGACCCCGCGCGAACACAGAGGAGACCGAGACCGATGTTGAAGCTCGCACTGCGCACCATTGGCTTTATTCTCGGCTTGCTGGCGTCCGCCCTCGTTTTGATCATCGACATCCTGTACTCGCTCACCAACACTCTGGTGAAGGCGTCCGGTGGTACAGGCGTGAATTCCCACTTCTTCATTGGCATCCTGCTGGTCATCGTTGGCGCCGTTGGCGCCTTCCTGGCTGATCCGATACCGATGGCCTCGGTCGTGCTGATGCTGATCGCGGGGATCGCCTTCTTCTTCCTGGTCGGCGGCTGGGCCATCATTCCAGCCATCGTCTTCCTGATCGCCATCGCGCTCGTCTTCTTCGACCGCAACCGCGCCAAGGCCAAGGCCTAGGCAAGACGCGGAGCGGTATGGTTGAGCGACTGAACCATTGAGCAGGCCGCGCATCCCTGGCCAAGGGATGCGCGGCCTGCTCGTCTATCCGCGTGGCTCAGGCCAGCGGCGCGACGGTCAGCCGCCCGACGACGATGACCAGCGCCAGCGCGCCCAATACCAGCGTCGGGATAACCGCCTGCGCGCCCTCGCGGCGCACACTATGGAAGACGGCGGCGCCCACCATCACGATGAGCAGGCCCGCAGCGGCGGCGACCGTCAGCAGCGGCGCGATGCCTGTGACGCCTGGCAAGATCAGGCCGATGGCGCCGAGGGTCTCCGCCAGGCCGATGCCGCGCACCTGCCACGCGGGAACCAGCGTCACCCAGCCCATGCGCTTGCTGAGTGTCGCGATGGGCTGGGTCAGCTTCGAGACGCCCGCCAGCAGAAAACCCAGCGCCAGCAGCGCCTGCACAACCCAGAGCACGACCGTCATTGAGATGTTTCCTCTTCAGTTCTGGCTGCGCGCCCGCGCGGCGTCGCAAACCCACAGTTGTCGTATTGGCGACATATATTGCTTATACAACAGATGTCGCTTATCATTGTGACGTGCGATGACGACGCGAGCAATACACAATCAGCCTGGTCTGTCGCATAGACGACAGATCGGCGGAACTGTCTGGGAACGCGCTGGCTGACGCGGGTGCGCGGGAGTGGGAGGAGTCGCGAGGGCGGGGGAATCGCGGCCATCAATGGCCGACGCACGCGACGTGGCCTTGAAAGGCCCGATGAGCGCCTGCCTGCGGCGGCGATTCGGGGCATACATGCCCCACCGCGCCGTGCTCCGGCCATTGATGGCCGAGAGCCTTCATCCTTGCCCCATCCTTGCCAGCGCGCGGCCTCTACTGCTCCATCAGCCGCGCCGCCAGCAGGTGCTTCTGCACCTTGCCCAGCGCATTGCGGGGCAGCGATTCCACAAAGATGATGCGGCGCGGCTTCTTGAAGCTCGCCAGGCGCTGGCGGCAAAACGCGATCAGCTCCTCTGGCGAGGGTGGCAGGCCGGGCTGCGGCACGACCAGCGCGACAACTTGCTCGCCAAGGTCGCCGTCGGGCGCGCCCATCACCGCGACCTCCGCCACCGCCGGATGCTGCGCCAGCGCATCCTCGATCTCGCGCGGGTAGACATTGTAGCCGCCGCTGATGATCAACTCGCGGGCGCGTCCGGTGATGGTGAAGTAGCCGTCGTCGCTGACCCAGCCGAGATCGCCCGTCTTGAACCAACCATCGGGCGTCATCGCCTCCGCCGTGGCGTCGGGGCGGTTGAGATAGCCCGCGAAGACATGCGGGCCGCGCACCTCGATCTCGCCAACCACCGCTGGCGGCAGTGGGTAGCGGTCGTGCGCCTCCACGATGCGCGCCTCCTGCCCGGGGAAGGGGCCGCCGACCGTGCCAGCGCGGCGCTCGCCGTCGTAGGGATTGGTGAGATTCATGCCCGTCTCGGTCATGCCGTAGCGCTCCAGGATGCGCTGGCCAAACAGCGTCTCGAACTGCGCGAAGAGCTGCGCGCTGAGCGGGGCCGAGCCAGAGACGAAGAGGCGCGGCAGATGCGCTGGCGGCTGCGCGCGCCGCTGCGCCTCGGCCACCAGGCGGCTATACATCGTGGGGACGCCGAAGAACAGGCTGATCCGCGGGTCGGCGTCGAAGGCCGCCAGCGTCTCGGCGGCGTCGAAGCGGCGGCGCAGCGCCACGCTGCCGCCCATCCACAGCGTGCCGTGCAGGCCGACCATCAGCCCGTGCGCATGGAAGAGTGGCAGGGTCAGCAGCAGGCGGTCGGCGGGCTCCCAGCGCCAGGCAGCGGTGACGGCGGCGATGTTCGCTACCAGATTGCGGTGCAGCAGCACGGCGCCCTTGGCGCGCCCGGTCGTGCCAGAGGTGTAGCCAATCACGGCGGGCGCATTGGCGGCGGGCAGCGCCAGCGCCGCAGCGGCCACGTCGTCTCCGGAGCGCAGGAACGCCTCGTAGGCGAGCGATGGCACATCAGCGGCGTCGCTGGCGTCAGCGGCGGGCGGGCCGACGATGATCGGCGTGGGCGACGCCGGGAGGGCGAGCGCGCGCAGCTCGGCGGCTCCGGCGGGCGAAGTGACACAGTAGCGCACGCTGGCGTCACTCAGGATGTGGCCCAGCTCGACCTGGCGATACTGCGTGTTGATGAGCGTAACCACGCCGCCCGCCAGGCTCACGCCCAGATAGGCGACCGCAAAGTCCGGGCTATTCTCCAGAAAGAGGCCCACACAGTCGCCGGGTCGCAGCCCCGCCAGCCGCAGCGCCCGCGCGAACCGCTCGACATCAGCAGAGAGCCGTCCATAGCTGATCGCGGCGCCCTCGAAGAGGATGGCTGTGCGCTCCGGCTGGCTGTGCGCATAGCGGATGACGGCCTCCACCAGCGAATCGACCATCGCGCAACCTCCCTGTTCGTCCCTGTTCGACTCCACTGAGCGCCGTCGCTCCCCGGCGCCGCTCTCCACCATACCACGACAGATTCTAGCGCATCGGCTGGCGCTCTCAGGCGAGGAAGAATGGCAGATCGGGAAGCACATTAGCCGGGGTGTACGGCTCTGGGAGGGTGAGCCGCACGAGCGTCATGCCCGTGGCGCTGGGCGCGCTGATCTCCAGTGTCCCGCCCAGGCGCTCGATGGCCCGCTGCTGCGCCCGCGCCTGCCGCACCGTCTCGGGCCGCGCCAGCATCGCCTCATAGGTCTTCATCTGCATCGCCCGCTCGCTCCTTCATATCTTACAGCGCTGGCGGGTCATCCGCCTTCGTCTCCGCTTGACAGCTAGTATAAGCTGCTAAACAGCAGGATTGCTCGACGACACACGGTCGCTACAGAAAAGGCTCAGGAAGATCATGCGCTGGTTTGGCTGGTTGCGCCGCAAACCCTCCTCGCGAACCTCCACCGTGGAGACGCGCAGCATCAACGCTGGTCGGGTGCGCAACCGTGGCGTCCCTTACCTCATGCCCTACGATGTGGAGGAACTCAATCGGCTGGATTTCCAGCACTACATGCTGCGCGCGACCCTGCGCGGCAACTTCGCGGCGCCGATCGACAGGCCAACCAGCATCCTGGATGTCGGCGCTGGCACGGGGCGCTGGGCGCGCGAGATGGCGCTGACCTTTCCCAACGCCTCGGTCATCGGCGTCGATCTCAACCCGCCGCCCGACGACGCGGCTGGCGCGCAGTCGAGTGACGACCCACGCCCCGCGAACTGCGCCTTTGCGCCGGGAAATATTCTGGAAGGCCTCAGTTTCGCTGATGGCAGCTTCTCCTTTACGCATCAGCGGGCGCTGCTTGCGGCGATCCCGCATGACCGCTGGCCGGGGGTGGCGCGCGAGCTAACCCGGCTGACAGCGCCGGGCGGCTGGGTAGAGTCGCTGGAGGTGACCGAGCTACAGAACTGCGGCCCCGCCACGGCACAACTCGTCGAGTGGCTGCGCGCGACACTGGCGCGGCGCGGGGTAGACTTCGCCGATGGCGCGCGGGTTAGCGAGCATTTGAGTCAGGCGGGCCTCGTCAATGGCGCCACGCGCGCCTTGCGCATGCCCTGTGGCGACGCTGGCGGACGCATCGGCAAGATGCTGGCGGCCGATTGGTTCAGCCTCTTCGAGGCCACACGGGGATTCATGGTCGCGATGGGCATGATCTCTCACGAGGGATTCGATCAGGTCGCGGCCACCGCGCGTGCGGAGCTGGCCTCGCCGCACGGGCAGTGCTTCATGCCCGTCTACATCGCTTACGGCCAGCGCCCAGCGTAGACCGCGGGATAGCGCGCGACGAGGTGGGCCACACCTCCTCTGGCAGGGAAGCGTGGCCCACCTCGTCGCGGGTGGCGCGGGCGGCGTGGTTAGCCGCGCTGCTCACTCTGTGCGGTGACGGGCGCTGGAACGCCGCGCACGGGGCGCGGGCCAGGCTCCGGCGTCTTCACCGGATGCTCATCCACCAGGCGCATGGCCTCGCTGAGCGCACGTTCGAGCTGCGCATCGGCCCCCCGCGCGTAGTCCTGCGGCGTGTTGTCCACCTCGATGGTGGGATCGGTGCCGTAGTTCTCCACGCCCCAGCCGACATCGCGGAACCAGAAGCTGAATTCTGGCTGCGTCGTCAGCGAGCCATCGGCCAGCGCGATGTAGGGGCTGATGCCCACCACACCACCCCAGGTGCGCTTGCCCACCAGCGGCCCCAGCTTCAGCATCTTGAAGGCATGGCTGAAGATGTCGCCATCGGAGCCAGCGTTCTCGTCGGTGATGGCCACCAGGTTGCCGCGCGGCGACTCCGTGAAGTAGGGCGATGCGCCGCTCCACCGCTGGAAGGCGTAGCCCAGGCGCGGGCGCATCAGCTTCTCCAGCACGAGGCCAGAGACGCTGCCGCCACCATTCCAGCGCACGTCTACGATCAGCCCTTCGTGGTCGTACTCCTGCAGGAAGTAGCGGTGGAAGATCGCAAAGCCAAACGGCCCCATGTCTGGCACATGGATGTAGCCCACACGCCCACCAGAGCGCTCGTGAACCGCTTTGCGATTGCCCTCCACCCAGTCGATGTAGCGCGCGAGGAAGTCGCCACCGGCCAGCGCGCGCACTGTCACCGTGCGTGGCTCGCCTCCCGCCGCTGGAGCAATCAGCAGCTCGACCTCATTGCCCGCCTGGTTCACCAGCAGGCGCATCGGGCTGCGCTCGCGCGAGACGCGCTGCCCGTTGATGGCCAGCACGGCGTCGCCCACGCCTACATTCACGCCTGGCGCCAGCAGCGGCGAGGTTGCGTCGGCGCTCCACGGATCGCCACGCACGATGCGCGCGATGCTGTAGCGCCCGCTGGCCTCGTCCAGTCGCCAGTCGCAGCCGAGGCTGCCCTGCGCATAGTTCGGATGCTCGCGATACTCGCCGCCGAACTCATAGGCGTGCGAGGAGCCAAGCTCGCCCTGCATCTCCCAGATCAGGTCGGAGAGCTCATCGCGCGAGCCGAGGCGCTCGACTAGCGGGAGGTAGCGGTCGCGGATGGCCTGCCAGTTGATACCGCTCATCTCGGCGTTCCAGTACTGCTCGCGCTGGAGCCGCCACGCTTCGAGGTACATCTGGCGCCATTCGGCGCTCGGCCAGACGGCGACTCTGGCGCGCTCCAGATCGAGCCAGCCCGAGGCGCGCCCCGACTGCTCGGCCTCTGGGCCTTCGGCGGGCTTCTCACCTGCGCGCAGCAGACGCAGCCGCTCGTGCGAGCGATAGAGCAGCCACTTGCCATCGGCGGTGACGGCGAAATCGCTCACGCTGTCGGCCAGCGCATCCTGCTTGCGTGTCTCGAAGCGGTAGACCGCCAGGCTATTGTTGCTGGCGGGCGTCAGCGTGGTCCAGTTCTCGTTCAGCGAACCCTCGACTGGCGCAGACGTGAAGACCGCGCCGCCGGGGATGCCCGCAATGCGATTGTAGCGACCCTCGCCCACAGGGAACTGCACCGCGCGCGCCGTGATGCCCTCCACGTCGATCTCGACGGGCTTGGGCTTCTCGTCCTTCGCGTCTTTCTCCGCCTTGTCGGCTTTGACCCCATCGCTTGCGCCGTCGCTGGCTGTGGTGTCCTTCGCCTCATCCTTCGCGTCGCTCTTCGCGTCGCTCTTGGCCTCGTCTTTGGGCGCGGCTGGCAGCGGCGTGAAGGGCGAGCGCTCGTCACGCTTGAGCGTGATGAGGTAGGGGCGCATGCCCTTGGGGAAGCCCATGTCGAAATGCAGATTGTCCATCACGGGATCGAAGTCGCGCGCGGAGAGGAAGTAGAGGTACTTGCCTTCCGGGTCGAACGACGGCTGCATGTCGTAGCGCAGCGGCTCGGTGACCTGCCACGTCTCGCCCGTCTCCACCCTCGCCAGCTTGATGGCGATCTGGCGAGGATTGATGGCGTAGGCGTAGGCCAGCCACTGCCCATCCGCTGACCACGCCAGGCCACGCTGGTGCATGGCGTCTTCTTCGCGGCCATAGGCGGTGTGGTCGAGGCGCTTCATGGCGCCGCTCTCCACATCCACGATCAGGAAGTCGCCGCGGTGATTCGAGAGCGCCACCTGCGTCCCCACGGGCGCAGCGGAAAGCTCCAGCGCATGGCCGATGTCGAGCGACAACGCGCGCGGCTCTGTAGAGCCATCGGCGGAGAAGGCGACCAACTGCGGCTCTTCGCCATGGTCGGCGATGGCCACCAGGCGCTTGCCATCGGCCAGCCAGGTGATCAGCCGATAGCGGGTGGCCTCTGGCTCGCCAAACTGGGTGGCCGCGCCCTCGAAGGCGCCCATGCCAAATGCCTTGCCACGCGAGGTAAAGGCGACGCGATCACCTTGTTGGCTGGGCGTCCACGATTCGAGCCAGCGCCCGGCGGAGACGAAGCGGCGCGAGCGCTGCGTGCGGGCGCCCGCCAGCGTCAACTCGACCTTGCGCCCCTGTGTCGCGTTCGGCTCCAGGGTATAAAGGTCGCCGCCCGCGTGATACACCAGCGAGGCGCCATCGCCCGAGAGGCCACGCGCGTAGTAGTCCTGGTGAGCGGTGTGACGACGCAGATCGCCGCCATCGGGCAGGCACGAGTAGACGTTGCCGACATTCTCGTGGTCGGAGATGAAGTAGATGCGGTCGCCGATCCAGGTGGGGTACGAGATGTTGCTCTTGAGGTCGAGCAGGCGGCGGAACTCGCCCGCGCCGTTCGGGTCGATCCACAGGTAGCCCGCCGTGCCGCCACGATAGCGCTTCCAGTGGGAAGGCTCCTCGGTGTTGCGACCGACGACGATGGCGCCCCCTGGCCCAAAGGCGATGCTGTGCGCGGGGCCATAGGGCAGCGAGCGGGTGGGGCCACCCTGCGCCGCGACCTCTTGCAGCGCCCACCAGCGCCGCATCGGCTGATAGGCCGGACTGGCGAAGATGATCGCCGAGCCATCGGGCCGCCAGCCCGCGATACGCGCGCCCGCGCCGTCGTAGGTCAGGCGCTGGGCCTCGCCACCCTCGAATGGCATCACGTAGACCTCGGTCGGCCCTTCGTGGTGTCCCGTGAAGGCGAGCGTCTTGCCATCAGGCGAGAAGCGCGCGTTGGTGATCTCCGCAATGCCAGCGGTGAGACGCGCGGCGCGGCCACCACTGCGCGAGGTCAGCCAGAGGTCATCCTCGGCTGTGAACACGATCTGATCGCCGGAGACCGTCGGAAAGCGAATGTAGCCGGTATACGCCATACAATCCCTCTATCGCCTCTCCAGAGCGCAAAAAAGCCGCTCATCCTGCGGCTGGGCATGCGGCGACATCGCGCACGCCATCCTGAAGCATGTACGCACGGCGGTTGCGCTTTTGTCAATCGCAGAGCAGGGCAGAGAACGCGTCGCGGCGTCTGGCGCCCTTGCGCCAGCGGGATGGGTATGGTACTATACAAGGGCTGGAGAGCGGGAGACATCCCAATCCGGCAATGCGCCTATTCCGGGATCGTCTAGTGGTAGGACAGCTGACTCTGGATCAGCCAGCCGTGGTTCGAATCCACGTCCCGGAGCCATGAGATGGGCCAGTCGTTTGACTGGCCCACTTTTTTTGCGCCGGAGGAACCTCATCCCGGCTCGACGCCGAGCAGGCGGTCAATATCAGCCAGAGTGAGGTCGCTGAGGGTATCGACGATACGGTCGGCCAACTCCAGGCCGGGGGCGTCGGGCTGCCCAGCGCGGCGCACGGCGATGCAGCGCATGCCGCCCGCCCTGGCCGCCACGATCCCGGCGGGGGCATCCTCGAAGACGACGCAGCGCGCAGGTGGCGCCCCCACGAGCGCCGCGCCCGCCAGAAAGATGTCGGGCGCGGGCTTGCCGTGGGCCACATGCTCGCCCGAGACGAAGCCATCCAGCAGGGGGCCGATCTGGAGCAGGCCGATGATGGCCTCCAGATTCAGCAGCGGCGCGGATGAGCCGAGCGCCTGCCGATAGCCCGCTGCGTGCAGCGTCACCAGCAGTTCGCGCGCGCCGGGGAGCGCTCTGGCCTCGCGTCGCAGCAGCTCGCGATAGATCTCCTCCTTGCGCTCGCTCAGCGCCACGATCAACTCTGGATCGGTAACGCCAAACATCAGCGGGATGCTGTCGCTGTTGCGCATGCCGAAGCCTGCCCAGAAGGCCGCGTCTGTATAGGGATAGCCGCGCTCGCGGGCCAGCGCCTCCCATGCCTGGCGATGCTGCTCGCCACTGTCGATGATGACGCCGTCCACATCCCACAGCGCCGCGTACCCACCGCGCGCCGTGATGAGCGCAACGCTACGTGCGTCGCCTGCCTCAGGCGCATCCTGTCCGACGATTCCCACGGCGCCACATTCCCTCTCTCAGCTCATCTTTTCCCTGGGTGACGTTCGCAGTGTACCCCCAGTGGCCAGTTTGCGCGCCACAGCCCCGCCGTCGCTCCGTCGCCCCAAATCTCCCACTTGTGACCGCCGACATGGCGTTCTCGTTTCAAGGCCTTAGACATCGGCGTAAAGTGTGAGTTACGCCACATTTGGCAGTCGAACATCGAAAGCGCCAATCTCTTGGAATCGTGAGAAAAGCCTGTACTTGCGCGGATTGGACGAGAAAGGCTGAAGGATTCCAACCCGAAAGTACTAAGCAAGGTGGCGTGCAAGTCAGAACCTTGCAGTGGCGGGTATAGTTGGCTAGTCGAAATGTTCAAGTACATCTGTTCCAGATTGGGGCAGAGTTCCACTCCTGGGAGGGAGAGCGCAGGGCAGTCTTCCGGTGGTAGCGACGGCTCCCGGATATTCCGCACTGGCTGCGCTCGCCACATCCGCGCATCAACACCTGATCATGACCGACTACGGTTCACCAGGCAGGCGCGCGAATCTCCTCTCAGCGAGCGGGACAAGAGGAGGCGTCGAAGACAGACTCGTCCGACCTATGGCGCAGGCGCCTGATCGCCTGTGTTCAGCGCGACGTGCGGCTCAGGGGAGCTTGCCGCCCGCTGGGCAGTCGGTTACGAGGTTCGACGCCTTCTACGATGGGCCGATGCGATGGACGCGCCGCATCCGCCCGTCTGAGGAGGATGCGATCTTGCTACGATCTGACGTGTTGTGGAGGAATGGAGGGCGGCTGCTCTCAGTCGCATTGCTCGGTGGCCTGGCGCTCAATGCCGCTGGGGCGCCTATCGAAACGATCGAAACGATCGATGCGCACGCGCAACAGGCGGTGTCTGCGAACTGGCTCACGCTCGAAAACGGCTGGCTCTGCCGCACCTGGAGCGCGCCGCTAAGCGCCAGCCCATCGTCAATCCCTCCCATCGTCATGAGCTCAACCGCAGACGCCGTTCCGCTCTCCTTTCCGACGCAAAGTCAACGCTCCACGGGCGCGAGCTTCGCGCAGAGCATAAGCAATACAGCCACGCTGGGGCAGGGATCGCAGCGAGGCCTCACGCACTGCTCGACCCAATGGCACATCGCCTCCGATGGACGCCTCATCTCCGATGCGGCCGCATGGGTTCCCAACCCAACAGGAGACTGGCCAGCCCTGACCGCCCCCACCCTCGAACCGATGACCCTGCGCGCGTCATCGCCCAAGTTCGCGCTGGCGGGCGCGGCGACCGTGCAAACCCAGGCAGCGCCAAAGAAGGGCGCCGACGTGATCGCTTCGGTGCTGGTGATCCACACCATCGCGCCCAAGCCCAAGCCCGTCACACAGACCTCCGCGCCAGCGGCGACCTTCTACACGTCGCCCGGCGGCGTCGGCGCATGGAACCCTGTTCCAGGGCATCCGACGTATTCGATGGGCGACTACGCCGGTGATCCGCACAGCTCTGAGTTCGGCGTCTGCACCTGGTGGGCCTGGTATGCCCGCCGCGATGAACCGCAACTCGGCACGCTGGGCATGGCCTCCAACTGGATCGGCAATGCGCGCGCGCTGGGCATGAACGTCGGCTCGACACCAGCCGTAGGCGCCACGGCGGTCTTCGCGCCGGGCGTGCAGGGCGCTGGCGGCGGCGGCCATGTCGGCCATGTCGAGCAGTTGCTGGGCGGTGGCTGGTTCATCATCTCCGAGATGAACTTCTATTGGAACGGCGGCGGCTGGGGTCGCGTGGACTTCCGCTATGTTCACGTCGGATCAGGCGTCCAGTTCATCTATTGATCGACAGATCGCATCCGGGCGTTCGCTAGCGCGCACGAGGCGGCGGGCGTCGGCGCCTCGTGCGCGCTAGCGCCTTGGCGCGGAGTCTGCTATAGTGAAGGGTAGAGCGAGGCGCGGCGCGGGGATTGCGCCGCTCGTCGCTCTGGTAGACGGCCAGGCAGCGTGGCCTGACCGGAGCCAACACCACCTCAATGTGGAGGGTCGTAATGAAGCTACGCGGATTGCGTCATGCACGGCAGCGCCGTGGTTTGAGCATCGGGCAACTGGCCGAAGAAACGGCGCTGCGCCGCGAGACGATCACGTCTCTGGAGCACTGCCGAGAAGAGCCACAGCCCTATGCGCTGGGTCGGCTGGCGCGGGCGCTCAGCGTTTCCGTCGCCGAACTGGTGGGCGCGGAGCGTGCTCCCCTGAAAACCACCGCCTGATGCGCGTCTGAGCCACGGTTTGGCTTGTGATCGCGCACGGCGCGTGAATTCCCACCGAAAATGCATACAGGACGCCGCTGGTTGGCGTCCTGTTCGTTTTGTAGACGACGACGCCTCTCCCCCTGTCC
>DATBTW010000040.1:0-5241 GCA_036559055.1 Ktedonobacterales bacterium
GCCCAGGCCTGCGCCAGTTGCGCCTGCGAGTAGAGCGGCGGCGCCACTCGCAGCAACATCAGCGGGCGGTCGAGCAGGCGCGCCAACTCCACCGCATAGGGCAGCGCCTGCTCCGCCAGGTCCGAGCCGTCCAGCGGCGCCACGATGGGCGCATCCTCCGCGCCAAACACCGCTTCGCCGTTCTGGCTGGCCTGTGCCGCTGTCGCCTCGGCGTCCGCAGGGGGAATCACCAGCACGGGTGCGGGCGCATGGATGGCAAGCCGCTGCGACATGCGCTGGCTGAGCAGCGGCCAGGCCGAAGCGCCGCGCGCCCCCACGATGATGAGTGTCGCGCGCTGTCGTCTGGCCGTCTCGATGATCTGCCGCTCTGGCGGGCCGATGTGGATGAGGTAGTGCGCCGCAATCCCTGCTTCGCGCAGCGCGCGTGTCTCCTCTGCCAGCTCCAAATCGTTCGCATTGACCTGATCGTGGTCGGTAGCGGGCCGCACACGCAACAGCATCAGTGTGGCGCCGGAGTGTAGCGCCAGCGCGCGGGCGACCTGCGTGACGCGCGCCGACCGCGCAGAGTCATCTACAGCGGCAAGGATACGCTCGAACATGGTCGCCTCCCATCTGCGTGGCGCGCCGTTGGCTAGCTTATCGCAGCCTTCGCCGCACGAGTGCGCGCGACACGGCGCGACAGCACGACCGCTGTCCCCGCCACGATGGCAGCGACGAGTAGCCACCCGGCGGCGAGTGTGGCCGCCTGGCGCACGCTGCGCGCGGCCTGCTCGATAAGCGCATCCGATTCATCGCCCTTCGGCGTGGTCGCACGGACATCTTTCGCCTGCTCAGCAGCGTCGGTCACGGCCGCATCGCGTTCTTGCCCGCGTCCCAGGCGCGTGAGGCGCGGAGCGGTGGGTACAGTAATGGTAGGCATTTTAGCAACTCCTCCGTCCAGGCTGCGGCGCGAGCTTCTGGCGCTCGCGCCTGCGCCCCGGTCGGCCCGCAGGTCGAGCGCTCGACGGGTAGTCTTCTCTTCGCTCTCAAGCGACGCTCTCTGGAGCATCCGCAGCCAATCTGAGGTTGGAACGGATGCGAGCCAGCTCAACATGCATTTGCTCTACCCTGGGCGTCTCGCCCCCTGGATTCCGGGGCGCCTGACATCCTGAGCTTAGGCCTCGCGCCTCACAGCCAGTTCACAGCGGAGGGCGGAGTCGTCTCGAAAGGCTCTCAGCCCAGCGCGCCACCCACCAGGCGCCCCAGACCAAATGTGACCACCGCAGCGGCGACGCCCATGACAACTTGCCGCCCGCCAGCCTTCCAGAGGGGCGAGCCGGTCGTCAGCGTGATGCCAGCGCCGATCGTGAACAGGCCCACGATACTCAGCCCGATGCTGACCGCTGCGGCTACTAGCCCCGACAGGAAGGTGAACGGAATCACCGGAATGATCGCGCCGACAGCGAACAGGCAGAAGGAAGCGATGGCGGCCTGCCACGCCGAGCCGCCCAGCTCATTCGGGTCGATGCCCAACTCCTCTCGCGAGAGGGTATCCAGCGCGCCAGCAGGATCAGCGATGATGCGGCGCGCCAGATCGTCGGCGGCGGCTTGGTCTAGTCCCTTGGCCTGGTAGATGAGGGACAGCTCCTCCTGCTCCTCCTCGGGCCGTTGCTCCAGCTCGGCGCGCTCGACGGCGATCTGGCTGCCATAGAGTTCGCGCGCACTTTGCACCGAGAGCCACTCGCCAATCGCCATCGAGAGCGCGCCGGCCAGCAAGCCCGCGAGCCCCGTCAGCAAGATCTGGTGCGCCTGGAGCGACGCCCCCGCGACCCCCATCACGAGGCTCAGATTGGAGGTCAGCCCGTCGCTGGAGCCGAGTACCGCCGCCCGCAGCGCATTGCCGCCCGACGTGCCACGATGCCGCCCTTCGAGCTGGGCAAGCACAGAGCCAGCCATGCCGCCTTTGGTCGTGCGCAGCAGGTAGCCAAAGACGCGCTCGTGGGAGCGCTCGTCGGCGGGCATGCCAGCAGCGCGCGCCTCAGGCTGCGCATCATACGCCTGGCTGGCCCCGCGCTCGGATGACGCGATCATGGGGAGCACGGTTCCGGGGCCAAACCGCTTGGCCAGCCAGAGCAGAACCCGCACGCGCGCGCTGGGAACATCGGGCGGCGTCGGCTGTTTGGCGTCGCGCAGCAGATCGGCCCAGGCGCTCGCGTGGCGGGCCTCCACCTCTGACATGCGGCGATAGACATCCGCCAGGCGCGCATCTGGCTCGATGGCGGCCAGGCCACGATACAGCGCCGAGGACTCGCGCTCCTCGCGCAGGTTCTGCTGGTAGCGTTTGATGTCGTCAGCGGTGGTTGTCGCCATGCGGTACTCTCCTCTGCTCCTGGCGTCCGGCGCGCAGCGCATTGACGATGACGAGCGCGTCGATCCCCTCTTGCAGCAGCGCGCCTTCGGTAGGTGAAATATAGCCCATCGCGGCGAAGATCATCGCGACGACGCTCAGCCCGATGCCCACGAGGATACCCTGGCGCGCCACGCGCATGACCTGTCGCCCCAGGCGCGTCGCCGTGGCGATGCGCAGGATGTCTGGCGAGAGCAAGACGGCGTCGGCGGCGCTGGATGCGGCGGTGAGCCCCTGCGAGCCAATCGCCACGCCCACCGTGGCCGTCGCCAGCGCGGGCGCGTCGTTGACGCCATCGCCCACCATCAGGGTGCGATGCCCCTGCGCCTCCAGCTCGCGCAGAATCGCCACTTTGTTCTCTGGCAGGCAGTGCGCCACCACGCGATCGACTTGCGCCAGCCTGCCCACCTGCTGCGCCACCGTCTCGCCATCGCCCGTCAGCAGCACCGTCTGCTCAATGCCAGCGGCGCGCAGCTCCGGCGCCAGTTGCGATAGCTCCGGACGCGGCACATCGGCGAAGACCAGCAGGCCGACCACGCGCCCATCCAGCGCGAGGAAGCTGACGATCTGCCCCCGCTCGGTGCGCCGCGCCCGCTCGTCGGTAAGCTCGGTGGGCAGCGTAATCTTCAGGCTGCCCATGTAGCGGCGATTGCCAATGGCGACGGCAGCGCGTCCGCCGCCTGCCGCGCCTGGGCCGACGCTGCCCTGAATGCCATTGCCCGCGACTTCGCGCACGTCCGCCACGTCGCGCAGCGCCACGCCGCTCGCGTGCGCCGCATCCACCACCGCTCGCGCCAGCACATGCGGCGAATATTGTTCGAGGGAGGCGGCCAGCGCCAGCAGCGTATCATGGTCGGGCGGCTCAGCGCCGGATGTCACTGGAATCTCGACCAGTTGCGGTGTCCCCAGCGTCAGCGTGCCCGTTTTATCGAAGACGACTACATCTACCTCGCCCAGCGCTTCGATGGTCGCGCCGCTCTTGGTGATAAGGCCGAAGCGCGCGGCGCGGTCGATGCCCGACATGATGGCGATGGGTGTCGCCAGAATCAGTGGGCAGGGCGTCGCCACCACCAGCACAGCCAGCGCATCCACCGGCTGGCCGGTGCGAATCCAGGCGATGGCGGCGATCACCAGCGCAATCGCGGTGAACCACACCGCATAGCGATCCGCCAGGCGATGAATCGGCGCTTTGCTGGCCTGCGCCTCCTCGACCAGCCGCACGATCTGCGCGTACTGGCTCTCGGCGCTACGTTTGGTCGCTGTGATGCGCAGCGGGCTATCGAGGTTGACGCTGCCAGAGAGCGCCAGCGCCCCCGGCTGCTTGCGCTGTGGCACTGGCTCGCCCGTCAGATCAGCCTCGCTGACGCTGGAGCTGCCCTCCGCGACGACGCCATCCACCGGGATGACCTCGCCGGGCTTGACCATCACCAGCGCGCCGACCTCCACGCTATCCGCTGGTACCGTGCGCAGCTCGCCGTCGATGACGAGATGCGCCTCGCGTGGCGCCCGCTCGGCCAGCGCCGAGAGCGAACGATGCGCCCGCCGCAGCGCGAACGATTCCAGCGCCTCGCCGCCGGAGAGCATCAGCACGATGACGGCGCCCGCCAGATACTCGCCCAGCGCCACAGAGCCGATGATCGCCAGCGCCGCCAGCAGATCCACCCCGAACTCGCGGCGCCAGAGTTGCCGCGCCGTCTCCAGCAGCAGCGGCACGCCGCCCACCAGGATGATCGCGAGCAGCGGCCAACGCCAGAGATTCGCTGGAGCGGCCAGCGCCAGCGCGCCGCTCACCACCAGCAGCCCCAGCGCAATCACCGGGATCGGGTAGCTGCGCGCCACCCGCCAGAGTCCGCTGAGGCCTGCGCGCGCGTTGGCGCCACCCGCCGCCTCGCGATCGGCGTGCGTTGTGGATGATGGTCGCTTGTCGGGCGCCGTTACCATACGATCACATCCTTTTCACCAGATACGCGGAACCATGCGACCAGCGCGCACGACGCCAATCACGTCCTCAACTCCCCATATGCTCGCGTCTCCGACTCACAAACACCCTACAGGTGTCTCCCGGGATGTCACAGCCGCGTCACAGCGGCGCCACAGGACGGCCACCCAGCGTAGATACGTCATTGTGTGACGAATGAGACGCGCACGTGATGGCGTTGCGGTACGCTGATTGCGGCGGTTCTGTGCGGCGTGGCGCTTCTGGCGTCAGTAGAAATGAGGGTATGTTTATGCCCATGTGGGGATATTCAACTGGCTACGGATTCGGCGGCATGGCATGGAGCGCGCTTCTGCTACTGCTCTGCCTGGCCGTCTTTGGTCTGCTGATCTGGGCGCTATTGAGTGTGGCGGAGCGCCACGAACGGCGCGCTGATGGCCTGACGCCTACCGCGCTGGAGACGCTCCAGCGACGCTATGCGCTGGGCGAGATCGACGAGCCAACCTTCCTGCGCGTGCGCGAACGGCTCGGCATGTACAGCCTTGCGAGCGCCGAGGATGCGACGCCTGAGGTTCCAGAGCGCATTGGCGCCAGCGCCAGATGAGGCGGCGCCGCATACTCGCGCGATGGAGGAAATAGCCGTCGATATGAAGGTTCTGGCGCTCAACAGCGGCTCGTCGAGCCTCAAAATCGCGCTCTATGCGTATTCGCCGACGAACGCCAGGGAGCCGCTGGCGTTGGAGCTGGCGGGCGCCATTGAGCGCATCGGCTTGCAGGCCGCCCATGCTCGCATCGTGGATGCGGCGGGCCAGACGCTCATCGAGACTCAGCCCAGCGCGCCCGACCATCACTGGGCGATGCGCTGGCTTCTGGACTGGCTGCGCACACCGGCCCGGCTGAATGACCTGGCGGGCGTCGG
>DATBTW010000041.1:0-4776 GCA_036559055.1 Ktedonobacterales bacterium
TGCGCGAGATACGCGGCGTCTATCAGTTCATCTACCGGCACGTGGGCAACCGCGAAGAAGCGGAGGCGCTGACCGAGCGCGTCTTCATGCTGGTCATCCAGCCGCAAGCAACGCGCGATGCGCCCGGCGCCACGCAGGCGAGCCGGGAGCGACTCCTCGCGCGGAGCGCGCGCGACGTGGTCGTGGAGTATCTACGCGGCTTCTATCCCGCGCTGCCGCCGCTGCCCGATGACGACATCGTCGTCTGGCCCGACCCCGAAAGCGCAGCGAGCGCTGAGAACCCCTCAGGCGCAACAGAGCGCGCTATCCATGTCCTCGCGTGGCTCTCCGCACAGGATCGCGACTTCCTGACCTACCGCTTCCTGCTCAATCGCTCGCTCGCCGAGACGGCGGCCCGCATGCGCCTCACGCTGGCGCAGGCGCTGGCGATGCAGTGGTCGGCGCTCAGCCATGCCGCGCAGGTCGGGGCGCATCAGGCGCCGAGCTGGCCGGAGCCGTGTGGCTCGGACGGGAATCTCGTCGGGGCGCCATGCTGAGGCTCGTTCTGGAGAATGGAGAAAGATTGGTGGAGACAACTATGGCATTTCGTGGCAATTTCGGCGGAGGGTGTATCGTCGTTCGCCTGGCGGACGGCGCCAGCGTTACGGTGCGCGCCGTCCATGACGAACCTCAGGATGACGACGCTCTGCGCGACCTGTTCTTCAACTTCAGTGATACAACGCGCTATCGCTACTTCCTCGCCGGTGTTCCCCCCAACGAGGTGTGGGCAGAGCGCTTCGTCGCCCTGAGTCGTCTCGATGGACGCCGCTGCGCTGCGGTGGTGGCAGAGGTGGATGGGCGCCTGGTCGGATTCGCCTGCTTTCGCCAGCATCCACAGGCCGATCCCGATGATGACATGGCTGAGGTCGGCATCGTGCTGACGGACGCCTGGCAAGGACGCGGGCTGGGCGGCCACCTGCTCACCTGGCTCGCCAGGGAAGCCCTGCGGCGCGAGGTGAGCACGCTGGTCGCGGAGACGCTGGCCGACAACCAGCGCATGCTGCGCCTGGCGCGCCGCACCTTTCCCAACCTGCGAGTCGCATGCGCGTCTGGGTCATGCACGCTCACCATCGATCTCGACGCCTGGCAGGACGACGCGCGCCGAGGATACGAGCGGGTCGCCTGCTGACCACCGCGATGGCTTGCAGGCAATTCGCCCCGCTACGGCGTCGTCGGCGCGGCGTCCAGCGCGGCGGATGGCGCGGGCGGCGCGCCCCACAGCGCATGCCAGGCGCTGCGGCGGCCATCCTCCAGCAGCGTGAGGGCGAGATAGCGCAGGCTGGCGATTGGCTCGCGAATGCCCAGCGCGAAGATGAGGGTGGAGACGGCGGCGGAGAGCAGGCAGACCGTACACCAGTGGCCGATCACCGTCGCCTGCAGCGTGGTCAGCGTGACGCCGACCAGGAACAGCGCCGTGATGACCGCGCCGAAGATCAGCGCCGCCCACGGCGTGCGATGCCAGCGCTGCTCGCCACCAATCGAGCCGAAGATCAGGTCGCAGGCATACCCCACCACGCCCAGCAGCCCATCGGGGATCGGCAGCAGCCGCGAGATGAACGAATGCGTTACCGCATAGGAGCTGGCGGAGCCGAAGAATGGATCCCACATCGCCGGGATGACGCCGACCTGCGACAGACCGGTGTAGAGCGCCGCCAGCAGCCCGATGACCGCCAGCCCCAGCGGCCAGCGACGCTCGCGCCAGGCCGAGGGATTGCGCCGCCAGCCCGGCGGAATGGCGCCCACCGCATCGGCGTGGGCATGGTTGCGTTGTTCGCTGACCATGCGCGCCTAGCTCCGCTGCCGCGCGGCCAGCAACAGCCCACCGATGGCCAGACCTCCGGCGCCTGCCAGCGCGCCCGCCACGACGCCCTTGTGCTCCGCCGCCCACACCACATAGCTGCGGTCGATGGCGCGATCATCGAAGGCGCCATGCGCGCCGAAGTCCTGCGTCGTATCCACTGGCGCGAAGAGGTTGTTCGGCTGGTCAGGGTCGCGCTTCTCCGGGCGCATCTGGCTATCGTAGCCTGTCTTGGCCAGATACCAATCGCCAAATCCGGGGAAGAACTTGTTGCCCATGATGACCGTCAGCGTCGAGCCGCCGATGTAGAGCTGGCGCTTGCGATGATGCGCCGCCCAGTAGATCGCCTCGGCGATCACCTCTGGCTGATAGATCGGCGGCACTGGCTGCGCCATGTGCGGCAGCTTGTTGCGCCCCCAGGTGAATTGGGGCGTGTTGACCGCTGGCAACTGCGGCATCGTCAGCCGCACATGGCTCTTGTTGTGGATCAACTCCGCTCGCAGCGCCTCGGTGAACCCCTGGATGGCATGCTTGGCGCCGCAATAGGCTGTCTGGAGCGGGATGCCGCGATAGGCCAGTGTCGAGCCAACCTGCAGGACGACGCCACGGTCGCGCGGCAACATGCGCCGCAGCGCCGCCTGCGTGCCATAGACGTAGCCGAGATACGTCACCTTCGTGACCCGCTCATATTCCTCCGGCGTGATCTCCATGAATGGTGAGAAGACCGTCGTGAAGGCGACATTGATCCACGTATCGATCGGCCCGAAGCGCTGCTCCGTCAGTTCGGCGGCGCGCTCGTGGGTCTGCGGATCGGCGGTGTCGCCCGCCACGATGAGCGCCTCGCCGCCCAGCCGCTCCACATCGGCGCGCGCACCGGCCAGCCCGGCCTCGCCGCGCGCTACCAGACAGACATTCGCCCCGCGCCGCCCGAATGCCTGCGCCGTCGCTCGCCCCACACCACCCGACGCCCCCGTAATCACCACGACCTCTGGACGCTCATCATTGCGCTGTCTCACCGCGCTCATTCTCCTTCTGCTTGATCTCCCGGTCAACGATCCTTCTTCATGCGAGTCTGCCGCTCTCTCGAACACGCTCACGCTTCTCTCTGCTTGCAGAAATGGCGCCACAGCGCGCTGACCCAGGCGCGTGCTATGCTGCGATCACCCCCACCTTTATCTCCTCACTGATCGAGCATGTGAGTCAGTGCACGATGGCTGCAACGCAGGCCAGGAGGCGACGACATGGCTGAACAGGAACCGTTTGATGTGGTCGTCATCGGCGGCGGCAAAGGCGGCAAGACCCTGGCGATGGATCTCGCGAAGCAGGGCTACAAGGCGGCGCTCATCGAGCGCGATCCGGAGATGATCGGCGGAACATGCATCAACGTGGCGTGCATCCCCACCAAGACGCTGGTGGCCAGCGCCAAGCTCGCCGCGCAGATGCGGCGCGCGCACGAATTCGGCATCGGAGCCGCAGCGCCCACCATCGAGATGACCGCCATCCGCGAGCGCAAACGCGCGGTCGTCGGCTTCATGCGCAACGGCAACTACAAGCTCTTCACCAGCATCCCTGGGCTGGAGTTCATCCTCGGCGAGGGGCGCTTCGTCGGCGAGAAGGTGGTGGAGATCGCGCTGCGCGACGGCGGCACGCGCACGCTGGCGGGCCAGCACGTCATCATCAACACAGGCGCGCGCCCACGGCTGGCCGACGTCCCCGGCCTGCGCGAACTGCGCCCGCTCACCAATGAAACTATCCTCGAACTGGACACGCTGCCAGCGCATCTGCTCATCATCGGCGGCGGATTCGAGGGTGTCGAATTCGCGCAGATGTTTCGCCGCTTTGGTGCGCGGGTCACGCTGATCCAGCGCGGCGCGCAGTTGCTGCCGAAGGAGGACGCCGATGTCGCCGACGCCGTGCGGCAGACGCTGGAGCGCGACGGCGTCGAGGTTCTGCTAAACACCGCCGCCGAGCAGGCCGAAGCGCTGGCTGGTGGCGGCGTGCGGCTGCGGCTGCGCACTGGCGGAGACAGCGCGCGGGCCACAACCATCGAGGGCAGCCATGTCCTCGCCGTGACAGGACGTGAGCCGGTGACGGAGGGCCTGAACCTGGCGGCGACCGGGCTGGCGACCGATGCGCGCGGCTTCATCCCGGTGGATGAGCATCTGGCGACGGCGACGCCGGGCGTCTGGGCGGTGGGCGACGTGAACGGCGGCCCGGAGTTCACGCACGTCTCGCTCGACGATTCGCGCATCCTGAAGGCGCAGATCACGGGCAAGGGCGACTATACCTCGACCAAGGATCGCATCATGACCTACGCTGTCTTCACCGATCCGGAACTGGGACGTGTCGGCCTCACCGAGACGGAGGCGCGTCGCCAGGGCTATGCCGTGCGGGTCGCGCGGCTGGCGGCCAACACCGTCGCCATGCCACGCGCGCAGACCTCCGGCGAGACACAGGGCTTCCTGAAGGTGGTGGTGGACGCGCAGACGGAGCGGATACTGGGGACGGCATTCTTCGTCGCCGAGGCGAGCGAGCTGAACGCGCTGATCCATCTCGCCATGCGCCTGGGCGTCCCCTACACCACCCTGCGCGACGAGATGTACACCCACCCGACCCTCACCGAAGGGCTGAATGGCCTCTTCGGCGCCTGGATCGAGTAACGAAGCCGCCCTCCTGCCCCGCTCTCCCTCTGAAAGAGCGGGACAGCGCGCGCCGTCATACCGCATCCGCTGGCGGCGCATCGGGCGTGTCCGCCGCTTCCTGCGCGTCTCCCTGCGCGTCTCTCTGCATGTCCTCCTGCGCCTCTAGCGGGGCAAGCTGCTGTTCGAATTGCGCATGCTCGGCATTGTAGGCGCTCGACAGCCGCTCGAACTGGAGCGCGCCGATCTCGCCACGCTCGTGCGCGCGATCCAGCGTCAACAGCGCGCCCTCCACCGCCG
>DATBTW010000042.1:0-2682 GCA_036559055.1 Ktedonobacterales bacterium
CCGCCCGCCACCAGCAGCACCACCGCGAACTGCGCCGACCCGGCGAAGACCGCCACCGACATCACCTGCGTCAGCCAGGCAGGCACGCCCGCCGCCACCGCCGTCGCGCCGTAGATCAGCCCGAATGGCACGGTTCCCGGCAGCAGCGGCAGCGTGTCGCGCGCGCCCAGCAGAAGCATCCGCCGGAACGTCATATCAGCGTCGGTGGGGAGTGTGGTCATCACCGTCTCGTCTCGCATCTTGCGCCAGCCAGCTCGCTACTGGGCGTCGGCCTCGTGGCCGGCGTCGTGGCCGTTGCTGGCGGCGCCATTCGACTTGCCCGGCTGACTCTGCTCGCCCGATTGCGCCGCGTCCACCTCGTCCATCTCGGCGGCGCGGTTGGCGCGCACGTAGTTGAGGTACTTGTTGTGCTGCTCCTCGGTGATGAGGCTGCTCTCGTAGTAGTGGTGCATCATCACATCCAGCTTCAGGATGCTGATGAGGTTGATGCCCACCCGCTTGAGCCGCGTGCGCGCGCCCATCTGGCGATCCACCAGCGCCACGGCGTCATGCGCCTTGATGTCGTGTTCCGCCATGAAGCGCGCCATCTCGCTCATGCTCGCGCCGCCCGTCACCAGATCGTCGATGAGCAGCGCGCGCGCCCCTTCGATATGGCGTCCCTCGATGCCGCGCTGGCCAGTGCCTTCTGGCCGCAGCCGCGCATAGATCAGCGGCGTGTTCGTCTCCAGCGCGAAGGCCGTCGCCAGCAGCAGGCCGCCTGTCGGCACGCCCGCCACCACGTCGTACGGCTGCGCGTGCGAGCGCCGCAGTGACTGCGCCAGCGCCACCTCCTCGGCCATCAGCCGTGCCGCCACGCGCAGCGCCTCCGGATTGCTGATGAGCGCGCGCGGGTTGATGTAGACCGGCGAGTTGACGGTGCTGCCGCCAAGCGTATAGTCACCAAACGTCACGCCGCCGAGATCGTAGATCGCGCGGGCGAGCCAGAGGGTATCCAGCGGCTGATTGTTCATCTAGATCGCGGCGCAGAGAACTCCTGCCTTCAGGCATAGGATAGAAAGCGCCGCTTCTCCTTTCCGTTGCTGTCTGCTTGTGGTACTATACTGCACTATCACGCGGGATACCGCGAGCAACGCGCCCAACGCTGGTGACAGCGAGAGACATAGGTCGTAAGGCTGGGAGGATAGTGGGTGTCTCTGGCGCGTTCGACGGGTTGGACAGCCCCACTCTGGTTATCAACCAACCTCCCGATGCGAACCGGGTAGGGGAAGCGTGGGATGTGACGCTCCCTGATGGCGGCACGGCACTCACCTCCGTAGCTGCAAGCCCCTAGCGTGAGCTATGGGGTAGTTGATGCGAGCTTCCTCCTGGGATGCATCAGATGCATTCGGGCGACGGTCGCGCTGGACTCCACGCTGGCGGCTCCGCAAGATCGTGGGGATCGACGTAAGAGGGAAAGCGCGGCTTCAGCCTGTTCGGCCTGTCGCGCGGCGTCGATCTGCGCAATCGGGCATCAGTATATCACCCACTGCCCAGCGGTGGGCGTTCGCGGCGCGCCATCCCCTACACGGCCTATACATCATCGCGTCCGCCGCCTGCGCATGTTACACTGCTCAGTAACGAGGAGGCTCGCTCCCTTGTGCGGCCTTAGAAACCAGCGTCTCGCTGACGCCAGTGTCAAAAGGAATCGCGATGGATGCGATAGACCGCGAGCGAACGCGCAAAGCGCCTCAGGTTTCGCCGTTCGCCCAGACCGCCCAGACGCCACGGACGACGCAGGTTTCGGGGCCGACACGCAAGCAACCGACGATCAGCGACCGCTCGACCACGCTGGTCACGCGCGTGGGGCCGACCTCTGGCCGCCTGCCCACCACGCGCCCCGCCGATGGCGCCGAGGCCGAGAGCGACGATATGGTGATGGTGATCGCGCCGCGCCGTATCGTCGCGCCGACGACGCCGACCCGCGCGCCGCGCTCTGGGCGCCCCGTGCTCAGCACAACCATGCGCTTCGTCGTGGGCATCGTCTGCATCGCGGCGGTGCTGGCGGTCGCGCTCGGCTACAATGTCCTGCACTCCTCAACCACCGGCGCCGATGTCGCTGGCGCCGTGCCGCCGCCATCCGGTCGCGGGCCGATCACCGCCTCAGTCGGCGTCATCGTGGCCGCGCCCGCGCCGCAGTCGGTGCATACCACGGGAACCGTTTCGCCGTATCAGGCGCAGGTCGTCACCACGTCGTCGGGCGGCTCCGTCGCGGCGAAGGGGCAGCTCGGGCTGGAGCCGTGCCGCGATAGCTACATCTTCGTCCCGAACATCAACCAGTGGACCGTGCCGCCGGGCTGCTACGCCAACATCTACGTGCCCAATCGCGCCAACTATGTGCAGGCCGCTAGCTGGGGCTACTGCAACTGGTGGGTCGAGGTGACGCATCCCAACGCGCCCAACATCACCTATGGCGCCTATGCGCGTGGCACGACCCCCGTGGCAGGCGCGGCGATCTTCTTCGATGGCGGCGAGCAGGGCGCCGACCCCGCCGGACACTGGGCCGAGGCGGTGGCCGTCTCGCCCGACCACTACTGGGTGCTCATCAGCGAGATGAACTTCGCCTGGCGTGGCGGCGGCTTCGGCAGAATCGACTACCGCTACATCCACGTCTCGCCGCACGTCCACTTCCTCTACGGCGTGTAG
>DATBTW010000043.1:0-3474 GCA_036559055.1 Ktedonobacterales bacterium
GGCGGAACACGCCATCTGGACACGACAGTACATCGTCGCCTTCGTGGGCGGCGGAGCTGACGCTGGCGAAGCCGCCGGGCGTCTGCTCAAGAACCAGGAGCATCTCGGCGCCGCCATCGTCCCGTACTATGGCCAGGCGGCGGGCGACGCGCTGACCAACCTGCTCAAGCAGCACATCTTGATCGCCGTCGATCTGTTGACGGCGGCCAAAGCAGGCGATGATGCCGAATTTGGGAAGCAGGATCAGCGCTGGTCGCAGAACGCCGAGGAAATCGCCACGCTGCTCAGCGGCGCCAATCCCTACTGGCCCAGGCGCGATCTCGTTGACCTGCTGAATCTCCACCTGAAGCTGACGAAGGATGAGGCGGTGGCGCGGCTCGGCGCCAACTGGGCGGCGGATGTCAGCGCGTGGGATGACATCTTCACCGAGATCATGACCGTCTCCGACACGCTGGCGGATGGCGTCATCCTGCAGTTCCCGGAGCGCTTCACCACGGTGGCCACGGCGGCGAGCGCCGAGCCAGCGCGGCGCGGATTCGCGCGCATCTTCGCGCGCAGCCGGTGACAGGCGGTGATGGCAATGCTCGACATCGGGAAACGGCTGGCCAATTTCGATGCGCTACCCGCCGTGGATGGCCAGCGCTATTCGATGGCGTCGTTCGCGCGCCATCCGTATCTGGTGGTGGTGTTCATCTGCACCGGATGTCCGACGGTGAAAGCCAATGAAGGGCGGCTGATGGCCCTCCAGAGCCGCTATGCCGCAGCCGGCGCGCAGTTCGTCGCCATCAACTCCAACAATCCGGCGCTCTCGCCCTTCGACACGCTGGATGAGATGACGCGCCGCGCCACAGAGCGGCAGTTCAATTTCCCGTATCTCAAAGACGCGGATGGCGAGGTGGCCGAGCGCTTCGGCGCGATCAGCACGCCGCATGTCTTCGTCTTCGACCCTGCGCGTCGCCTGGTCTATAAGGGGCGCATCGACGACTCGCGCGACCCTGAGCGCGCCACCTCCAGCGATCTGGAGAACGCGCTCCACGACCTCTTCGATGGCTCATCCGTGCGCACGCCAGAGACACAGCCGTTCGGCTGCGCTATCGTGCGCTGAGCCGCTCGCCGTCACGCTGCGGCTGTGGCGCCAGCATGCGTCGCACTCATCACTGCAGATGGGCGCGCGCATGCTGACGTCCCAGTCGCCCCGGATCTCCTTGAGGGAGGCGCTATGGCGACCCATGATCTCCCATCCAGCCCGCCCGCGCCCGCCGAATCACTCGCCCAAAGCAGGCCGGGCGAGCGGTCAAACTGGCAGGCGTGGCTGCCGTGGCTGCCGTGTGCGCTGGCCTGGGCGCTGGCGCTCCTCGCGACCCGACTGGGCTGGCGCGCGCTGCTCGATCATCACTATGTGCTGGAGGAGAGCGGCCTGCCCTGGCTGCTGGCCGCCGCCGTCTTTCTGGCGGCGTGGCAGGTGATGATTGTGGCGATGATGACGCCAATCAGCCTGCCACAGATGTTGCGCGCGCTCGGTCAGCGTGGCGCGTCGTCGTGGCGGGCGCTGGCGGTTGTAGCGCTGGTCTTCGAGGGCGTCTGGACGGCGTTTGGGCTGCTGGCCTTCAGCTCCGATACGGGCATCCATCGCCTGGTCGATGTGTGGCCGTGGCTAGCGGCGCACACCTTCGTCATTGGCGCCGTGACGCTAACGCTGGCTGGCCTCTTTCAGTTCACGCCGTGGAAAGCCGACTGCCTGGCGCTCTGCCGCGACCCACGCGCCCTCTTTGCGGGCGAGGGGTCAGCGACGCGCTCCACGCTGTGGCGGGCATCACTGGCATATGGCCTCGCCTCGCTTGGGAGCTGCTGGGCGCTGATGCTGATCATGTTTGGCCTGGGCGTCGGCGGGCCAGGCTGGATGCTGGCGCTCACAGGCGCGATGCTGGCGGAGTCGGCCACATCGGGCGCATCGGACGCATCGGGCGCAGCGGGCGCGCGGCGGCTGATCGGGCTGGCGCTGGTGGCGCTGGCGGCGCTGTGGCTGGCGCATCCAGCATGGCTGGTTCCTGCTACGGCGGCTTGACGCTCCCCGCTGCGCAGCGATACGATGCCTTGAAGGCGGCGCCCAGATGCGACGCCACGGATAACTCCAGATAACTCCAGATAGCCCCAGATAACCCCAGATAACTGTAGATGAGCGCGAGGGTGAGAGGAGACGACCGGTGGCGCGACGCGATCAGCCGAGGCAGTCTGGCAACAACGCGCGCGGGCAGTCACGCGGCAAGCCCGACCGGCGCCCACGCCACGACGAGCGCTACCCGCGCGCCCAGCCCGCGCCCACTCAGCAGTCCGGCGAATCGTTCATCTGCGGTCACTGCGGCCAGCGTGTCAGCCCGCTGCCCAGTGGCGGCCGCAACCGCAATCATTGCCCTTTCTGCCTCTACTCACGCCATGTGGACGCCGAGCGCTCTGGCGACCGCGCCAGCCCGTGCAAGGGCATGATGGAACCCATCGGCGTCTTCGAGCGACCGAATGGTGAGGAGGTCATCGTCCACCGCTGCGTCAAATGCGGTTTCGAGCGCTTCAATCGCGTCGGCGCCGATGATGACGAGGCGCAGGTGGGCGCGCTGCCCCGCATCGCGCCCCGCAGCGCAGGTCAGCCGCAGCCATGATGAGGCGCCTCGACCTTGAAAGGCCGGAGCACGCGGACGGCGGCCTGAAAGCTGCGGAAGCGCGGCCGCCTGCGGCGGCGCAAGAGGGGCATTCTTGCCCCATCGTTCCGTGCGTCGGCCATTGATGGCCGCGACCCCATCCCCCCTGCGCGCCGCTTGTCCACCTGCGCGCACCGTGGTATACTCGGCGAGGTGTCCTTTAAGACCAGTCCAGAGAGGCTGGGAAGGAGTTGAGCGATGACCCTGCGCGCGACCATGCCCTTCACCGAACGATGGACGCAACCTCGCGGCGAGCGTCGCTGGCGCCTTCACCTCATCCGGCGAGATGAGTGTGGAGGTCTTTTTTTGCCCAATGCGTCTGGCCAGTCCCGCGCACCGAGCGTCGGCCAGAAAGGACTCGCCGCATGAGCGACACGAGCAATGCGAGCAACGCTCCCACTCAGCGTGCCAGCTTCATCACGCTGCTGCGCGAACGCTGGCAGGCGACAGGATCGCTGATCTGCGTTGGCCTTGATCCTGATCTGGAACGCATCCCCGCCAGCGTGCGCGGCGGCGCAAGCGATGACGCGGAGGCCAGCGTCGAGGCGGCGCTGCTCGGCTTCACCCAGGCCATCGTGGACGCGACCGCTGATCTGGTCTGCGCCTTCAAGCCTAATAGCGCCTTCTTCGAGCAGCACGGCGTGGCGGGCATGCGCGCGCTCCAGCGCCTGATCGCCTACATCCACCAGCGAAACCCCGACGTACCCGTCCTGCTGGACGCCAAGCGCGGCGACATCGGCAGCACCAGCGCCGCCTACGCCCGCGCGGCGTTCGATGTGCT
>DATBTW010000044.1:0-6932 GCA_036559055.1 Ktedonobacterales bacterium
GCGATGGTTCGCGCCACGAGAGGATAGCGTGTGATGTCCACCCCCGCTTCTGACCCCACGACAGAAGACGCGCCGCAGCTCGCGCGTCTGGGCCATAGCCCCGACTCCGACGACGCCTTCATGTTCTACGCGCTGGCCGAGCACAAGATTCCCACCGAGGGCTTCGCGTTCGAGCACATCCTGCGTGACATCGAGACGCTCAACCAGTGGGCGCGTGAGGGCAGGCTGGAGATCACGGCCATCTCCGTCCACGCCTACGCCTACGTCGCCGATAAGTACGCCATCCTCTCGCATGGCGCGAGCATGGGCGATAACTACGGCCCGATGGTCGTGACACGCCAGCCCGCCGAGATCGACTGGCTGCGCGACAAGCGCATCGCCATCCCCGGCGAGATGACCAGCGCGTTCCTGGCGCTGCGCCTGCTGCTGGGCGACTTCGCCTATGAGGTCGTGCCATTCGACCAGATCATGGAGGCGGTACATGAGGGACGCTACGACGCTGGCCTGCTGATCCACGAGGGGCAGCTCACGCACGGCGAGTTGGGGCTGCATACCGTGGTGGACCTGGGCAAGTGGTGGCACGACCAGACGGACGGCCTGCCGCTGCCACTGGGCGTCAACGCCGTGCGCCGCGATCTGGGGCCAGAGCGCATGGCGACGCTCTCGCGCGTGTTGAAGGCGAGCATCCAGTATAGCCTGGATCACCGCGCCGACGCCCTGAAGCACGCGATGCAGTATGCGCGCGGCCTCTCCACCGAGACGGCTGACACCTTCGTCGGCATGTACGTGAACGACTGGACGCTCGACATGGGCGAGCGCGGCAAGCAGAGCATCCGGCTCTTTCTCCAGCGCGCCGCCGCGCAGGGCGTCATCCCCGCCGAGGTTCCGGTGGACTTTGTCGAATAGGACACCTCTCCCCCTGTCCCCTTCTCCCTGCGGGGCGAGGGGGAACCCACGGCAGGGATGACACGCGAGGCAAGGCGATCCACCAGTGCAACCTTTGCTATCGTTGAATTCGCCTGGCCTGGGTCCTCCCTCCCCTCGTAGGGGAGGGAGACAGAGGGTGAGGTCCGCGCCACGCGCGTCACGCCTGGGCTGGGTTCCCCTTCCGTTTGAGTCAGGGGAGCCACGGCCACCCCTAGCTCTTTTGGCCGCCCAGCGCGATGGGACGGCGCAGCACGCTGATAGGATTTCCCTGGGCGTCGTAGGGCGTGTGGAAGTCGAAGGCGTCGGGGGTGGGGCCGCGCTCGCTGAGCCAGCGATGGCGCTCCACCGCCTCGCGCCAGGCGGGCAGGTGGTCATCCGCGACCCACCAGGCGACGTAGTTAGGCCACTCCGGCGCGACGAACCACTGCTTGCGCAGCTTGAGCGCCTCGTTGTGGACGCCGCGCAGCCCGTAGGCGAAGGCGAAGACCGAGGGCAGATCCGTCCACAGTGAGAGCGTCATCATCGCCTCGCGCTGTGGCCCCTTCGCCGCGGGCCACTCCAGCGCTGGATCATCGGGCAAGGCATGCATGCCCTGCGGATAGCCGATGAATCCGGGTGAGGCGGACGCTTCGGCGAAGGATGCCTCGATGCGCTCCTCGAAGCCCCTGGTCTGCGGATGTCCACGCGGCTCCAGCAGTACACCAAATGTGAAGAATGCGACGCGCGCCATAGCTCTCTCGTCTACTCGATGGGAAGCGGTTAGTGGATGGGATGTGAGCCAGCGCCACGCTGCGCGCGCCTGCGCCGACCCTGCGCAGGTACCGTAGCATCTGCGTCAGAGCAGGTCAAGGCAAGCGTGAGGGGCGGCTCTCGGCCTTGAAAGGCCGGAGCACGCGACGGCGGCTTGAAAGCCGCAGACGAGCGCCTGCCTGCGGCGGCGCAGAGTGGGGCATTTACGCCCTCGTACCGTGCGCCGGCCTTTTAAGGCCGCGACGCTTCCCCGCGCCAACTTTTCCAGTCATTCGCATCAGTCGCACGGGTCGGGGCTGGGGTACAATACTACAGGCTGACACGGCAAGATCTGACGGCTGACAGGACGCGCTGGCAGGAGCCGCCGCGACGCTCATCGCCCACGCGAGCGGCTGAGGAGTTGGGAGACGCTTGACTACTCCCGACGGCTAGAGCCGAGGGATTCCTGCTTCACTGAGGCTTGCCGTGGGCGGGCGAACCCGTCCCGGTCTTATGGCCTCTCCACAGGCAGAGACCGCTAGCCCAGCGGCCTTAATGTTCTTCGCGGCGTTGATATCCCGATCATGGGTCACGCCACATGCGGGACATGTCCATTCACGAGTAGCGAGCGATAGGGAGCCGAGCACATGCCCACACGCAGAGCAACGCTTACTGCTCGGATACCACGTGTCAATCGCGATCAGCGCGCGGCCATACCACTGCGCTTTGTAGGTGAGTTGGCGCACCAACTCTCCCCAACCCACATCGTGGATCGCCTTCGCCAGGGTGGGAAGCTTGACCATCGCCTTCACACGCAAACTCTCGACGCAAATCGTTTGGTTCTCACGAATGATGCGGGTGGAGAGTTTGTGGAGGAAGTCACGGCGACGGTCAGCAATGCGTGCGTGGAGGCGCGCGACCTCTTGGCGCGCTCTTTCGCGATTCTTGGAGCCGAGCTGTTTCTTGGCCAGACGGCGTTGTGCCTTCGCCAGCCGCTGCTCATCCTGGGTGAAGAACTTGGGATTGCCGACCTTCTCGCCGGTATCCAGCACGACCAGATCATGCAAGCCCAAGTCCAACCCGACCTGCGTCGCCAGCGGAGGCAGGGGCGCAATCTCCTCTTCGACCAAGAGGCTGACGAAGTAGCGCCTTGCAGTGTCACGAATGACGGTGACGGTGCTGGGCTGTGCGCCCTGAGGCAGCGGACGCGACCAACGAATGGCGAGTGGCGCGTCCATTTTGGCCAGCGTCAGCGCGTGGGCCTGGGCAACCCAGCGGAAGGCCGAGGTAGTGTACTCCGCTGCCTGCACGCCATGCTTCTTGTGGAAGCCAGGATACTTAGCGCGCCCCTCGAAGAAGTTCCGAAAGGCGCGGTCGAGATGGCGCAGCGCCTGCTGGGTCGGCACACTCGACACGTCATTGAGCCAGGCCGTTTCTGGCTCGCGTTTGAGGGCCGTCAGCGCCGCCGAGGTCGCCGCGTAGTTGATGCGCTCGTGGCGCTGGGAGTAGGCGTCCGTGCGCAGGCGCAGCGCCCAATTGTAGACAAAACGCGCACTCCCAAAGGTCCGAGCAAGCACAGCGGCTTGTTCGGGCGTCGGGTAGCACCGATAGCGGTACGCGCGTTTCTGTTGCATGCGAACAGTGTATCATGAAGCATGTGAACTATCGAGCGGAAAGGAGCGGCGGCGCTTCCCCCATGGCTGAAGTCAAGGGTTTCCGCGCTGTCAATTCGATGATCTGTCCGCATTGTGGCACGGCCAACCCTGAGAACGCGCGTTTCTGCGTCTCCTGTGGCCAGCCGTTGCCACGCATCTGCCCCAACTGCGGCGCTGCCAATCCGCCTACGGCGCGCTTCTGCAACCAGTGCGGCTTCCCACTAGATGGCCAGCCGAAGCCCGCGCCTGCCCTCGCGCCCGCGCAGGCGCTCGAGGCGCCCGATGTCGTCGGCGACGACTCCAGCGCCGCAGATGCGCAACTGGAGGAGACCGAGCAGCGTCGTATCGTCACCGTGCTCTTCGCCGACCTCGCCAACTCCACCGCACTGGCCGAATCGCTCGACGCCGAGGAGATGCGCGCCATCCTGGCTGAGTTCTTCGCCGCGATGAGCCGTGAGATTCACCGGCATGGCGGCTCGGTGGAGAAGTACATCGGCGACGCGATCATGGCCGTCTTCGGCCTGCCCATCGCTCACGAAGATGATCCCGGTCGGGCAATCCGCGCGGCGACAGACATGCAGGCCAGCCTGCGCGCGCTCAACGCGAATCTGGCCAGCGGCGACGAGTTGGAGAGCGTGAACGGCGCGCGCCCGCAACTGAGCCTGCGCATCGGCATCAACACGGGTGAGGTGGCCGCAGCCGTCGCGGCGCGCGAGGGACAGGATTTCCTCATCACTGGCGACCCGGTGAACATCGCCGCGCGCCTCCAGCAACTCGCCGCGCCCGGCGCCATCCTCGTCGGGTCGCGTACGTATCGCGGCGCGCGTGGCATGGCGGAGTTCAGGCAGGTGCCCGCCGTGCCACTGCGCGGCAAGAGCCGCACGGTGGACATCTGGGAGGTGGTCAGGCTGCTGGGTGATCAGCAGGCGCCGAATGCCCGCCCACGTGGGCGAGATGGCGCGCAGACGCCGCTCGTCGGGCGCGAATCGGAGATGGCGCTGCTCGACGCGGTCGCCGCACGCGCGATGCGCGAGCGCAGCCCTCACCTCATCACGATCATCGGCGCGCCCGGCGTCGGCAAGACACGCCTCGCGCGCGACTTCGTTCGCCGTATCTCGACAGCGGCCCCAACGACCTCGATGACCTCGATGACCTCGACGAGAGCACAGGCCAGCGGCGCCAGGCAGCGCGCTCGCCCAGAGCCGCTCTTTCTGGAGGGCCGCTGCCCGCCCTATGGTGAGGACGTCACCTACTTCCCGCTGACCGAGATGCTGCGCTTCCTCGCTGGCTTCACGGCGCTGGAGGCGCCCGAGAGCGCCCGCACGAAATTGCTCGCGGCCACCAGCTCTGCCCTGGCCGCCGCCAACCGCGCCGAGAACCCGGAGATCATCGCGGCCTTCCTCGGCCACACCATCGGCATCGAGTCGGCAGAGCGGCGACGCGCGCTGTTGCCAGCCGACGCCACACAGTTGCAGGAGGGCGCGCTCCGGGCCTGGCGCATCTTCTTCGAGGCGCTCGCCGCCACACGCGGACTGATCGCCATGATAGATGACGCCCACTGGGCCGACGACGCGCTGCTCGACCTGCTGGCGTTCGTCGCCACGCGCGCCAGTGGCGTCTCGCTGCTCTTCGTGCTGACGGCGCGCCCCGACCTGATCGAGCGGCGACCGACATGGGGCGGTGGCCGCCGCAACTACGTCACCCTGGGACTGGAGCCGCTCTCTCCCGACGATGCGGCGAGGCTGCTCGATGCGCTGCTTCCCGGCTCATCTGTGCCAGAGACGTTGCGGCGCGGCATCCTCGGCAAGGCCGATGGCAACCCGTTCTACGTCGAAGAGATTGTGCGCATGCTGGTGGATCGGGGCGCGCTCATGCAGGAGGAGGCGGGCGGCTGGCGGGTGGCCCCAGAGTGGGAGAACAGCGAAGAAGTCCGCGATCCGGTCATCCCAGACACCGTGCAGGGCGTGCTGGCGGCGCGCCTCGATCTGCTCTCGCCGCCTGAGCGCGATGTGCTGCAACACGCCTCGGTGATTGGGCGCTATTTCTGGCCGGGCGCGCTGCTCTATCTGGCGCAGCACCTGCAACCCGATGACCTGACAGCGGCGTTGGGTTCGCTGACCGAGAAAGACCTGATTCGCCCCAGTGAACACGCCGCAGCCAATGTCGGGTCGCCAGGAGAGGTGGCCTACACCTTCAATCACGCCCTCACGCGCGAGGTGGTCTATTCGGCCATCCCGCGCACTCGACGCGCCCACGAGCATCTGCGCATCGCCGAGTGGCTGACCTCGCTCTCACACAACGCGCATGACCAGTTCACAGAGTTGCTGGCGCAGCACTACTATCGCTACTACACACTGGCGAATCTCTCGCGCTCGCGCAACCAGGAGCGGCGGCGAGAGGTGCGCAGGCAGGTCGTCGCCGCGCTCCAGCACGCGGGCGAGCAGTCGGTAGCGCGGCATGCGCTGGCCAAGGCCGATAGCTACTATTCCGATGCGCTGGAACTCTTTGGCGAGGAGGTAGACATCAGCGACGCGCCGCTGGTCGTAGCGCTGCGAGTGGGGCGAGGGGCAGAGCGCTGGCTGGCGCTGCGCGCCGACGACGCCTGGAGCGACTACCGCGAGGCGTTGCGCCTGTGGGGCGCCACCTCCGCCGCTATCTCGCCCACCACCGCCCCATCTGATGCGCTGGGCGTCGCCACGCCGGTCGCCGCTGGCTCGGCATCGCAGCCGCCCGTTGTCTCCCAGCCAGGGACACTGCGCTCTCCCACGATGCCCGCCGCGCTGCCGCTCGATTGGCGCCAGCAGGGGATGCGCCTCTATCGGGTGCTGGCGCAACTGCCCACGCGCAATCCAGGCCTCTTCCGCCGTCTCCCGCCACACGAGGAGCTGGGCGCCTATCTCGACGAGGCGCTCACACTGGCGGAGGAGCTTGACCAGCGCGACACGCTCGACTACGCGGAACTGCTGACCGCCAAGAGTTTCTTCTGGTGGTCGTGGGCCGAGCGGCGCAGCGAACGCGACCTGCTCGACGCCTATCGCAGCGCACGTGAGGCCGTGCGGATCACCGAGGCGCTGGGCGATGCTCGCGCCGCCTCTGAGGCGCTCGATGCGCTGGGCAACATCCAGGCAATCATGACTGATCTCAGGGGCTACCTGGAAAGCCAGAAGCGCCGCCTGCGCTGGGTAGCGCAGATCGAAGAGGCGCAGGAGATCGTGGACATCAACACAGAGGTCAGCCAGGCGTATCAACTGGTAGGCGAGTTCGATGAGGCCGTGCGCCACGCCCAGATGGCGCTGACCCTGGCGCATGAGATGGACGCCGATGCGCTGCGCGTGAAGGCGCTCTGGGGAGTGACGCTCTCACAGTTTGAGTGGGACCACTGGCCCGAAGCGACCGCAGCGGGCGCCGAGTTGCAGGCGCGGGCGCAGCGTACGGTGATGCGCCACACAAACCATCATCTCTGGGCGCTGCTCGCGCTGGCGACCATCGCCGCGCGCACAGGCGATGCCGACACCGCCGAGCGGCTGGCCAGGATCGTCGCCGAGACGACCGCCGAGCCTGCGCAAGAGGTGGAGGTGGCGCGGGCGCGGCTGGCCGTCGCGCGTGGCGAGCCACGCGAGG
>DATBTW010000045.1:0-9485 GCA_036559055.1 Ktedonobacterales bacterium
CATCCGATGCCACGCCCACGACCGAGCGGTCGTCTCGTCCGCGTCCGTCGATCAGCGCCACCGCAAGCACAGACCGCACGCCTGCCCGACCAACCCGATCAAGTCGCACGCTCTACACCTATGCGCTACCCACCCATACCCCACGCAACGCCAATGAGCGGCAGCGTGAGGAGCGCCAGGCGCGTATTGCTCACCCTGGCGGCTGGCGCTCGCGTCTCGGGTCGATCAACGAACAGTTGGCGGTCTGGCTCACCAAGCATACCGGCACGATGTTGTGCGCTTACATCTTCGCTGGCATCGGTGTCGGCTCGTTGGTGGGGGTCTTCACCAACAACACATTTCTGGCGGCGCTCTTTGGCTCCATCTCCAGCTACTTCTTGCAGTTGGTGCTGCTCCCGATCCTGAGCGTGGGGCAGAATGTCCTCTCGCGCCACGCCGAGCTGCAGGCAGATGAGCAGTTTCATGCCACCATGCGCACCCTGCATGACATCGAGCAGGTGGCGCGTCACCTCGACGCGCAGGATATGGAGTTGCTGCGGCAGACCGATCTGCTCACATCGCTGGTTCAGCGCCCTGGCGGCCTGTCCACTACCACACCCACCGCCTCGCCTGCGGCTGCGCCGCCTGCCGCGTCACCTGCTGCGTCTCGTGCTCCATCTGCCACCACGGTGATGCCGACGCCAGCCGGCGCCAGGCGACCACCGCGCCGACGGCGCTAGGGGACTGCGCTGAGCGCGTATTGGTGGCAGGTCTGCCAGGCCTCTACTTCCACGACCTGTGCCATACTGCAACTGGCGGCGGTCAACGGGGAATATCGGAGGTCAGACGGGGTCGTTGGATGTGTCCGGAGGACGCATGGATTCTCGCTCGCGCGCGCGGCCTTGTCGCGCTGCCTCGAAGAGGATCACACTGGCGGCGATGCCTGCGTTCAGCGATTCGACTTTGTTCCACATCGGGATCGAGATGCGGCGGGTCGCCAGCTTTGACGCCTCGCGCGAGACGCCGTGCGCCTCGTTGCCGATGATCAGCGCGACGCGCTCGGCCAGGTCAACCTCATCATAGGGCGTCTGGCCAGTAGCCTCCGCCACCAGCACGTCGTTGACGGCGGGCGCGCCAACGAAGCGCTGCCCGATCTCATCCCAACTCAGCCCGACGCGCAACGGCAGGTGGAAGTGCGCGCCTGCCCCCGCGCGCACCACCTTCGGCGCGAAGGGATCAGCGCTGCCGACGCTCAGCAGCGCCTCATCCACATCCGCCGCCAGCGCCGAGCGCAGGATGGTTCCCATGTTGCCAGGGTCAGCCAGCGCGTCGAGCGCCAGCAGCACGGGGCGCGCGCGTCCACGGCGGCGGGCACGCAGACGGTCGGCGGCGACATCCTCCAGCGCGACGGCGCCGACGATGCCCTGCGGCGTGCGCGTGTCGCTGGCCCGCTCGATGGCCTGCGCCATCGCTTCATAGACGGCGGCGCCGTCCGCGCGAGCTTCGGCCACGCGCTCCAGCAAGCGGCGGCCCTCCACCGTGCGCTCCAGCGCCAGCGGATCGTAGACCAGCAGGCGTGGCATGATCTTCGCGTCGAGTGCTGCGCCCAGCAGGTGTGGCCCCTCGATCAGGAACAGCCCCTCGGCCGCGCGCCCCTTGGCCGTCTGGAGCGAACGCAGCAAGGTGATGTGCTGATTCGCTGCGCTGGTAATCATCGCCATCGCTCGCTCCATTCAACTGTCGCGGCCATGCATGGCCGACGCACGTGACGAGGGGCATGCATGCCTCGCTTCCGCGCCGCCGCAGGCAGGCGCATCTGCGGCTTTCAAGCCGCCGTCGCGTGCTCCGGCCATTTATGGCCGAGGGCACAATCCATCACGACAAATACAATCGCGCCGCGCAGGATGACCAGCATCCGCGCGGCGCGTCTGAGATACAACTCTCGCCCGACGACTAGGCCTTGACGGCGGCCTTCTTGTCGAGCGCGGCGCGTGCGATACTCACCAGCGCGCCAAACGCCTTCAGGTCGGTCACGGCGAGATCCGACATAATCTTGCGATCCACCTTGACCTCGGCCAGAGCCAGGCCGTGAATGAGGTCGCGGTAGGGCATCCCGTAGAGGCGCGAGGCCGCGTTGATGCGCGTGATCCACAGTGTGCGGAAGTCGCGCTTCCTGTTGCGGCGGTCGCGGTACGAGTAGGCGAGCGCCTTCATCATGGACTCGCGCGCCGTCTTTATCAGACGATGACGCGCGCCCCAGTGGCCCTCGGTGCGATGCAGGATTTTCTTGTGCTTTTTGTGCGAGGTGACGCCTCGCTTGACTCGTGGCATGGTAACTCTCCACCCCCGGCGACACGCTGACGGAACCGGGGTCCCTCAGGCGCGTGTCAGCTATACGGGAGCAGACGCTTCATCTTATGCGCATCGCCAGTCGCCATCACCGATGGCTTGCTCAGGCTGCGATTGCGCGCCGCGTCTTTCTTGCGGCGATACTTGGTGCGGGCGGACTTGAGGTGCATGTACTTGCCACCAGCGGTGGAGTACGCCCGCTTCGCGGTCGCTTTATGTGTCTTGAGCTTCAGCTTTTTCACGACGAACTTCTCCGGCCCTGCTGGCGATTTCAGTAGCGAGCTTGGTGGGCGAACTGGGGCCGGTGGAGACACACAAATGCGCCCGCAGCGCCACGCACTGAACGAGTATACCATAGGAGCTTTCGGGCGCGCAAGCGGCTATGCCTGTTTTCTCCTGCCTTCGTGGCACGGCGGAGAGCATGCCTGCCCACGCTTGCGGGGGGCGCTGACACGTCAGGGGTCGATCAGGCCGAGTTGCCGCTCGACCTCGGCGCGCACCTCGCCGCCGCTCAGCCCCAGGCGGGTCGCGTGCAGCAGCAGCCGCGCCACCTCCTGGCTGAGGCTGCGCTGGCGAGCCGTCGCGTGCGGCGCCAGCAAGCCTCCGGCGACGCGCACGCCCCGCCGAGGCTCCGCGCGCGCCCAGCCATCGCGCGCCAGCGTCTCGTAGGCGCGCGCCACGGTGTTTGGCGCGATGCGCAGGTCGCGTGCCATCTGGCGCATCGAGGGCAGCTCATCGCCCGCGCGCAGTCGCCCCGCCATCACCTGCGCGCGAATCTGCGCCGCGATCTGCTCGAAGGGCGGCGTGGCGCTGGCGAGGTCCAGTGTCAACAATGGCTCATCGCTCATGTGCGCACGCTTTCCGCCGTTGGCGCGGCTTGGAATCGCCGCCAGCCTGTCAGCCGACCACCCAGTCGGCCACGCAGGGCAAAGAGGATCAGCCCGCCGATGTTCGCGGCCATGCCAACCAGATAGAGGCAGGTCAGCAGCGGCGCCGTCCATGGCTGATGTGCGCCCGCGCCGCTGGTGGTGGCCATGCTCATCGCCGCTTGCAGCAGCTCTCCGCTCGACATCCACGTTAGCCCCAGAACCGTGCCGATGCCTACCGCTCGTTGCTGGTCGTCTGCCCCGCGCGCTGCCTGTGGGTCGGCGGCCAGCAGCGTGCGCCGCGACTCGGCCAGCCAGCGCACGCACAGCGCCGCGACCGCCAGCGTCAGCGCGCCCAGCGTGATGAATACGCCCAACGTCGGCCCGGTCGGGTAGGTCCACGTCTGGCCGCAGAGCGTCAGCGTGACATGGGTGGTCTGCGTGGCCAGCAGCCACAGCGGGGCGGCGCTGCACAGCATGACCAGCGCGGGCGTCCACGCCACCCAGGGCGCGCGATAGTCGCGCGGTCGCCGCACGCGCAGATCGCCCCAGGTCTGGTCGCCAGGCGGCAGGCGTCGTGTCGCGCGCCTCACGCCGACCAGATAGCCCAGGGTGAAGCCCAGCGCCGCGCCGATGAACTCCACAATGGTCATGACATAGGCGCCACTGGCCATCAGGCTAGCCAGCGAGCCGGTCGCGCGGAGCGCCAGCGCCGAGGTGGCGCCGATCGCCAGCAGCAGCCCCAGCCCATAGCCCAGAATTGCCCAGCCCGTCAGCGCGGACATCTGGCGGATCAGTGCGGCCTGCTGGGTTGCCGTCAGCGGCGCATCGGCGCTCCACGCGCGCAGCTCGTTCTGGAGCTGGCGACTATTCACGAAGCGCGTGCCATCCAGGCGATGGTTCAGCAGCAGGACGCCATAGACCATGAACACGCAGGCGATGGTGGCAAACGCTGCCATGACGATGCCCGCGAGCAGCGATTGATCGATAGTGAACGAGTATGTCGGGCTTTGCCACAACATGCGCCGCAGTCCTTCCTCGCCGATGATGTCTGTATCATCAAATTGATACAGCAACTGTAATGGACGCGGCGCATCTGTGTCAAGTGGGTGATACAGATTGAAGTGGTCAGCGCGACACGAAAAAAGCTAGCTCCGTCGCGAAGGCGAAGCGCGTGATGGTGGCACGCGCGCCGATGCCCGTCTGCTCCATCAGCTCATGGAAGCGCGCCTCGTAATTCTCGACCATGCCCTTGTTCCTGCCGCCCAGGCTGTGCGCCGGGAAGGAGATGAGCAGGTGATCGGCGCGCGTGGTCAGCAGCAGGCGCTCACCCGCTGATTTGTCGATCTGCTCCAGGCAGGGGATGGCCTTCAGGATCAGCGCGAGGTCGGCGTGGCGCTCCGGTGGCGCCGCAATGACATCGCGCGTCTCGGCAAGCCCGCGCAGCCCTGGCCGCCCGCGCGTCGCCTCCAGCGCGAAGTAGCCGCCGAGGAAGGCCATCATATCGCCGTAGATGTCGCAGGCGATGTACTCCGCGTCTTCCGCCAGCGGCAGCCAGCGCAGCGCCAGCGGATTCAGCCCGCAGGCGATGTCGAGCACGCTGCGGATGGGGCCGAGGCCAGCCAGCGTCTGCGCGTAGAATTGATCGAGGATTGGCAGCCGCTCGCGCGTGGAGGCATGGCGCGCCATCACCTGCCGCAGCGCCGCCTGCCTGCGCGCCTCCTTCGTCGCCGGCGTGTCGGTCGCAGCGCCATCATCCTCCCATGCCGTGCGTAGCTCGGCCTGCCAGGCGTCGTAGCGTGGCTCATCGAGATAGGCGCCTGCCACCTGATGCAGCTTGTTCTTGGTCGCCTTGATGGCCTCCTTTGGGCTGCGGCGCTTGGCCAGCTCACGCTCGCCCAGGCGGCGAATCAACGGCTCGGCCACGCTGCGGTAGCGCGCGCTGGCCCGTACGGCGGCCACCAGTTGGTCGAGCGGTTCGCCCGCCTCACCGCTCATCGGCGCTCGCCCGCAGCAGCTCGGTAAGCCGCGCCATGAAGCGCAGATTGTGCAGGGTCGCCAGCCGATTGAAGAGGCCATCGCCTACCTTGAAGAGGTGATGCAGGTAGCCCAGCGAATAGCGCGCGCAGCATGGGCAATCGCACCACGGCGAGATCGGCCCATCGGCTTTGATGTGCTTCTGGTCGCCGACGTAGATGTACTCGAACCAGCCGCTGGCGTCGGCGCTGAGGAATGGCCGCTCGCTGGCGAAGGTGTAGAGGCGCGCGTGGCGAGCGTCGCGCGTGGGCATGGCGCTGTCGAAGAGGTTGTAGCCGAGGTTCGCGCAGGCCACTACATTCGCTGGATGCCCCACGCCCAGCGCGTGCATCGGGTAGCGCGCCGGAATCAGCGCGCGGGTGTAGCCGATGATCTCAGTCAGCAGATGGTTGTGTTTGTCCAGTGGCCAGCCGCCGTAGCCGAAGCCGTCGAAGCCGATCTCCAGCAGCGCCTCAGCGCAGCGCCGCCGCAACTCCGGATAGCCCCCGCCCTGGATCACGCCGAAGAGCAGCGGGCGCTGCGCCTCCGCCAGCCGCTTCTGCTCCATCAGCCGGTCGAACTCCTCGCGGCAGCGACGCGCCCACTGGATGGTGCGCTCGACGGCGGTGCGCTGCGCCTCCTCCGGCGCGTCCACATGCGTACACTCGTCCAGGCAGATCACCACATCCGTATCGTAGCTGACCTGGAGTTGCACCGACTTTTCGGGCGTCAGCAGCAGCTTGCGGTCGGAGCCTTCGGGGTGCAGCGTGATGCCGTTATTATTGATGGAGCCGAATTTGGCGTTCTGCGCGATCAGCGAATACGCCTGAAAGCCGCCCGAGTCGGTGATAATGGGGCGTGGCCAGCCCGCCATGCGGTGCAGTCCGCCCAGCGCCTGCACGGTGGACGAGCCGGGGCGCTGCATCAGGTGGTAGGCGTTCATCACCAGCGCGGGCGTGCCGATGGCCAGCAGATCATCGGCGCCGACGGAGCGCACCACGCCCAGGGTGGCATCGGGCAGATAGGCGGGCAGCGCCAGTTCGCCGTGCGGCAGTCGCAGCGACCTCGGCGCGGCCTGCGCCTGGCTGACCTGACTCGCCGCTGGCTGTTTGGCGCTATTCGTCGTCGTCATCGTCGTCTCCATCGGGCGGCTCGGCCTCCCATTCGTCCCCTGCCCCGTCGCGCTGCTCGCGAGCGGCTCGCCCGCGCTGGTTGGCCCCCTCGATCACCACGACGTATTCGCCGCGCAGCTTGCCCTCGCCCAGCCCGCGCGCCAACTCGGCGAGGCTGCCCCGCTGCACCGACTCGAAGAGTTTGGTCAGGTCATTGGCGAGGGCGGCGCGACGGTCGCCGTAGACCTCCAGCGCCGCCGCCAGAAACGCCTGCAAGCGGTACGGACTCTCATAGAAGATCAACGTGTGCGGCGAGTCGCGATCCACCTCCAGAAAGCGGCGGCGCAGCCCCGGCTTGCGCGGAGCGAAGCCGCGAAAGGTGAAGGCGTGCGTCGGCAGGCCAGAGAGCGCCAGCGCCATGATGAGCGCCGCCGCGCCGGGAATCATCGTGAAGGGCAGCTCACGCTCGATGCAGCGTCGCACCAGCGTGAACCCCGGGTCAGAGATGGCGGGCGTGCCAGCGTCCGTCACCAGCGCCACCGACTGCCCCTCTGCCAGCAGATCGAGGATGCGCTCGCCGGCGCGCTGCTCATTGTGCTCGTGAAACGACATCAGCGGCTTCTTGATATCGAAGTGGGCCAGCAGCAGTCCCGTCTTGCGCGTGTCTTCGCTGGCGACGATGTCCACCGCGCGCAGCGTCTCCAGCGCGCGCAGCGAGATGTCGCCCAGATTGCCAATCGGCGTGGCGACCAGATAGAGCATGGGGGCGTCCGGCACGCGAGCGACACACTCCTCTCCCCTGCGACGAGTCAGCGTCTCAGGAACATCTCAGGCATAGTGTGTCAGCAGAGCGCCTTCAACGTCCAGTCTCGCCAACTTCGTTTGGTTGGCGTCAGCGGGCGCGAGGACGGTCGTAGAGCGCGAAGAAGAAGGTCGGCGCCAGCGCGGCGATGGAGAAGATGCCGATGGTGAACAGCATGACCAGCAGGCCAACGATGCCGAAGCTGAACCAGCCCCAGCGCTTCTCACGCGATGCGACCACCAGCAGGCCGATCACCGCCGCCGAGCCTGCTATCAGATTGACCGTCACCAGCGTGAAGGTGAGCGCGTAAAGCGGATCACTGGGCAGGATCGTGGCGCCATTCTGGGTCAGCACGACAATCGAGTAGATGACCACACACAGCATCGCCAGCGCCACCGCTGCCAGCATCAGTGGATGCGGGATGCGCCGCTGTCGCGGGGCCGTGGCGACGCTCGCCGCGCCAGCCAGCGGATAGCCCGGCGCCGGATAGCCTGGCTGTGGCGCCGGATAGCCCGCAGGCGGTGGATAGCCGGGCTGCCGGGGATACGCGGTCTGCGGCGGATAACCCATCGGCGGATAGCCGGGCTGGGGATAGCCAGCAGGCGGGTAGCCTGGCTGCGGCGCGCGGCCAGCGGGAACCATGCTGGCCTGCTGTGGCGCAGAGGGATGCGGCATGGCCAGCTTGCGCACGAATCCAATGATGCTGGCGACTGCGCCACCAATCGTGACCACACTCGCGCCGATATTCAGCGCGTCCCCCACGGATGCCTGCATGTCGCATACCCCCTGCCACTCCCGACGCGCTTATCATCCAGCGACCAATCAGACGGAAACTGTCCTCTCCCACGGGCAAGCGTAGCAGAATCCTCGCGCGTGAACAAGGGGTCGTGGCGTCGACCACAACTCAGCAGCCGTGCGGCTCGTAGTGATGCCGAAAGGAGTGTCTCACCATGCAAGAAGCGACCATTGGACAGTCCGCATCTCGCCCTGTCGGCGACCGCTGGCTGCGGCGGCTCAGCGTGACCATGCTCGTGCTGCTGCTCGCGCAGTTTCTGCTCGGCATGCTGCTCAATTTCTTCTTCACAGCTCCCGATCAGCATCCCGGCTCCAATGCGCCCGACTACTTCTCTGGCGTGGCGCAGGTGGTGTGGTGGGCGCTCGGCAAGGATGGCTTGGAGCTGGCGTCGCATGCCGGGCTGGGCGTCATCCTGGGGCTGCTGAGTGTCGCGCTGCTGGTGATGGGCATTCGGGCGCGCCGTCGCGTGTGGATTCTGACCACCGTACTGGGCTGGATTGGCGTCTTCGCGGCTGGCTTCAACGGCGCCAGCTTCCTCAATTACGGCCACGACTTCAGCTCGCTGCTGATGACCATCGGCTTTCTGCTCGCGCTGATCTCCTACGCGCTGGGCATCTATGTCACCAAGCCCGTATGATAGCGGCTTGACGTGGCAGTCGCGCATCGCTATCATGCGGCGCAAGGCGCGCGACGAGTGAATGGAGGGCAGCGGCTTGGCGTTGGAGGCTGATGAAATCGAGCTGGCGGCGGCGGCGCTGCCCACAGCCCAGACGCTGGTGGCGCTGGCTCGCCGTCGGCTGGACGACGAGTTGCGTGCGCTGCCCCCGCTGACCACTTCCGCAGGTCGTCGGGCGCTGCTCGCCGACCTCGCTCATGGCGGCTGCTCGTTTGGCGTGCTGGCGCATGCGTTACGCGCGGCGGCGCGGGCGGGCCAGATGGCCGAGGCGCGCGAGTTGTTCATGGCGCTGCTCAGGCGCACAGATGGCCTGAATCGGCGCTGGGTGGCGATGGCGCTCTGGAAGGCGCGCGTCTCCGCCGCCGAACGCTCGGACTACGCGCAGGATCTCGCCCAGGAGCTGACCCTCTACCTCTGGGAGCAACTGGCGCGGCGCGATGACGTGGCGTGGGAGCTGTTCTACAGCCGCTCGCTCGAATACGCGCAGGGCCATGTCGCCACGATCTATCTGCGACGCCAGGGGCTGCTGACCGACCCGCGCGCGCGGCGGCCAGAGCGCGGGCTGGCGCTGGTCTTTTCGCGGCTGACCAGCGACGACGGCGAAGATGGCGCCGCCGCAGAGCTGCCGCTGGCCGCCATGCCAGCCTTTAGCCAGGCCGAACTGGCCGACCTGCGGGCGCTGGTGGCGCGGCTCCCGGCGCGCGAACGGCTGGCCATCGTGCTGCGCTTCTGGCAGCAGGCCAGCGAGGCGGAGATTGCCGTGGCGCTGGGAGGCGTGACCACCCGCGCCGTGCGCTACACCCTCGGGCGCGCTTACGCCCGGCTGCGCGCGTGGTACGCTGGCGAGGACGCGGCGGATGACCAGGCGGATGTGGCGGATGTGGCGGAT
>DATBTW010000046.1:0-7963 GCA_036559055.1 Ktedonobacterales bacterium
ATGAGGCGCGCAGTGTCGAGGCGGCGCTGGCGCGCGAGCTGGCCAGCCTGGCGGAGGTCTACAGCGTCGAGATCGAGGCGCGGCTGGAGAGCGTCATCTTCATCACCTCGCCCAGCGCGCAGGTGACAGTGGAGAGCGCGCTGGGCGTCGGCCCGACTGTCGGCGTGGATCTCGGACGTGGCGCCGTCAGCGCGCCAGTCTGCGCGGTCTGCTCCAGCGCGACGCGCGCCGGGCATATCTGCGCGCAGGGCCATGCCGTCTGCGCCATCCATCTGACCCGCTGCGCGCATTGCGGCGCGGTTCACTGCCCCGTCTGCGAGCGCCAGCCGCTGGCGACCTGCGCGCTCTGTGGCGACACGACCTGCGACGCCTGCGCCACCCGCTGCAATGCCTGCGACCGAATCTTCTGCGCCGATCACGCCTGGCGCTGCGCGGAAGGTGACGCGACGCTCTGCCTGGAGCATCTGCACATCTGCGGCGAGTGCGACCGGCCGATCTGCGAGGCGCACACCAGCCGCTGCGGCGCCTGTCATGACGAACGCTGCCCGAGCCATACCCTGCGCTGCAAGACGTGCGGCGAGGCGCGCTGCTCCGTCCACGCCGGCGCCTGCGCGACGTGCGGCCAGCCCCTCTGCGATGCGCATACAGTGGCGTGCGAGCAGTGTGGCCAATCTCTCTGCCAGGAGGATGTCTTTACCTGCCTGGGCTGCGGGCGCGCGCTGTGTGGGCGCCACGGTGGGGCTGCCTGCGCGACCTGCGGCGTGGAGTATTGCGCGCAGTGTCAGGCGGCGTCGGCGCAATGCCCCGCCTGCCGCGCCACCGTCACGCCCGATGACGTCGATCTGGCCGCGCTGCAAGCGGCCGCCGAGCGCGAGCCACGCATCAACCTGAAGCGCAAGTGGCAAGTGGGTCAGAATGCGCTGGCGCGCGTCTTCATAGCACGCGGCCTGGGGCGCGATGAGGTCTGGGTGGTGACACGCCAGGGCGAGGTCGTCAGCGCGCAACGCAAAGGATGGCTGGGCCGATGAGTGATACACATAGCCCGGCTCCCATGACCCTGCGCCGCTATCTGGCCGCGCGCTACGCGCAGAGCGCGCCCGTCAACGCTGATCCGCTCCACGACGATGCGCTGGCCGAGGCGGCGCGGGCCGTGACAGGCCTCGCGCTGGAGCCAGCCAAGCTGGCCCTGCTGCGCGCCACGTTGGAGCCAGACGCCCTGCGCGGCGCCGCTCGCCATCTGACGCCGACACAGGCGCAGGAGGCGCTCAGGCCGCGCGCCCGCAAGCCTGCCCCCGTCGCCGCCGAGGGCGCACTGACGGTCGCCGCGCTGGAGGCGCTGCCGCCGGACGCCTGGGCAGAGTTCGCACGCTGGTTGCTGGAGCAGGCGGGCGCGCGCATCGAGCCGCAGCCGTTCTCGCGGCATGTGGGGCTGGTAGCCTGGCGCGGCGAGCAGGACGATCAGCCGATCATCCTCTGCGCGTGGCGGCTGGAGTCAGCGCCATTGGGCTGGCCCCTGCTCGAAGATGATCTGCGCCGCATGGCCGCGCTGGCGGCTGGCGAGCCGGGCGCTCGCCTCGTCGTCGTGTCCACGGCGGAGGCCACCGTCGGCGCGCGGCTGGTGGCCTCCACGTTGGGCCAGGCGCGGCTGATTGATCGGCCCACGCTGACAGAGACGCTGGGCCGCCTGTCCAGCGCCTATCAGCGTGAGCAGGAGAGCGCGCAGGATGCCGCGAAGGCGTGCGCCAAGGCCGCTGGCGCCGCCCGCAAGAAGCTGCTGGCCGCGCTGACCTCGCTCAGCGAGCAGGCGCAGGCGGCGCCCAACAAGCGCAAGGCGACCGGGCGCGCGGCCGCGCGGACGGCGGCCACGGCCGTCGAGCAGGCGCGGCGGCTGGCGGCGCAGGCGCTGATGGCGTGGGAGACGCTGCTGGTCGACTGGTCAGCGGCCTTCGATGAGCGACCCGCGCGCGATGGCTCGCTCAGCTTCACCGCCGAGCCGCCCGCCTACGCCGAGCTGGCCGAGCGCGCCGACCACCTCAAGAAGCCGCTGCTCGACGCGCTGCGCGCCCTGGGGAAGGCTCCCGGCGAGGGCGACCTGGGCTATGCGGCGTGGCGGCTGGCTGTGGGCGAGGAGCTGGCGGCGCGCTGCTCGGCGCTGCACTGGAAGGCGCAGGTGGTCGATCCCGCGCAATGGCAGGATTTCTCCGCCGCCGTCGCCGAACATGCCCTGCGGGAGGCCAGCCGCGCCGAGAACGCCGCCACGCATGCTGCCGCTCGCGCCGCCGCCGCTCGCAGCGCCCTCGTCGAGCGCATCGGCGCGCTGTGATGCACAAGCATTGATGCCTCATTCGCGCTGCGCGTTGGCCATTCATGGTCGCGATTTCTCCCCTCAGACACGACGCAGCCCTCGCTCCGAGGTGTGGAGGCGAGGGCTGCGAGTGATTCGTGCGCGGCTTGCGAGGGGCGCTCTAGCGCTTGCCGAGATGGCGATCCAGCTCGTAGACCGCGAAGCCGGCCAGCGCCGCCGTCATGATGGGGTGATCCATCACCACGCCAAACGCATTCTTGTGATGGGCGGCGGCATGGTTGTGCATGTCGGCCAACTGCTCCGCCGTCACCGTGTTCAGATCGATGTGCGCATAGCGATCATAGGAGGCGTGATCCTCCTTCTTCATCTCTTCCAGGAAGGTCTGCGCGAGCTGCGTGCGCTGCGCCTGATCGAGCTGTCCATAGGCTTCGACTGGAGTATTGACGTCGGCCATCACCGGTCTCCTTTCACACAATCCACGGCCTACTCTGCCGTATACACGCCGATAGTATAGCATGCGACAATGGCAAGCGCCTTGTGTTATGCACACTTGCCGAGCCGCAAACGGTATACGCGCCAGGCATGCGCTGTGTTGGATGAGAAGCAGTGGTGGAGACGAACAATAGCGGCGTCTCCCTCGCTCTGCGCGAAGGAAACGCCGCTGCTTGCGCCATATCTGCGCTCAGGGCTTGGGGTTACGCGCTCTGCGTCGCCGTCGGGGTCGTCTTGACCGCGCTCAGCGCGCCGAAGCCACGCGAGCCGATGGCCCACTCGTTCATCCAGCGCTCGCGCTGATCGGCGCGGGCCTGCGCTTTCTCCGACCCCTTCTCCTCGTTGCACTTGCGATGCGTCGGGGCCAGATTGTGCGCGGCATGCTCGCCGCCATCGGCCAGCGCCAGGATGTGATCGAAGGAGAGTTCGGCCAGCGTCATCGGCTTGTTGCAGATGGCGCACAGCCAGCGGCCCTGCTCATTGGTATGGCGCTCCACGATATGCGCCAGCTCCACCGCGCGCACCGAGCCGGGCGCGCCACGTCGCCGGGCGCCGCTATTCAGACGCAGGGCGCGCCGCCGCATGATGTCGATCATCCAGTCGTCGAACGTTGCTGGCCAATCGAGGTTGGCGGGGAACTGCCAGACCCCCGACCGCGAAGCGTTCTGCGCCCGCGCGTGCGCTCGCTGGCGAGCGGCAGGCTGCACGGGTCGCGCCTCCGCCGTCCCGGCCGCGTGCGTGTGGCGCATGGGTCGCCGCTGCGGCGCCGGGCTGGGCGACACGCTGGCAGCAGGGCTGGCCGCGCGAAGCGTTGGCGTCGCGACGGTGTAGCCGCCCGAGCCATTGGGTGTGCGGCGCGCGGGAACCACGCTAGTGGCGCTAGCATTGCGCGGCGCGCGGGTTGGCTGGCGGCGTTGTGTTGGGGCGCTGACTTCATTCGGCGCATCGATCGCCAGACGCGAAGAACGCGCCTCACGAGGAAGGGGAGGAAGAAGGGCCGGATGACCCGGCCAGGCGCTCCAGACATTCCATGCGGTGGAAGAGGCTTGAGCAGAGCGGGAAGAAACCGCAGAGTCGGGCGGAACCGCATCGGTCAACTGGCGCCCGGGGCGTCCTGCCCGCAACGGCTCACGAACTTCACTACGAACGACATACCGAACTGCAATCCGGGGAGAAGGAGGAGCCCCCGGTCCGCTCCCTGCGGGCCTGCTGGCCCGCGTGTACCTACGCATGCTCACGATAGTTTGTACCCATCCACGTCATCCACACCGCTAGCGTCGAATCTGGGACGAAGGAGAAATCAGGAGAAATCCCATCGCGCCTCTACGCGCTTCTCTGGAGTGGATCCTAACTCACTGGAAGTCGCTCGCTCACAGCGGTCTCGCGGCAATCCGCTACATCCGTGCCGCGCCGACCGGCGCGAGCGTCCTTCACATTCACACTCTCATTATCTCGTACGCATGACGTGAGCGTCAAGTTACACAGCCTACTGGATGTCAGCCCTTCGCGTCTGGCATGCCAACCTGCCGCCGTCTCGCGTGACTCGCAGGCAGGCAGACAAAACGCCCCGAACCAGATCAATCTGGCTCAGGGCGTATAGTTGATGCGTTTGGGGTGGCTGACGGGGGTCGAACCCGCGACCTCCAGATCCACAATCTGGCGCTCCGCCTATTGAGCTACAGCCACCATGTGTCGGACGGCTCACGCGCGTACAACAGCAGACGTAGTATAGCCCGCCGCGTGCGCCCTTGTCAACGCGCGGGGCAGCGTCATCGTTCAGCTTCGTGCGCGCTGGGATATAGTGTGGCCACGGCTGATGTGACATACGAGGAGGGGTAGCATGGCGCAGATCGCCATCGTCGGCGCGGGAATCGCGGGGCTTACGGCGGCGCTCACCTTGCAGGATGCGGGCCTCGCCTGCGCCGTCTACGAGGCGGCGGAGCACGTCGGCGGGCGCATGCACTCCGAGCGCGACGTGTGGGGCGATGGCGCGGTCAGCGAGTGGTGCGGGGAGTTCATCGACCACGACCATATGACGCTGCGGCATCTCGCGGCGCGCTTCCATCTCGACCTGATCGAGTTGAGCCAGGGACGCGCGGGGCATGGGCCGCCGCTGCTCTATCTGCAGGATCACTTTCGCGGCGCCGATGACCTGGGTGTGGGCTTCGCGGCGGTCGCCTCAATAGTTGAGCGGCAAACGCAGGCGGTCGGCTACCCCACGACCTATGCGCGCTACAGCGAAGAGGGCTACCGACTCGACCACATCAGCGTCTATGCGTGGATCGAGCGCCACGTCGCGGGCGGCCACGACTCGCTCGTGGGACGCTACCTGGATGGCGGCTGCACGGGCTTCTACGGCCTGGATACCCACGAGCAGAGCGCGCTGAACCTGCTCTATCTCGTTGGCTCGCTGCGCTCATCGCGTAGCGGGCCTGGATCGGGGCCACTGCATGGCAGCGCGCGCATCTCGGGGGGCAATCAGCGGCTACCGGAGGCCATCGCCGCGAGCCTGCCGCCGGGCGCGCTCTGGCTCGGCCATCGGTTGATCGCCATCGAGCGCAGGGACGACGACGCGCTCACGCTGACCTTCGCCACCGCCGATGGCGATGCGCGCATCCGGTGCGACGCCGCCATGCTGACGCTGCCATTCAGCGCGCTGCGGCGGGTGGACTATCAGCGCGCAGGCTTCGACGCGCGCAAACGGGCCGCCATCGAGCAATTGGGCTATGGCACGATCTCCAAGCTCTGCCTGCAATTCGACACACCCTACTGGTATGGGCGCGGCCCCTGGCCCGCCCGTCACGGCGGCTTCGTCATCACCGATCTGGACATCCAGACGCTCTGGGATAGCGGCGACGGTCGCCCCGAAACGCCAGAGGATGTCCCCGCGCTGCTCGTTAATTACACCAGCGGCCATCATGGCGCCGCCTACGCGCCAACCTCCGCCTACTCCACGAGCGCCGACGCCAACGATGGCTCGATCCTCCAGCAGTATGCGCAGCGCTGTCTGCGCGAGCTGGAGCGCGTCTTTCCGGGTGTCAGCGCGCACTACACCGGTCGCGTGGCGCTCAGCTATCCTCCGGGCGACCCCAACCTGCTGGGGAGCTACGCCTGCTGGCGCGTCGGCCAGTACACCGCGTTCGGCGGCTATGAGGGCGCCGCGCAGGGGCCGATTCACTTCGCCGGTGAACATTGCTCGGTCGAGTTCCAGGGCTACATGGAAGGCGCCGCCAGAGAGGGCGAGCGAGCCGCGCGCGAGATCATCCACACGCTGGCCGGGGGCGGCCAGGCAGCGCTGTGAGCGCGCATGGGCGTCACCACCACGCACGAGGACGGAAAGAGGATCCGCATGTCGCCACTCTCCGCATGGGTCAATTTCTATGTCATCGTTGGCTCCTCGGCGGGCGCGCTGACGGGTCTGACCTTCATCGCGATCACCCTGCTTCCGGACGAGCGGCGGCCCAGCGCCAGTCTCTCGACGCCTGCCTTCACCACGCCGACCGTCGTACATTTCGCCATGGCGCTGCTGATCTCTGCGACGCTGAGCGCGCCGTGGCCATCGCTGGCGCCGCTGAGCGCGCTGCTCGTCGTCGTAGGCCTCGGCATGCTGGCCTATGGCGCCACCGTCGTGCTGCGATTGCGCCGGTTGAGCCGCACGCTCGAATATGAGATGGTGCTGGAAGACTGGCTCCTCTACGGCGTCTGCCCACTGATCGTCTACGCCGGGCTGGTCGTGGCGGGGGCGTTGCTCGCCAATCATCCGACGCCAGCGCTCTTCGGTGTCGCGGGCGTTCTGCTGGCGCTGCTCGCCATGGCGCTGCATAATGCCTGGGATCTCGTCACGTTCATCGCCCTGCTGCGCACGTCTTCAGATGATGGCCAGCAGCAGGGTTGAGGCCCCCACCCCAACCCCTCCCCCGCTGCGGCGGGAGAGGGGCTTTTAGGCTTCGCTTGCCGAATGCGACCCCCCCTGCTCCATCTTCCTCTGGGGTCGGGGTGAGGGCCAGTCCCTACGGCGTGGCTGCGCTGGGCGAGGACGATGGCACGCTGGCGTAGCCCGTCAGCTCCACATAGCCCTCGCCCGCCATGGGCTGGCCCGCCGCTGTCCCGCTGATCCCCACGGCGCCCTCCCAATAGGCCACGCCGGTCGAGCGCGCCGTCACCAGCTCCTGATCTTTCAGCAGCGGCGTCAGCGTCAGGCTGACCTGGCCCGGCAGCGTCACCTGCCAGCCAGAGGGGTAGACGCCACCGGTCACGGGACTCGTCCATGAGCCGGTCGCCTGCGACTGAATCTGCGGCGGCGGAATCTCGCTGGCCGTGCCATCGGACGCGACGAACGTGCCGAAGGTCGCCACCGGTCGCTTCTGCGCATCGCGGATGACATAGAGCATGTATTCGGTGTGGTTCGCAAGCTGGATGCTGTACCAGTCCCAGCCCGCGCCCGTCAGCGAGACAAAGTTGCCCCACTGGTGATCCATCCACGCCTGGCCCGTCACCTGCACAGGCGCGCCATGATCGGTCAGCGTGCCGCTGACGGCCATCAGCGGGCGCGAGTAGTAGTACGAGAAGCCCGATGGGCCATAGGAGATGATGCCATTGCCATTGTGCAGGATGGCGTGCGGCAACTCATCCGTCAGCGCGAGCTGGATGCTGTAGTCCGCCAGCGCGGCGCTGAGCTGGTCGTGGCCGTTCAGCCCTTGCATCGTCCAGCCGCCCAGCGCCAGATCGAAGCCCTGCGTCGCGCTGGTTGCTGGGAGGGCCGAGCTAGCGAACCCCGCGCGCTCATCGTAGTGAAAGGCGCCCGCCGTGATGTCGCTGATGGCGAAGTGCGAAGCGTAGTATGCGGGCAGATTCCCGCGCAGCGTCTGGAAGACGACCAGCTCGAAGCCGTAGGTATGCGCCTTGCCGCTCGCATCGGCGCCGTTGAGATGGCCAGTGTAGTACCACCACTCCGTGAGGTCCTGATGCGGCGCTTCATCCAGCGGGAAGGCCACTGGCGGCAGCGGCGCGGGCGTCGCGGTGGGGCGGGCGGGTGGCAGCGTGCTGGTGGTGTGAATCGTTCCCGGCACGCCGCAGCCCGCCAGCAGCGCCGCGAGGACGAGCAGCGCCGCCAAGACGAGTGGCTGGCGGTGGATTGGCTGGCGGTTGAAACCGCGCCTGGGAGGC
>DATBTW010000047.1:0-4644 GCA_036559055.1 Ktedonobacterales bacterium
AGCGGGCGACATCACCAGCGTGGGCCGCCAGTCGCGGCTTACGTTCAAATGCGCCAGCGCGCGCGCCTCGCGGGCCGCCGTCTCCCACTGCTCCCACGGCGTCGCCGGATCGACCGCCGCGTCAGGGGAGCTGAGCGCGCGAGCCGCCACCTCGCGCCCCAGCTCGCGTCCGAACCCCAGCACGCTGGTGGCGATCACGACGGCCACCGTCGGCGCGGCGCGGCGGGCGCGCTTGCCCCTGGCCGTCGCATGCTGCCCGCCCTCTGGCTCACGGCTGGCCTCGAAGGTGGCGAGGGCATCGAGCGCCGCCTCGCGCAGGGCGGTGGCCGTCACATCCGTACCGGGGAGCTGCGGCAGCGTGACGCCCGCCAGGCTGCGCGTCTGTGGCGGCGGAGCGTGGTACGGCTCGTGCGGCGTGATCGTGCGGTAGGTATTGGTCTGGGCGCTGGCCAGTCGCAGCGCTCCCAGGATGACGCGCTCAGCGTCCACCAGGATGACGTTGCTGAAGCGGCCCATCACCTCGGCGATCAGCCAGGTCGCGGCGCGACCCTCCGCCAGATCGGCTCCGCGTGCGAATCCCAGCTCGATGATGCGCTCCCAGGCGGGCTGCCGCGCCGCGACCAGCCGCGCGCCCTCCAGATGCTTGCGCAGCAGCATGACGAAGGCGGGCGGATCGGTGGCCAGCTTGCGCGGTTTCTGGCCGGTCAGGCGCACATGGGCGAGCTGCGGATGCGCCGAGAGCGCCAGCCAGCGGTTGTGTCCGCCGCCCCACACCTGCAATGCGATAGAATGAGGTGTCGGCTGGATGACATCATCCACCCGTGCGCCCCGCATCTCATGCTCGAACTCGTCGGCGAGCGCGGCCAGGGTGAGCGCGTCCATCTGCATGGTGGGCGAATCCTCGTGCTATCCTTGAGAAGCTATGGGAAGCCTTGAGTGGCCCTGGCTCACGACGCCGACGCTGTCTGACGTATGACGGGCGTTCCAGTATAGCACGCTGCGCCACGGGGCCAACGCGCGGCGAGCCGCCAGCGTTCCCGCTGTTCTGCCGAAAAGAGAGCGTATGACGACACCTCCGAGCGAGCCATCGGCGATTGCCGCCTTCACCTACGACGCCACGCCGACGCCCTTGCTGATCGTGCTGTCGGGGCCGTCGGGCGTGGGCAAGACCACCCTGACGGGGAAGTTGGTCGAGCAAGGGTGGGATGGACATGTGGTGGTCACGGTGACGACCCGCCGCCCCCGCCCTGGTGAGATCGACGGCGTCCACTACCACTTCCGCACGGCGGAGCAGTTCCACGAGATGCAGACGCGCAATGCGCTGCTGGAGCACGCCGAGGTGCATGGCGCCTGGTACGGCGTTCCCGCGACGATGGTGCGCGAGCGGCTGGCCACCGGACAGGATGTCATCCTGACGATTGATCCGCAGGGCGCGCAGACGGTGCGCACCAAGGTCGAAGACGCCATCTTCATCTTCCTCGCGCCAGAGTCGCTGGATGTGCTGACGCGGCGAGTCGATACGCGCGGGCATGATAGCCCCGAGCAACGCGCGCTGCGCCTGCTCAACGCCGAGCGCGAGATGGCCGAACTGCCCAAATACGACTATCTGATCGTCAATCGTGATGATCGGCTCGATGAGGCGGCCAATCAGCTCCGCGCGATTCTCTGGGCGGAGCATAGCCGCGTCTTCCCGCGCCGCCCGAAGCTGTGAACCCAGCGCAGAGTGGCGTTTACGCAGTACTCTGGTATCCCCACGCCCGGCCCGCTCTGGCGCCGGAGCGACTTCACGATGGCGTGAGGCTCGCCATACGCCAACGACAGGAGGACCGCAGTGAGTCAGCAAGACATTGATAATGGCCGCTATGTGCGCGCGGGCATGAAGGAGCGTAACCTCGGCCTGGAGCTGGTGCGCGTCACCGAGGCTGCTGCCTACGCCGCCTCGCGCTTCATGGGGCGCGGCGACAAGATTGCCGTCGATCAGGCGGCGGTGGATGCCATGCGCAGCGCCGTGGACGGCGTGGATATGCACGGCGTGGTGGTCATCGGCGAGGGCGAGAAGGATGAGGCGCCGATGCTCTATGTCGGCGAGGAGATCGGCAATGGCTTGCCGCCCGATGTGGATGTGGCCGTCGATCCGGTGGATGGCACGCGGCTGACGGCGCTGGGCCTGCCGGGCGCCATCGCGGTGGTGGCGACCGCCGACCGTGGCGCGATGTTCAGCGCGCCCCCCGGCGTCTACTACATGGAGAAGCTGGCCGTCTCGCGCGCCTCGGCCAAAGTCATCGATCTGGACGCGCCCATCGCGCAGAATCTGGCCGCCATCGCCAAATCGCGCGACACGCGCGTCGAGGATCTGACGGTGACGGTGCTCGACCGCCCGCGCCACGCCGACACCATCGCGCAGGTGCGCGCGGCGGGCGCGCGTATCCAGCTCATCATGGATGGCGATGTGGCTGCGGCGATTCACGCGGCGATGGAGCAATATGACGCGACCGACGTGTATATCGGCACGGGCGGCGCGCCAGAGGCGGTGCTGGCGGCGGCGGCGCTGAAGTGCGTCGGCGGGCAGATGCTCTGTCGCATCTGGCCGCGCACCGACGAGGAGCGCGCCAGGCTCCTGTCCGACGGCGTGGACCTCAAGCGCATCTACACGGTGGATGATCTGGTACATGGTGAGAATGTCTCGTTCGCCGCGACCGGCATCACGACGGGCGATTTGCTGCGCGGTGTGCGCTTCGCCCCCGACGGCGCGCGCACGCACTCGGTGATGATGCGCGCCAAGACCGGCACCATCCGCTACATCGAGGCCATCCACAACTGGAAGCGCGTTTAGCGCTGACCTCACCCCCAACTCCTCTCCAAGAGGGGAGTGGATGGGATGGAGGTGTCATGTACTGGCTGCGACCTGATCTCGATTCTACGGCGCTGGGAGCCGCTGGTTGGCTCGATACCGCCATCTTCGACATCGATGGCGTGCTGCTGGATACCAGCGGCTCCTTCCGCTATTCCGTCATCGCCGCGACCGATGCGCTCGTGCGCGTCACGGGCGGCTTCAGCGACGCGCCCGACCCGCTGGTGACGACTGCCGATGTGGCGCTCTTCAAGCTGGCGGGTGGCTTCAACGATGACTGGAACCTGACGCAGGCGCTCACAGCGCTGTGGATGGCGCGGCTGCGCGAGTGGCGCGGCACGTCGCTGGCCGCGCGCACGCTGGCGCAGTGGGCCGAGCTGGCGGCGCAGGCCACGCGCGCAGGGCAGGGTGGGCTCGTCTGGTTGCGCAGCGCCGTCCCCGCCAGCGCCATCCCCGCGTGGGAGGACGCGCGCTGGGCGCACGATGAGTTCTACCTGGGCGCTGAGGCGCTGCGGACGGCGTTTGGCCGCGCGCCGCGCTACATGCCCGACGCGCCCGGCCTGCGCCAGTCGGAGCGCTCGCTGCTGACGCCAGGGACGCTCGCCGCGCTGGCGACGCTGGGCCTGCGCAAATATGGCATCATCACGGGCCGCGAAAGTCCTTATGTGGAGTGGGCGCTGGAGGTGATCGCGCCGGAGGGCGTGACGGCGGCGCTGGTGGGGGCGCATGGGCCGCACGCGCACCCGCCGTTTGATGTGATCGTCCCCAGTTCGCTCTACGCCAAGCCCGATCCGCAGGCGCTGGCTCACGCGCTGGCCACGCTCGACGCCCGCGCCGCCGTCTATATCGGCGATACCGCCGACGATCTCGATCTCGTGCTGCGCTACCGCGCCGAGCGCCGGGCCGACACGCCCGACCTGCCGCCGACGCTCGCTGTCAGCGTGGCCAGCGGCGATGGCGTCGCGACGTTTCGCCAGCGTGGCGCCGACATCACCCTCACCCAGGTGAGCGAACTGCCAGCCGCGCTGCAAGCCCTGCGCCAGCGCATCATCGGCGGCTAGACGGCACATTCCGGCGCCCGCGCTAGCGGGGAGAATACCGCTACTGTGGCCGCATGCGTGTGGCCGCCTCGGCGCTGGCGCTCGCGTCGGCTGGATGATCTTGCACGTCACGCAGGGGATTGAGCCAGCCGCCGAAGCCATAGCGCTGGGCGCCCAGCAGCTCCCAGGCGCGCGTGAGGCCCAGGAAGATGATGCCCAGCAGCACAAATACCAGCGCGTAGACGTAGCCATCCTGCGTGGAGTTATTGAGGATGCCGATGCCGTTCCACAGCTCCAGGCCGTAGAGGAGTACACTGGCGCAGACCAGCGCGGCGCGGCGTAGCAGGCTCGGCCAGCCCTTGCGCACGCGCAGCAGCGCCCAGGCTGGAATCAGGCTGAAGAGCAGCGACACGGCGCCAATCGGGATGACGAACATGCCAAAATCGACGCGCGGTATCAGCGCCACCAGCGAGAGAAAGAAGGCATTGACGAGCGCCGTAAAGGCGCTGCCCGCGACCGCCTGCCGCTCCACGGGCGCATGGCGGGTCACGATCTGCTCGGGCGCCAGCGAGACGGCGACAAACAGTAGCCCGACCAGCGCGGCCCCGGCGCCAGCGCTGGCAGCGAAAAAAGTGAGGAATGCTGGAGGTACCATGTGCTGTACTCCTTTCCTCCACGCGGGCGCCTGCGGGAGCGCCGTATGGCGGGGAAACGCGCCCCCATTGTAGTGCGCGCATCTAGCGATTAACAAGG
>DATBTW010000048.1:0-4875 GCA_036559055.1 Ktedonobacterales bacterium
CAACCCTGACCGCGCACGCCCGAAGTCACCGCTGGGGCTGCATCCCGCCGTCTACGTCGCCGACCAGACCATCCCGCTGATCGCCAAGCTGGAGAAGCCCGAAGCCATCGCCAACCTCGATTCCATCCTGATGGCGGCGGATGGCGTGATGGTGGCGCGCGGTGATCTGGGGGTGGAGATGCCGCTGGAGCAGGTGCCGCTGATCCAGAAGAAGATCATCGCCCGCGCGAACCAGCTTGGCCTGCCGGTTATCACCGCCACGCAGATGCTCGAATCGATGATCACGCATCCGCGCCCGACGCGCGCCGAGGCCAGTGACGTGGCCAATGCCATCCTCGATGGCACGGATGCGGTGATGCTCAGCGCCGAGACAGCCACTGGCGCGTATCCCATCGAGACGGTGCAGGTGATGGCGCGCATCGCCGTCCAGGCGGAGTCAGCGTGCGAGCGCTTCACGGTCAGCGGGCGGCGTGGCGACAAGGCGCAGGCGGTGGCGAGCGCGGCCAATACGCTGGCGCACGAGGCGGGCGCGCGGCTGATCGTCGTCTTCACGCGCACGGGCATCTCGGCCCAGCTCATCTCGAAGGAGCGGCCCGGCGTGCCAATTGTGGCCTATTCGCCCTTCCAGTCGGTCATCCGGCGGCTGGCGCTGTGGTGGGGCGTCATCCCGCGCTACAACGAGTTGACGGGAACCATCGAGCAGCGCATCGCGACCGCCGATCTGGCGCTGCGCGAGAGCGGCATGGCGCAGTTGGGCGATGAAGTGGTTATCATGGGCGGCATGCCCAGCATCGGCCCTACCCGCACCAACTTCGTCAAGCTGCAGCGCATCGGCGAGATGGAGGAGCGCCCAGGCTGAGGGAGCGTGAGGCGTAGTGCTGGGCGAGGGATTGCGCGCGTGGCGCGGACCTCACCCCAGCCCTCTCCCACGAGGAGAGGGAGCCGGAGGCGTTGCGTTGGGTGAGGGCCACGCGCCCAGCGTGAACCATGCCCCATCTGCGCGTTGTAGAGAGTGGTACACTACTGCCAGGCTTCGAGCCGGACGCCTGCGTTGTGTGCGGGTGTCGCGTCGCCGCTTGTCGGCGCTTCCGCATGAACCGGGTCATGGACCGGGATTGACCGGGAGGGCGCAGTCATGAATCCTCTTGATACGATCACCAATCCCTTCAGCGACCAGGCGATTCTGGCGCTGGTCGCGGCGCTTGGCTTGAGTTCCACCGCTGGCCTGCGCGCGGTGGCGACTCTCTTTGCTATTGGCCTGGTCAGCGATGTCAAGGTCAATGGGCATCCGTTGCTGGCGCTGCACGGCGGCTTCACCGTGTTGGGGTCCACGCCCGTGTTGATTTTGCTGGGCGTGCTCACCGTCGTCGAGATCCTGGTCGACAAGTTCCCGGTCCTCGACAGCCTCAACGACGTCATCCACACCGTCATTCGTCCGGTCGTCGGCGCGGTCATCGTGGCTGGCACCACCAATACCCTGAGCGATACCAATGTGTGGGTCGCGGCGGGCGTGGGCGCGGTGCTGGCGTTCAGCGTGCATGCGACGAAGTCTACCGCGCGCGTGGCGACGACGGCGGCCACCGCTGGCATCGGGAACCCCATCGTCTCCACCATGGAGGACATCCTGGCCGTCGGCTCGATTCTGCTGATCGTCGCGGCCAAGTCGGTCGCCATCATCAATGCGCAGTGGGCGCCGTGGGTGGGGCTGGCGATTCTGATCGCCGTGCTGCTCGTGGTGATCCTCATCGTGCTGCTGGCCTGGCGCATCAGCGTGGCCATCGTGCGCGTCTTCAAGCCCAAAAAGATCACAACGGCCACCGCCGCCGTCGCTGGCGCGGCCGCCGTCCCGCTGGAGCGGCAACCGGCGGAGTAACCTCATCCCCAGCCCCCTCTCCCGCGCGGAGAGGGGGTGCCAGTTCCCAGGAGTTGACGAGCCATCATGCTGACCGGCGCCCCAACCGCTCCCCGCATGCCCGTGACTCCCTCGCCCCGGCGGCGCGTCTGGCCGTGGGCCGCCGGGTCCATCCTCATCACGCTGGCCGTCATCGCCGCCACGCTGGTCGGGCATCGGCTGGCGGCGCAGCATCGGCTGGCCAGCGAGGTAGCGCCCGCCCCCGCGCTGCCGCCGCTGGCCGTGCAGGCCATCGCCCACGCGCCCGGCCAGATCACCCACTTGACGTTGGACGCGCGCACACATACGCTGGTGGCGCAGATCATCGGCTGCCTCAGCAAGCCTCCCACTTCCCCGCAAACGCCACAGGCGGTCGCCTGCGACTCGGCGGATGTCTATCCCGTCTCGGGCGTCGCCTTCTTCGACAGCGCGACCGGCGCGCTGCGCACCCAATACCTCTCGCCGTCGTCTGAGCCGGCGCAAGCCATCGCCCTCACTGACACGACGCAAGGCCTCACCTATCTGCTGGCCAATGGTGGCGTCTCGACTTTTAGTGACGCGACGGGCAAGCAGACGCATCAATACGACAGCCAGCTTGTGGCCACCGCGCAGGCCGCCGCGCTGGACGACCAGACTGGCCTGATCTACACCGTCAACGGCGATAGTGCGCTCAACGCTCTGGTCGCTACCAGTGGGCAGCAGGTGGCAAGCGCGCCGCTGCCTCCGCCATCGGGATCTGGGACACTAAACCCGCAGTTGGGGATTGACGCGAGCGCGGGCCGTGTCTACGTCTACAACGGCAATGCCTTGAATTCTGTCCTCTACGCCTTCAATGCCAGCGAACTGGCGCCACTGGGAAGTTGGCGGTTGTCGGGCAGGGGCGGCTGGCTCGGCCCAATCGACTCGGCGTCTCACACGCTCTATCTGGGCATATCGCAGCTCGATCTCTCCGCGCTGCCAGCGGATGGCGCAGGTGAGCAGGTGAACGCAGTACAAACGGTCCAGGGTGCGATTCTGGGGAAGGCCAGCCGCTTTGGCTTCGACCCTGCAAGCGGCGCGGCGGTGGTGATGAACGATGCGGGCGTCGAGGCGTTCGCAGCCAACGCGACCCAGCCCTATGCCGCGCTTCCCCTTGTCCATGCACCGACCGTCCTCTCGGCCGACGCGAATCCGTGGCTGCTGCCAGTGGACCCCACTACCGGGCTGGCCTATCTGCCGGGCGACGACAATACCATCCTGATCGTCAGCCTGGCCCAGCCTGCCAGCCACACCGCGCCCAACGCGCTGACCGCCGAGGTCATCGCCCGCGCAGGGATGGCGGCGCTGTTGCCCGATACCAACCAGAATCCGCCCTTCCTCGCCGCGCAGACCTTCCCGCTGAGCGCTGGCCAGGTTGATCGTGAGTATTTCGTCCACTACTCCGACCTGGGATGGCAGGGGCCGTATCACGGCACGGCCAGCCTGGGCGCGGTGAAAGCGGGCGCCACGGCGGGCGACTATACTATGACATTCAGCGTCGCCTGGAATCAGCTCTTCCTGCGCCAGCATAGCTGGACGGTGGAGGTGACGCCAGACGGGCGCACGCACCTGCTCTCCGATAGCGGCGACGCCATCCCGTAGATTGAACTGCTTCACCCTGGAAAAGAGTACTGTATTCATGTCACGCATTGATGGACGCGCTAATGACGCGCTGCGTCCCGTTACCATCACCGTCGATTACATCAAGCACGCCGAAGGCTCCACGCTGATCGAGTTTGGCGATACGCGCGTGCTGTGCGTCGCCAGCATCGAGGAAGGCGTGCCGCCCTTCCTGGTGGGGCGCGGCCAGGGCTGGGTGACGGCGGAGTACGCCATGTTGCCACGCGCGGGCAATACGCGCTCGAAGCGCGAGAGCGTGGCGGGCAAGGTCGGCGGGCGCACGCACGAGATTCAGCGGCTGATTGGCCGCTCGCTGCGCGCCGCGCTCGACCTGCGTGTCCTGGGCGAGCGCACCATCACGCTCGATTGCGACGTGCTGCAGGCCGATGGTGGCACCCGCACGGCGGCCATCACTGGCGCCTGGATCGCCCTGCAGCGCGCCACCAAACGCCTCAAAGCGGATGGCGTGTTGCGCGCCGACCCGGTCAAGCGGCAGATCGCGGCCATCAGCGTGGGCGTGGTGAAGGGCGAGACGCTGCTCGACCTCAACTACGCCGAGGACTCGCACGCCGACGTAGACTCGAATGTCGTCATGACCGACGAAGGTGATTTCATCGAGGTGCAGGGAACCGCCGAGGGCAAGCCCTTCAGCCGCGCGCGACTCGACGAGCTGCTGGCGCTGGCCGAGAAGGGCATCCGCGAGCTGCACGAGTTGCAGCGCCGCAACGTGTGACTGCGGCGCCTGGGAGTGAGGTCGCATGCCAGCGCGCAAACCGAAGAGCGGCGTCAATCCGCCGCGCCTGCCCAGAACACTACCCGTCGCGGAGTCTCCGCTGGAGGATCTGCCTGCCGACGGCGAGACATGCGCGGGCGTTGAGCTACAGCGCGCGGACTTTAGCGGGCGCGCCATCGCCCGTCCGCACTTCGACACGGTCATCTTCACGCAGGTCATCGCCACTGCGACCCACTTCGACCATCTGCGGGCCGAGGATTCGCGTTTCAGCGGGTGCAATCTGGCCAACGCGGTCTGGCATGAAGCCGCGTGCAGCCGCCTGGAATACATCGGCTGCCGCATGACAGGCTTCTCCGCGCAGGAGGCCCAGTTTGTGGATGTCGTTTTTCGCGACTGCAAGCTCGATCTGGCGCAGTTCTACCATGCTGCCCTGCGTGGCGCGGTCTTCGAGGATTGCCCGCTCGTCGGAGGCGACTTTCGCGGCGCCGACCTGACCGGAGCGACGCTGACGCGCTGCGACCTCACCGACGCTGACTTCACAGGCGCGCTGCTGGCGGGCGTGGATCTGCGCACCTGCAAGATTGACGGCATGCGGGTCGGCCCGCAAGAGCTG
>DATBTW010000049.1:0-16392 GCA_036559055.1 Ktedonobacterales bacterium
AGGCCGTGCAACTTACGCTCTTCTCCGCTGAGCCAGACCCGCTGATCGAGGAACTGAAGGCGCTGCCCATCGACGAGCTGACGCCGCTGGAAGCGATCAGCCGCCTCTACGAGCTGCAGCGGCGGGCGAGGGAGCGGTGACGAGAGGCGGGTGGGGGTGGGTCGCGGCCCTTCAAGGCCGCGAGTGCTTCCCCGCCGCGAGCGCGCTCCCTGGCCCCGCGCGCGATGCCTGCCAATAGCTCCCCTCCCCTTGCGAGGGGAGGGGGACAGGGGGAGAGGCCCCACACGCCCTACCGGCTGACCTCGGTGGGATGCTCTGGCGCGGGATGAGCCGAGGCGGCGTCGGGGGTGGTGACACCTTCCTGCTGGAACAGCGCGTAGCCCTCGCGGCGCAGGCGCTGGTCGTAGAGCACGCCGACGCGGATCAGCGCGCTCAGCGGCCCGGCGATCAACTGAATCAGCGGCGCCAGCAGCACGGTCGCCACGGCCACCGAGAGCAGTTGCGCTGCGCTGGCCGCCAGTGTCAGCCCGCCCGTCAGCAGCGTCACCACCAGCAGCGCCGCGAAGACCCTCCACCAGCCGAAGGAGGTCAGCGTGAAGGCGACACGCAGCGGCTGCGGCATGCCCAGCGCCGCCGCCGTGGGGTAGAGCGCGAACCGCGACCACAGATAGGCAACGAGCGCCAGCGTGGTGACGGCGATGACGCCCGCGATGATGGCCAGCGCCATCGCATCCGCTGAGGTGATCTGTGCGCCCGCGCCGGGTTCAGATGGCCCCAGCACGAAGGCCAGCGCCAGCCCCAGCCCTGGAATGGCGATGATGGCCAGCATGCCATACAGGAAGAAGAGCGCCCACAGCGTCGGCCACAGCCGCGACAATCCCTCGCGCGCACACGCCCGGATGCTGATGGGCCGACCCAGCGTCGCTTCACGCGCGCCGACGGTCAGCGCCGCAGTCGTCCACGCGGCCACCAGCAGCGTCAGCACGACGGCCGCCAGCGAGAGCAGGCCGATGGCGGTATCCTGCGGCGTCGCGGCGGTTGTGGCGGGAGTGGTCGTCGCAGGGGTCTGCCCATTTGCCACCTGCATGAATGTATTGATGGGGTTCGGCGCGCCCGCCAGCGGATTGACGCCGCTCAGCTGCGAGACCAGCGCATCCAGCAGCGCGATGACCGCCGAGGGCAGCGTCGCCACCACCAGCGCCAGCGCCAGCAGCGCGCCGAGCCGCTTACCATACTGGCGGAAGGCCGCGCCGATGAGCTGGCCCGACCGGCGCGGCGCGGGCGTCAGCTCGGCGCGCGTGCGATTGGGATCGGGGCCATAGGCCTCGATGACGGGCGGCGGGAACGGAACCGGCGCGGCGGGGCGCGCCAGTTGCGGCGGAAAGGGCGGAAAGGGCCGATAGGGCTGATTCGGCGCGGGCGGATAGCCGGGGCGCGGCGCGCCAAACGGCGGCGCTCCAAAGGGTGCGCCGGGCTGTGGTGGCGGCGCGGCATAGGGCGGATAGGGCGCGTAAGGCTGCGTCTGCCCTGGCTGCGTTGGCTCCGGCGGGGCGACGGGCGCGAAGTAGCCAGCGGGCGCCTCCGCGGCAGGCGCGGGGGCGTCGGCGCGGCGCGTCTCCGGGCGCAGGCGATGGATCGCCTCCAGCGCGGCGGAGCCATCACCGGGGCGCGCGAACGAGTATTCGACCTGGCCGACACGAGCGAGTGTCAGCCCGATGGTCTCCGGGCGAAGGAAGAGCAGCCGCGCCTCCTGAATGTGCGTGAACGGATAGAACTGCTCGCCAATATGGACGCCATCGGCCTCGACGCGCAACTCACGTCCATCGATCAGCGGCGCGCGGGTGGGTGGGACGTATTCCTGACTCACAATGCTCTCCTCGAACGCCGCGCGCTGGTCGGGCGACGGGGCGGCGTTCCGCCTGTTCTTTCACGCATCCTATCAGCCATTCTGGCGCCTGGCAAGTCAGAGCAGGCGGTTTTGCAGACGCCTGGGCTGCGCCCTCGGCCGTGGCGGCGGTGGGCGCTCTCGGCCTTGAAAGGCCGGAGCACGCCGATGACGGCCTTGAAAGGCCGCCAAAAGCCGCCGCAGGCGGCGCATACCGGGGCATTTATGCCCCCTCGCCCCGTGCGCCGGCTATTGATGGCCGCGACTCCCCCTCCCGCGAGCGCGCGACCATCACGGCGATGTCGTCCGCGAGCTGGCCGAAGGTATCCAGCAGCTCAGGCGGGCCGATCACTTCGAAGGGGCAGCCCAGGCTGAGCAGGAAACGCGCGGCATGCTCCAGACTGCGGTCGTAGGCGCGCAGCAGCACGCCATCGGGCCGCTCCTCCAGCGTGGCGAAGTCGGGCGGGACCTGCCGCGCCGCCTCCGCGAAGGACGTATGCAGCAGCGCCTGCGCCAGCCAGGTATCGGGGATGGCCGCGAACGTCTGGATGGCATAAGCCAGGCAGTCGAAGTCGGGCGGCGAGGTGAATGTCTCGTCGCGCAGGGTCAGGGCGCGGGCGCGATCGAGGCGAAAGACGCGCAGCGCCCGCCGCAGGTGGCAGTAGCCAATCGCATACCAGCGTCCGTCATGATGGACGACGCCGTAGCAATCCAGCAGGCGCTCGGTCTGCTCGCCCGCGCTATTCAGATAGCGCAGGCGCAGGCGGCGGCGCAGGCGGGCGGCGGCGCTGCACAGCGCGACGGCATCGAGGCGGGCGGGCGACTCGGCGGCGCGCGCGGCGGGCGACGCATCGACTGCCACGGATGCGCGTATGGCCTGCACACGCTCGCGGGTGGCGAGTGGCAGCACGCGCTCCAGTTTGGCCAGCGCGCCCGCCGTCGCAGCCTGCAACTCGGCCAGCCCCAGGCGCGGCGTCGCCAGCAGCCCCAGTGTGATGGCCAGCGCCTCGTCGTCGGTCAGCATCAGCGGCGGCAGGCGATAGCCCGGGCGCAGCGCATAGCCGCCGTAGCGCCCGCGCCGCGTCTCCACCGGGATCCCCATCGCTTGCAGCATGGTGACGTAGCGGCGCACGCTGCGGGTTTCGACCTCCAGCGCGTCGGCGACCTGCTGCGCGGAGACGCGCGGGCGCGATTGCAGCACATCGAGTAGCGCCAGCAAGCGCGTGGCAGGTGAGTAGACGACGTGCGACATGCGTTCTCTCCAATTTCGGCGACTCGCGCGAATTTGTTGTGAATGCGGACCGAATCGAACCACAATACACTTTATACTGTGCTATAGAGCGATTGTTCAACAGATCAGATGCGCGCCGCGCTTCGGCGGCGCGTGAGGTGAGGAGCAGAGGCACGATGACGCTCAATTCGTTGACGCCCAATCTCATGGTGGAAGATGTCGATGCGACCATCGCATTCTATCGCGACACACTCGGCTTCACGGTCACGGGAACCGCTCCCGATGCGTCCCCGTATGTGTGGGCGTCGCTGAAGTCTGGCGATGTCGAGATCATGGCGCAGGCGCGCCACAGCCTCGAAGAGGAGCTGCCGCAGCTCGTGGGGAAGCCGCTGGGCGCCTCGCTGACCTTCTATATTAGCGTGGATGACGCCGATGCGCTGCATAGCGCCATCCAGGGCAAGGCGACGATCATCAAGGCGCCCATGACGGCCCCCTACGGCGCGCGCGAGTTCTATGCGCAGGATCCCAATGGCTACATCCTGGGCTTCTCCAGCCCGTTGAGCGGCGGCGAGGCCACAGAAGGGCAGGCAGACGATGCTACAGGAGCGTGAGAGCATGGAGGCGACGCGAGCGGAGGCGCTGCGCGATCTGCGGCGCATTCCCGGAGTAGGGGCCAGCATCGCGGTCGATCTGTGGGACCTGGGCGTGCGCTCGGTCGCGCAACTCGACGGCGCCGACCCACAGGCGCTCTACGACAACCTCTGCGCGTTGCGGGGCGCGCATATCGACCGCTGCATGCTCTACACGCTGCGCTGCGCCGTCTACTTCGCCGGGCCGGAGCCGCACGACCCGGAACTGCTGAAGTGGTGGGCGTGGAAAGATGACGCACGCAAGGGATAGCGTTGACTCGCGGGGGGCCGACGGCGGGAGGGGTGCTCTCGGCCTTGAAAGGCCGGAGCACGCCACGGCGGCGCGGAAGGGGGCATTTATGCCCCATCGCCCCGCGCGGCGACCATTCATGGCCGCGACTCCCTGATAGCTGCGACTCCCCCGCCCACTAGGGATGGCGCGATGGGGGCGGCGGCTCGGGTGGCGGTGGTGGGCTGGCGGAGAAAAGGCGGCTCCAGAAGCCCTGACGCGCCTCGTGTTCGGGCGCACGCGCCAGCCCTTCGGTGTTTTCGGCATAGTCCTCGCGCGGGTACTGCGGACGCACGACCTGATCGGCGCCGCCAGGCGTGGCGGGTGGCTGCGAGGGCGCCACGGGCTGCGCATACCCTGGCGCGTTCAGGTTGACGGGCGGAGCGCCAGTCCGCTGACCGGGCGGAACGCTGGCGGGATTGGCGGGCGGATAGCCGGGTGGAACGCTGGCGGGGTTGACGGGACTGACGGGATTGACCGTCACGTCTGCCCGCCGCTCGGCGCCCGCAGGTGGCTGCGATGGCGTCTGCCAGGAGCCTTGACCGGCGCGGGCGCCACGCCGATAGTCCCCGCCAGGCGATTCCGTCAGGGTGGGCAGCGGCTCATCGAAGCGCATCCTGCCGGGGAGACGCTGCTCCGGGCGCGGTTCCTGACCATCGGGGGCCAGCGCGATGCGCCCCGGCGTCCAGGTGGAGGGGCGCGCTTCGGGGGCGACATGCGGCTCGAAGCCAGTCGCCACGACTGTCACTTTCAGCGTGTCGTTGGCGTTGGGATCGTAGGTCGCGCCGAAGATCAGATTGGCGTCGGGGTGAACCGCTGCGCTTAGCGCATTGGCGATCTGCTCCACCTCGCGCATGCTCAGATCGTCGCCGCCGGTCACGTTGAAGATCAGCCCACGCGCGCCGGTGATATCGACATCCAGCAGCGGATTCGAGAGAGCGGAGTGCAACGCCTGCTCGGCGCGGTTCCCGCCACTGGCCGAGCCAATCGCCAGATAGGCCGAGCCAGCCTCGCTCATCACAGCGCGCACATCGGCGAAATCGAGGTTGATGAGGCCGGGAATCGTAATCAGTTCGCTGACACCCTGCACGCCCACACGCAGCGCCTCATCGGCCTGGCGATAAGCCTCGAAGAGGCTGGTATCGCGTCCGACGATCTGGGCGAGCCGCTCATTGGGAACGGTGATGAGCGCATCGACGACGGCGCGCAGCGCCGCGACCCCCTGCTCGGCCAGCGCGCGGCGGCGGCGCTCGAAGGCGAAGGGCGTGGTGACGATAGCCAGCGTCAGCGCGCCTCCTTCGCGCGCCGCCTGCGCCACGATGGGGCTGGCGCCTGTGCCAGTGCCGCCGCCCATGCCCGCCGTGATGAACACCATATCGGCGCCGCCGAGCGTCTCCACCAGCTCCTCATAGCTCTCTTGCGCGGCCTGCTGGCCAACGGCGGGGTCGCCGCCGGTACCCATGCCGCGGGTCAGCCGCTCGCCGATGCTGATGCGTTGGTGGGCGCGCGATGCGCTCAGCGCCTGCGTATCGGTGTTGACGGCCAGAAACTCGACGCCACCCATGCCCGACTCGATCATGTGGTTGACGATGTTGCAGCCAGCCCCACCGACGCCGACGACGATGAGCCGCGCCGCGCTGGCTGGCTTGTATTCCCGCTCGCTCTGCGGAGCCGCCTGAGGCTGGTCGGCATCGGAATCGGAGCCTGTGTCATCGCCCGCAGTATCGCTCGCGTCGCGCCAGCCGATGTCCAACGGCTCATCGGCGGCGGCATGCTCCGCGCTGGCGGGCGGGGCATCGGCGGAGAGCGGGCGGGTCTGGGATCGGTTCAGATTGATGATGGGCTGCGCGGCGTTCTCAGCCGCCGCGTCCATATTGTCTGGCGTGGTTGCATCACTCTGAGGCGTTTCGCGCGCCTCGTCGGGCGGATTCTCTGTCGGCATTGGGATGACCCCTTTCCGGCGCGGCGCTCAACGCTGCGCGGTGAAGATGCGTCGCAGGTCAGCCATAAATGGCGCGCTTCTGGTCGTGGCGCGTGGCGCCGCGCGGCGATGCTGGCGAGCGCCCAGCAGCAGCAGCCCCGTCGCCACCGCGTAGGCCGGGCGTGTCAGCGGCGGCGGCGCGCCGACCAGCCCTGCTGGCCGCGCCACCTCGGCAGGCGCGCGCACGACGCTGGCGAGCAGCGCATCCAGCCCATCCAGCTCGGCCCCGCCACCTGTCAGCAGTAGCGTGGCGGGGCGCGCGCCCTGCCGCTGAGCGCGCTGGAGCAGGGCCGCGATGGCCGCCGCCAGCTCTTGCGCGCCCTCAGCGGCGGTCTCCGCCAGCAGGCGCGTGGGCAGCAATTCGTCGGCGCCGCTGATCGGCTCCATCTCGATCAGGTCGTCCTCGGGCGCGTGGCTGGCCAGGCAGGTCGCAAAACGGCGCTTCAGCCGCTCAGCCACGTCGAAGGGTAGCCGCAACTTGTGCGCCATCTGCCGCGTGATGGTATCGCCACCCACCGGCAGACAATCGCATTGATAGATGGCGCCCTCGGCGTAGATAGCCACGCCCGTAGTCTGCGCGCCGATGTTGGCGACGGCGAAGGGCAGGCCCAGTTGCGCCTGCGCGCGCACGCTCTCGCCAGCCGCCAGTGGCCCGGCGATCAGGTCGCCCGGCGTGGTCTCGGTGGCGTTGAGCAGCCGCACGAGGTTCTGGGTGACGGCCAGCGGCGCGGTGACAATGCACGCCTCCACCGCCAGCTCGAAGCCCACCATGCCCACAGGATTCGGGATGCCGCCGACGCCATCGATGCTGTAGCCGCGCGGGATGACATGCAACTGCTCACTATGGCCATTCGACGCGACCGCGCTGCGGGCCGCGCCGATGACCTTTTCGACCTCGCGCAAGCTGATCAGCTGTTCGGGCTGCGTCACGGAGGTTTTGGCGCGTATCACCTGGCTGTGCGCCAGCGAGCCGCCCACGCTGACATAGGCGCTGAGGATGCGCGATCCGCTGGCCTGCTCCAGCGCGGCGAGCGCAGCGGTCAGCGCATCGCTGGCCTGCTCTGGCGCGCTCACCATCCCCTCGCGGATGCCCTCGGACGGGAACTCGCCGCCCGCGATGAAGGCAAGTGAGCCATCTGGCTCGACGCGCGCCATCAGCGCCTTGATGGTCTGCGAGCCGAGATCGAGGCTGACGATGTTCTGCGCGCGACCGGCGCCGGGCCGACGCTGTTGTCTATCCTTCATACCATGTCTCGCTTCCCTGATGACCGTGACGTGGGCGGCTGGCCCCCTCCACCAACCCCTCCCCCACTGTGCAGGCGAGGGGAGGAGAGGGGAGCTATGAGATCACTGCTGCGATGGGCCGCTCAGCGGTAGTAGGGATGCGCGCCCCAGCGCACATCGACCACACCAGCGGTCACACCGCTCTGCGCCAGCCGCGCCAGGATCTCCTGTGCCGCCTGCGCCTGGAGCCGCGCGCCCTGCGCCACCGCCGCTGGCGTCATCTGCTGCGCGCCAGTCGCCGCAGGTGGCGTCTCGCTGGTGAGATCAGCCAGCGTGGCCTGGGCGTCGCTAGGCGCGCCGAAGATGATCAGCGTCCCGCCAGCGGTCAGCGCCGTGAAGCCATCCTGGGCTGAGTAGCGCAGCGTTGCGGGCGGCGAGCCCGCGCCTGACGAGCTGATACGCAACTGACTTGCCATTGCGACCAGCGCCGGGTTCATGCTGCTCGCGACGCGAGGCGTCTGCCCGGCGAAGGCCAGATCGGCGGGGTCGTCCACAGTGACGGCAGCGCCTCGCGCCAGCGCGGGATCGCTCCCGACGGAGCCAATGACGACGCCATCCGCGCCGATAGCCCATGTCTGGCCGTGCGCGCTCCACAGCGCGGCGGTGGCGCGCGGGGTGATACTCACCAGCGCGGTATCGGGAAACACGACCGTGATACTGACCTGCCGCACACGCGGCGAGGCAGCGATGGCGCGCTGGGCGGCGCTGAAGTCGCAGCGGAAGGCATCGCAGCCGGTCAAACGCTGCGCGCGAGCCAGCGCCAGCAGTGTCGCATCGCTGGTTCCCGCGATGCGGACGCGACGCACCTGCCAGTAAGAGCCGAATGTGAGCCAGAGCAGCAGCGCGATGAGCGTCACGAGCGGCGCCAGCAGCGCGATGGCCCGCGCGGGCGAGACGCGCCGCAATTCGCGTCCCGCTGCGCGCGCGCCGACGCGAGCCATGCGCGCCATGTGCGCCAGCCTGCGGGGCGCCCTGCGCTGTGGATGCGCGCGGGGCGCGCGGGGCGAGCGCTGCCCGCTGGAGCGCGCCAGCGCCTCCTCACCGACTCGATAGCGATCTCGCTCGGCCTCGCTGGCGGGCGCCCGCCGCTGGCGCTGGCGCGGAGCGTGCGGCGGGACACTTACCGTCGGCGTGGCGAGATCCTCTCCGGCCGCATAGGGCGGACGTGGCGATGGGCGACGTGGCTCCATCCGGCGGCCCTCCTCGGTGGCTCGGCGGTTGCCCGGCGGGTGTTCATGGCTGCGTTGTTGCGGCTCTGCGCTGGTCGGCTGAACGCTACGCATGGGCGGCGCCAGCAAGTCGCGGGGCGCCAGCGACATCAGCGCGCTCCGGTCGCATGATAGACTGACCTCAGGCGGGCATTGGGGAGCGCAGGCTCGCCGACCCGCCAGTCGGGAACACATCCGAGTCAAGAGGAGCGACCTGTGCGAATTGCGAGTTTCCGCGCTGCTGATGGCAGCATCCATCTGGGGGCAGCGCGCGACGGCGAGCTGGTAGACCTGCCGCGCGCCGCGACCATGCTGAATGCGCCTGAGGCCCGCGAGGCGCCGGAGCTGCTGCGCGATATGCTGGCGCTGATCGCGGCTGGCCCGCAGGCGCTGGAGCGCGTGGCGCAGCTGGCCAGCGCCGCGCCTGAGGACGCCGCCCTCACACTGAGCGCCGCGCAGTTGCTCGCGCCGATTCCCCGGCCCGCCAAAAATGTGCTGTGTGTGGGGCGCAACTACGCCGAGCACGCCGCTGAGTCGCTGCGCGCCAGTGGTGAGCAGGCGCCCGTGGGGCAGCAGCGCCCCAATATCTTCACCAAGGCCGTCACGACGGTCACTGGCCCTTTCGACGACATCCCGCTGGACGCCATGCTGACCCAGAAGCTGGATTGGGAGGTCGAGCTGGGCGTCATCATCGGGCAGGGCGGGCGTCACATCCGCCGCGAGGATGCGCTGCGGCATGTCTTCGGCTACACCATCATCAACGACCTGAGCGCGCGCGACCTGCAACATGCGCCGGGCCTGCAATGGTTCACGGGGAAGAGCCTGGATGGCTCGTGTCCGATGGGGCCATGGATCGTTACGGCGGACGAGATTCCCAATCCGCAGGCGCTCAATTTGACCCTCAGCGTCAACGGTGAGCTGAAGCAGGCCGGCACGACGGCGCACATGCTCTACGATGTCGCCGCCATCATCATCTCACTGGCGGAGGTGATGACGCTGGAGCCGGGCGACATCGTGGCCACTGGCACGCCCGCAGGCGTCGGCCACGGTCGCACGCCACCGGAATACCTCCAGCCGGGCGACGTGATGGAAACGGCGATTGACGCTATCGGCGCGCTACGCAACAACATCGTGGCGGTCGAGCGCAGCGTGTGAGGCCGCCCCTCCCCAACCCCTCTCCCGCTGCGGCGGGAGTGGGGCTTGCCGGATGTCCGCTCAGCCCTTCAGGCGGTAGCCGACGCCGCGCACGGTCTGGATCAGTTGCGGGTTGGCGGGGTCATCCTCGATCTTTTCGCGCAGCCAGCGCACATGCACATCCACGGTGCGCGTGTCGCCTGCGTAGTCGTAGCCCCAGACGTGTTCGAGCAAGCGCCCGCGCGTCAGCACCGTACCGGGGTGGCGAGCGAAGTAGATAAGCAGATCGAAGAGGCGCGGCGGCAACTCGATGAGCTGGTCGCCCTTGCGCACCTCGCGGCGATCTTCGTCGATGCGCAGGCCGCCGACGGTGATCGGCTCGCTCTGCGCCAGATCGCTGGCGGCCTCGTCGCCATTGGCGCGCTGGGCGCCGCGCCGCAGCAGCGCCCGCAGTCGTGCCCGCACCTCATTCCACGAGAAAGGCTTGGTCACGTAGTCGTCGGCGCCCAGCTCCAGCCCGACGACGATATCGCTCTCCTCGGCGCGCGCGGTCAGCATCAGCACCGGGATGGCGGCGGTCTCGGGGCGGGCGCGCAACTGGCGCAGCACGTCGAGGCCATCGAGCCGGGGCAGCATCACGTCGAGGATCACCAGCGCGATGGGCTGGCGAACGGCGTGCTCCAGCGCCACTACGCCATCGGCGGCCAGCAGGGTATCGTATCCCTCGGCGCGCAGATTGTAGGCGAGCGTCTCGCGTAGCGCGTCGTCGTCTTCGACCACCAGGATGGGGCGCTGTTCCACGGTCGCAGTCTCCGGCCAGGGCCGCTCAGTTCAACTCTTCGATCTCGCCAGTGACCATATAGATCACATCTTCGCCGATGTTCGTCACGCGGTCGCCGATGCGCTCCAGATCGTGCGCGACGAAGAGCAGGCTGGTGGCGGGGGCCACGTTCGACGGCTCGGTAGACATCAGGTGGATGAGCTGGCTGAGGACCTCGCGGTAGTAGTGATCGACGGCGTCATCTTTGGCGCAGACATCGCGGGCCAACTGCACATTGACATCCACGAACGCCTGGATGCAGTCGCGCACCTGCTCCCGCACGATCCTGGCCATCTCGACCAGATCATTGATCTGGCTGAGCGGCTCGAACTCGACCAGTCGCATGGATTGCTTCGAGATGCTGACGGCATGGTCGCCCATGCGCTCCAGCTCGTTGATAACGAGTTGTACGGTGACCAGCTCGCGCAGATCGCGCGCGACCGGCGCCTGCAAGGCCATCAGCGCGATGCAGTGGCTGCGAATGCTGCGCTGTAGCTCGTTGACCTCGCCATCCTTGGTGATGACATCCTGCGCCAGCACGGTATCGCGGTGGCTGAGCGCCTGCATGGTCTGCGCAATCTCCGATTCGACGAGCGAGGCCATCTGAATGACCGACTCCTCGATCTCGCGCAGTTCCTGGTGAAATGCCTTCCGGGCCATGGTGTCTTGACTCGCTTTCAGGGATGGTCAGGGATGGACGTGCGGCGATGGCCGCGATGATCCCGCCAGATGATGCCGCCAGATGATGCCGCCGTGGGCGCGCTACCCAAACCGGCCAGTGATGAAATCTTCGGTGCGCTTATCTTGTGGGCGCGAGAAGATCTGCGCGGTCACGTTGAACTCGATCAGGTCACCGGTCAGGAAGAAGCCGGTATACTGGCTGACGCGCGCCGCCTGTTGCAGATTATGTGTCACGATGACGATGGTGTAGCGCCGCTTGAGTTGCTCGATCAACTCCTCGATCTTGAGCGTGGCGATGGGGTCCAGCGCGGAGCATGGCTCATCCATCAGGATGATTTCTGGCTCGACCGCCAGCGCCCGCGCGATGCAGAGGCGCTGCTGCTGGCCGCCGGACAGCCCCAGCGCGCTATGGCCGAGACGGTCTTTCACCTCGTCCCAGATGGCCGCGCCGCGCAGGCTGCGCTCCACCCGCTCCTTGATCTCCGCCTGTGTCACGCCGCCCTGCACCCGCAGCCCATACGCCACGTTCTCGAAGATTGACTTCGGGAATGGATTGGGCCGCTGGAAGACCATGCCGACTCGCTGGCGTAGCTGCACCACATCCATCGAAGGCGAGAGCACATCCTCGCCATCGAGGAGGATCGAGCCGGTCACACGTGCGTTTGGCGTCAGATCGTGCATGCGGTTGAGCGAGCGCAGGAAGGTGGTTTTGCCGCAGCCCGATGGGCCCATCAGCGCGGTGACCTGGCGAGTCGCGACCTCGAGCGAGATGTGCTTCAGAGCGTGCTTATCTCCGTAGTACACATTCAAGTCTTGCGTACGGAGCGTCACTGAGCCAACCACGGAATCGATCATAGGCATTGGAGCCACCCCACGTTCGGGCTGACACTGATTCCCGACAGAGTGTGAGATCATGATAGCGTATATCCTCCCGCGATGTGAGCGCCGCACTCAACCAAACCGACCTGTCACGTAGTCCTCAGTAGCCTTCTCACTGGGATGCGAGAAGATGCGCGCTGTTTCGTTTTCCTCAATAAGTCTCCCGTGCAAGAAGAACAAAGTTCGGTCCGAGACACGGGCGGCCTGCTGCATATTATGTGTGACGATGACGATGGTGTAGTTCGCCTTCAGATCCTCAATCAATTGCTCCACCTGAAGCGTGGCGATGGGGTCGAGCGCTGAGCAAGGTTCATCCATCAAGAGAACCGTTGGCTGTACTGCCAGCGCGCGCGCAATGCAGAGGCGCTGCTGCTGCCCACCAGATAGTTGCCCGGCCGGGCGCTCAAGCCGATCCTTCACTTCATCCCACAGCGCTGCTCGCGTCAAGCTGCGCTCGACGAGTTCCGAGAGCGCACGGCCGCGCGCCAGGCCATTTAGACGAGCGCCGATAGCGACGTTATCATGAATGCTCCGAGTGGGCAGCGGGTTGGGTTGCTGAAACACCATGCCGATATGACGACGCACTGCCATTGGATGAACATTGACATCATAGATGTTGATATCATCCACAATCACGGCGCCAGAGACACGTGCGCCTGGTGTGGCTTCATGCATGCGGTTAAGGCAGCGAACAAATGTGGATTTGCCCGATCCCGAGGGTCCAATCGCTGCAGTGACACGTCTCGGCTGAATGTCCAGCGAAATGTCATGCAATGATTGCACAGCGCCATACCAGGCGTTGAGATGACGTACGGCAAATGACACTGTGCGCTCTCCTAACACGCATCGACAACTTTTGAACACACGGATGCGACGACTTCAAGAGTCGTCACCGGCCTGTGCGCCGCAGTTGGAAGCCCCCAGTAACCCAACGAACCGCCAACGACGACAGAATGACCAGCGCAATCAAGATCAATGAGCCAGCGTATGCCTGATGAATCTGCGTGTCATATGGACTGAGGGTGTAATCGAAGATCTGCAACGGAAGCGCCGCTAATGGGCGAAAGATGCTCGTAAAGCCGAATGCGCTGCCAAACGCCGTCAACAGCAACGGCGCCGTCTCACCAGCAATGCGCGCCAGTGCCAGCATAATCCCCGTGACGATTCCATTGCGTGCTGAGGGCAATACTACCGACCAGATCGTGCGCGATTCGGTCGCGCCTAGCGCGATGGACGCCTCGCGCAACTCCCTAGGCACAAGACGCAGCACCTCCTCAGTCGTCCGCGCGACTGTCGGAATCATGATGATGCTGAGCGCCAGCCCACCAGCTAGCCCCGAGAAGGAGTGCGATGGCACAACCACCAGTACCCATATGAACAACCCAAAGATGATCGTCGGAATGCCCGTCAGTGTATCCACCATGAAGCGGACAACCGATGCCAGACTTGCACGTCCAAACTCCGCAAGGTAGATTCCTGTAAATACCCCTAGTGGGATGCCAAAGAGCGACGCCAGCACAATCAAGACGAGGCTTCCCACAATTGCGGGCTGTACCCCACCGCCCGCCTCACCTAGCGCGGCGGGCGCTTCGGTTAAGAACGGCAGTGTTAGAAAGTGACTACCCTGCTGGAACACGTAGCCAATCAGGTAGATCAGAAACAGCGCTCCAACGAGGGCAAATACTCCCGTGAGCACAACCGCAGCGCCATTAGTGATCTGGCGACGCAGAGTGTGCGCAGTAGTGCGCGTCTGGAAGGCCGTTGAACTGCGAGGAGGTTGTTCTTGGTATTCCACATGCATCGTCAAGCCAACCCTCCTGCACGGCTCCGGCCAAGGCGTGCGACCAGCAAACGCGCCAAAATGTTCGTGATGAGCGTGATGAGCAGCAGTAGCAAACCAGCCTCGACCACTGCCGAGTAGAATAGGCCCGGCGTCGCTTCCGTAAACTGGTTGGCAATGACACTCGCCAGTGTATAGCCCGTATCGAAGAGACTTAAGCTGGGCTTGGTCGCCTGGTTGCCTATTACTAGGGTCACAGCGATAGTTTCACCTAGAGCGCGCCCCAAACCAAGCATCACGCCGCCTACGATGCCCACTCGGGAGAATGGCAGCACGGCATGGCGGATCACCTCCCAGCGGGTCGCGCCGAGCGCCAACAAAGCTTCGCGCTGGCCAATTGGCACTACCGCCAGGACTTCGCGCGTCACAGCGGTGATGATCGGCAGTACCATCATGGAGAGGATGAGGCTCGCGGCAAGGATCCCCAGCCCGTGTGGCTCACCCTGGAAGAAGGGTAGAAATCCTAAATGCAGCTGCAGCCAGGGCTCACCGGAGTGTTGAAGCCAGGGTGCGAAAGCCAGAAAGCCCCACAAGCCTAGCACCACGCTTGGCAATGCCGCCAGCGCATCAATCAGAAAGGCTAGTGGCCCGCGAATGTACAGTGGGCAAAAATCAGTCAGAAAGATGGCAGCGCCTATACCAAGCGGCGCAGCGATAAGCAACGCAAACGCCGAGGTGAGCATAGTGCCAAAGATGGCCGCACCTACGCCATAAACGTTATGGACCGGATCGAAAGCCGAGTTTGTCAGGAAGCTCAGCCCAAAGGTCGTTATCGTCGACCACGAATCACTGACCAGAATCCAGGCGATGCCCAGGACGATCCCAACTACCGCAATGACGAAGATTGTCGTCAATCCGCGAAAGAGGAAGTCACTGGGATGCTTGGCGCGCACACGCATCTGCACTACCTGGGCTGCAATCCGCGCGCGAACGCGCTCTCTAATTCCTGCAGCCGAGAGTGAGGTGGATGAGGGCAAGCCTGCCATAGTCTACTCCGCTTCCGCTTTTGAGGCCCAGCGTTTCTGGGCGTCTCGCGATTTATACATTGGTAGTCCTGGGCCTATGGATGCACAGACAGGCCCTGGAGTCACAGCTCGGCAGAAGTCATCCATGTAACAAACCACCCATTCAGCTGAGAACACAAGAAATCGCAGTCCTCCTGACTGGCGCCGCCCCTCTGGCGAGGGGTGACTCCAGCAAGGAGGGCCGCGCATTAGCCCTGCCTATCGTCTCCTTGCGCATTGTACGCCGGAATATGATCGGCAAGCTACCCATGTGATGTTTAACCGAATAGCCCGCTGTAGCACGCCTTGCCGCCGCAGGCCATCGACTTGATCTGCGCTTCATCTTTCGTCACGATGGCGCTGGGCAGCGGTACATAACTCAGTGAGGTTGAGTATTGCTGTCCCTGGTGCGTCATCCACCACAGTGTGTTGGCGATGGCTTCACCCTTGTCGGCGTTGGTCTGGTTCTGGTACACGACAGCCCAGGAGAACCCGCTGATCGGATAGGAGCCAGATCCGGGCGCGTTGACGATGAAGAAGCGTAGGTCGTCGGGAATCGTGGTGACATTTGCCGCCGCCGTCTTAGCGCTCTCCAAAGATGGCGCAACGTACTCGCCCGCCTGGTTCTGAACCACACCATACTGGATGGTATTGGTCAACACATACGCCAACTCGTTGTAGCCAATGGATCCTGCAGTGCTCTTCACGGCCGCCGCGACGCCCGCGTTGCCTTTGCCACCTACGCCAGTAGGCCAGTTCACCGTGGTCGCCGCGCCTACCTTCGAAGACCACTCGGGGCTGATGGCTGAGAGGTAGTGTGTAAAGATCCCCGTCGTGCCACTGCCATCTGAGCGATGGACAACCGTGATGGCCTCACTCGGCAAAGCGACACCAGGGTTAAGCGCGGTTAGTTCGGGGTCGTTCCAAGTCTTGACCTTCCCCAGGAAAATGTCTGCGATGACCGGCCCAGTGAACTTGAGGTGCTGGTCAACGGACAGGCTGGAAAGGTTATATGAGATTGCCACCGCGCCGAGCGTAACCGGAATGTGAATGATGTGCCCGGCTGTACTCTGCCCGAGCTGGGTATCGGTCATCGGGGTATCTGTGGCGCCAAAATCTACCGTCTGCGCAAGCAACTGGCTAATGCCTGTACCACTGCCTACTGATTGATAGTTCACCTGTACATTGCATTTGGCGTTGGCGTACTCGGTGAACATCTTCGAGAAGAGTGGCGCATCAAAGGTCGAGCCAGCGCCATTGAGCGATGTCGTTGCCGGGCAGGTTGCAGCGTTACCCGAACCAGTAGGAGTTGAACTCGCGCCACCACAGGCGGCGACCACCAGGCTCGATGCGACTACGGCGCCAAGCGCCGCCTTGAGGCCAATTGAGCGGATCGCTGAGAAGCGATCTGACATGAGTCGTTCCCTCCGTGCGCTCGCACACGAGCGCATGTGACAACATCAAGAACCGGATGACGATGAACTCGCTGGTCTTGCGGCTGGCGAGATCATCTGGGGATTCTCGCGC
>DATBTW010000050.1:0-2933 GCA_036559055.1 Ktedonobacterales bacterium
GTGGGCGACGCGCAGCAGGCGGAATATCTGGGCTGGCTCTCGGCGCTGGGGGCCATCGTCGCGCTGGTCGTGCCGCCGCTGGTGGGCGCGCGCTCCGACCGCACCACTGCGCGCATGGGGCGTCGTCGGCCCTACATCCTCATCGGTGTGGTGGTCGCGTTGGTCGGGGCGGGGGCGCTGGCGCGCGCCGATGACCTGAATACGCTGACAGTCTCCTTCCTGATCCTTCAATTCGGGTTCAACTTCACGCTGGGCGCCTATCAGGGGCTGCTGCCCGACCTGACGCCAGAGCACCAGCGCGGCGCGGCCTCTGGCTACATGGGCTTGATGACGATCCTGGGCAACGTGGGAAGTCTGGCGCTGGCGGGCGCGCTACTGGCCAGTGTCACCCTCACCAACGCTGGCTCTGGCGCCGGGCGCGCGGCCATCGTCAGCGGCTCGGCCATCTTCTACTTCGCCACCGCCGCGGTGATGGCGCTGACGGCGATTGTCACCGTGGTGTGGACGCCTGAGACGCCTTTCAGCGCTACCGACGCCGCCGCGCTGCGTCCGGCGCCACGCGGAGTGGGACGGCTGGAGCGCGGGCTACAGTCGCTGCGCATGCTCTGGCTGGAGCCGTGGAAGAGCCACAACTTCACCTGGGTCTTTCTGACACGCGGCTTCGTGATGCTGGGGCTGACGCTCTTCCTCACCTTCATCGAATACTATTTCGCCAATGTCGTGCATGTGACCGATTTCGTCAGCGCGACGGCCTGGGTGGCAGGACTGGCGCTGGTGGGAGCCATCATGAGCGCGCTGACGCTTGGCATCCTCTCCGACCACATGAATCGCGCGCTGCTGGTGGGCGTCTCCACCGCGCTGATGGCGCTACCCGCCCTGGCGTTCGTCGTGCTGCCGGGGCGCATCCCGCTGTGGCCGCTGGGCCTCGTCTTCGGCCTGGGCTACGGCGCGTATACCAGCGTGGATTGGGCGCTGGCGGTGGATGCGCTGCCTGTGCAGGCCAACGCGGGCAAAGACCTCGGCATCTGGAGCGCCGCCTCCACGCTGCCTGCCATCCTGGCGCCCGCGCTGGGTGGCGCGGTCATCGCGCTGGTGGATGGCGTCTACCACCAGACGACGCTGGGCTATCAGGCGATCTTCGCGCTGGCGGCCATCTTTCTGGCGCTGGGCGCTGTCTTCGTCTCTTTCATCCGCGGCGATCAGCCTGCGCAGGCGGTAGCGGCGACGCAAGCGGCGGTGGCGGCGCCTGCTCGCCCACGGCGACCCGGGCTGGGCTGGCGGCTGGCGGGCGCCTCGCAGGGCGGGCAGGCGCGCGGGTTCCTGCGCTTCTGGCCGATCTGGGAGCGGATCTACGATCTCTTCCTGCCGACGAAAGAGATTCCCTCTGCGCCGCATGGGGTGCTGCGCGTACACTTCGGGCGCTACCACGGCAAGCCGATCACGCTGCCCGATGGGACGCGCATCGCGCGTGGCGCGCGCATCACCGAGTTGCACATCAACAACCTGAAGCTGGGAGCGGCGTCACGCACGGCCACGCCGTTCCAGCTCATGCGCCTGATCGCGGATGACCTGGGCGCGCTGGCGGCATGGGCGGGCGAGCCAGACCAGCGCGGCCCAGCGGCGCGCTCCGTCGCCGTCCACGGGCTGACGCTGATGGGGCGGGCGGCGCCCCGGCTGGGCTTCACCCTGCGCCAGCGCCCGGTGACGCTGATCGCCTGGTTCGACCGCTTCTTCATGCAGGGCTTGCTGACCATCTACAATCCCGATGGCCTGAAGCGGCTGCGGCGCGGCACGACCTTCGGCGCCTACCCCACCGAGATCTGGATGTCGCAGGCGGAGTTGCTGCGCCGCTACGGCGCCCGCTAGCCCTCGCTCACCTGGGCAGCGGTGGAATCTGCGGCAGCGTTATCGCGCGGGGCGCGGACCTCACCCCCTGTCCCCCTCCCCTGCGAGGGGAGGGGGAACCTAGGGCGACCATTTGAACTGCACCCCATTTACCGGACCACTGGGCAAGTCAACTCATCCGTGGATAAGGAGTAGGCGGCTTCAAACTCGACTGGCGGCAGATAACCCAGGCTGGAGTGCAACCGTTTCTGGTTGTAGACCGCATCAATGAAGTGATCCAGGTTGGCTTCGGCCTCGGCGAACGTTTGGTAGTCCTGAAGGTACACCTCCTCCCGTTTGAGCGTCTTGAAGAAGCTTTCGGCCTTGGCGTTGTCATAGGGATTGCCCTTGGCGGACATGCTCACCTGCGCGCCCGCCTGGAGCAGGCGGGCGACATAGGCGAGACTGGCATATTGCACGCCGCGGTCCGAATGGTGAATCAGCCCAGGCGCGGGATGGCGGCGGGTCAGCGCCATCTCCAGGGCGTCAAGTGTGAGCCGCGTGTCGATCTGACGAGAGAGCTTCCAGCCGACACAGCGCCGCGAGTAGGCGTCGAGCACACAGGCCAGATAGACAAAACAGCGCGGGAGGCGCACATAGGTGATGTCGGCGACCCACGCTTGGTTCGGGGTACTCAGCGTCACCTCAGCCAGCAGGTTGGGATAGGTCGGCAAGCCATGCGCCGAATCCGTCGTCACCAGGAAGCGGCGCTTCAGCTGGCAGAGTAAGGATTCCTGACGCATGACGCGCAGCACCCGCTTGTGGTTGACCTGCCAGCCGTCCCGTTGGAGGGCATGCGTCACCCGCCGATAGCCATAGCCGGGAAACGCCAGCGTCACGCGTTCAATCGCGTCGCGCAGATCCAGATCGCGTTCCGCGCGTGCCTCAGCGCTGGGATGGGCGTAGTACCAGCTCCGGCTCACCCCGAGCAACTGGCAGAGACGACGCAGTGAAAGCGTCGGAAACTGCGCCTGGAGGACAGCGATCATGGCGTGTTGCTCCCCGATGGGATCGGCGCTGGATGCGAGACGTGCTGCAAGGCTTTTTTT
>DATBTW010000051.1:0-12408 GCA_036559055.1 Ktedonobacterales bacterium
ATCGAGCGCGGGTGCGAGCAGTTGGATCATCGTATTGGGCGTCATCACTCTGGCCCCTTCATGCGGCGCGTCGCCATTCCTCATCCCTCCCATCCTCCCAGGCGCCAGCCTTCATCTTGTGCGGCGCTTCGCCTAGTGTCATGGGCAGAGCATGACTTGTCAAGCATCTGTCAGGGTGAGGGGTGGGGGTCGCGGCCTTAAAAGGCCAACGCACGCGACGGCGGCTTGAAAGCCGCAAGACGCGCCTGCCTGCGGTGGCGCGAGGGGGCATTTATGCCCCAGCGCATCGTGCTCCGGCCTTTCAAGGCCGAGATCTACCCCCGCGCCCCTGCCGCCAAAACACTTTCCCACCGCCACTTCGTCTTCTCATACAGATGGTGGCGCCATGGCAGACGAACGAAGCGTAAGATGGACCGGATCGAGCGAGCATGAAGGGAGACGCCTGTGCGCTGGAGTGGTCAGGCGAGGCGCCTTGCCAGTTGGCGAGATGAAGACGTGGCTGCCAACGCTCCCCATCCAACGGATGGATCAAGCGCGCTCCGCCGCGATCAGCCGCCCAGCCAGCGCGATATGACGGATATGACACATGTTGGCGGCGTCAGCGGCGCGCGGGGCGCCGATGAACTCGCGGCCTTCTGCGCGCTGATCGACGCCCATGCGACGACACTGACCCGTGTCGCCGCCGCGCTGGTGGGCGCCAGCGACGCCGAAGACGCCGCCCAGGAGGCGGTGGTGCGGGCTTGGCGGGCCTGGCCAGAGCTGCGCGATCGCGCGGCGGCGCGCGCCTGGCTCATCAGCATCACCGTCAACGTCTGCCGCGACTGGCTGCGCGGGCGCTTCGGCGCGCGTCTGCGGCTAACCGAATCGCTGAGTGGCGCAGGCGATGAGCCGCGCGCCATCGCCCAGCTCGACGCCGACCCCGGCGCCAGCGATCACGCCGCCGCGCTCGATCTACGCCATGCCATCACCACCCTCGACGACGACCTGCGGGTCATCGTGGCGCTGCGCTACTACACCGGCATGGATTCCACCACCATCGGGGCCGCGCTGGGCATGCCTGCCGCCACCGTCCGCACCAGGCTCCGCCGTGCGCTGGGCCTGCTGCGCGACCAGCTCAGCGGCGCGGCGCCCTCTGCCCCCGACCCCGCGAACGACGCCGAGAGCGACGCCTTGACCGAGACCAACCGAACCAACGAACCCGAAGGGAGGCGCTAGATGTCTGATCTGCGCCCTGATGATACACAGAACTCCCAGCGTTCCGAGTCCGACGAGCGCGCCAGCCTGCCGCCCGATCTGCTGCCGATCCACGATCGGCTCAGCGGCGACGGCGCGCGCTGGCGCTGGCGGGCGCCCACAGGCGCTGGCCTGGGCGACTGGGCGCGCGCCACCCTGGCCGAGGCGCCAGAGGAGTCTCCGCAACTCCAGTTGCGCGAGCGCCACCTGGGGACGCTGGATGCTGGCCACTCCACGCGACTTCTCTCACACGGACCGAAAGGACCGATGCGCGATATGCATACTACCAGTCGCATGCGCGGCTACCTCGGCGCCGCTGCCGCCGTCGTCGTCGTCGGATTGATCGCCCTGCTGCTGACCCAGGGGCTGGCGCATCGCAGAACCGGAGCCAATGGGGGCGCAGGCGACGCCACCGCGACCGTGCCGCCCACACCTGGCCCCACAGGCACGCCTGGCTCGCAGCCGCCCAGTTCGTATGTTCAACCCGATCAATTGCCGGTCGTGGCCGCCAACGACTCCTCCGTGGTCTACAAGATCGCTGGTGGCGCGCTGCAACGCTCCAGCGATGGCGGCAAGACCTATGGGTCAGCGGCGCTGCCCAGGACCGACCTGAGCCAGATCGACTCGATGTCCATTGCCGTCAGCCCGCTCGACGCCAACCACATCTTTGTGACGTTGGGCGGCCAGAAGAGCGGCCAGGGCTGCGCGCCGCCGAATAACCCCTACCCCGCTCTCGCCACGCATGGCGGCGTAATGGCCTCGGGCTATGTGCCGTGCGCCGAGCAGTATATGAGCGTGGATGGCGGCCATACCTGGACGCAGCCGAAGCTGCCGACCAAGGGCGTCATCGGCGGATTAAATATGATGCGCAGCGTGCAGGGCGCCTACGGCGACCAGTCCTATGTGTTCCAGACACAGGGGCAGCGTCTTTATGCGGCGATGGCGTTCGACGACATGGGTGGCTCGCTGATTGATTCGCCTGGCGTGCGGCTAATCGCCAGCGACGATGGCGGCGCGACGTGGCGCTTCGTGGACGGAGGATTGGCCACATCCAACCACTTCGTCTGCGACTTCGCCGCCTCGCCGATTCCTTCGACCGTCTATGCTGTGACAGCGGATAGCAGCGGGTGCAACAACGAGGGCTATCCCAGCCTCTCGCTCTATCGCAGCGACAACGGTGGCCAGAGCTGGTCGCGCGTACGCTCGCTGCCCCAGCAGGCCGAGACGGGCCTTTTCGTCGGCGCGCATGGCGAGCTGTACACCTACCTGCCGCAGGTGACGGTGCAAGGGCACGGCGCCTCGGTCGCCAACAGCCCAGCGGATGCGGTGGTAAGCGTGGATGGCGGCCATACCTTCATCAGCGCGCCCAGCGCCGGGCTGCCACAGGGCGCCAATCTGATTGGCCCCTTTGCCACGCTGGCCGATGGCTCGGTAGTCTACGGCGAGTATGGCCCCCAGGCGGTCGCTGGCCCGCTGACACTCTATACGTGGAAGCAGGGCCAGAGCGCCTGGACGCAATACACGGGCACGCTTCATGTGGCGGTTGCGGCGGTCGTCGTGGCGCAGACGCATGATCCGGCGGCCACAACGAAGACGATCACCATCCTCATCGACGCCAATGGGAACGTGATACCAATGCCTGTCCCCGTTCCCATAGCGGGCTAACCGCCGCTCCAGCCCACTACGAGCGCACGAGCGCCCCACGCTGGCAAGGCCGCCAGCGTGGGACGTTCGCCGTATGCGCGCTGGCGTGGAGCGGCGCTCCTGCTGCTATACTTTGTGAAGCGCACAGTTGGCGGCTGAGACCGCCGAGCAGCGATGGGGAGTAGCGACACCGTGTTGACCGAAGCGAACGACGAGCGGAAGAAGATGGAGCCTGCCCGCGCCTCTGGCTTCACGCCGGATTTCACCACGCAGCCCGCGCGCCTTTTCGATCCGTTGCCACTGCGCAGCCTGACGGCGCGCAACCGCGTGATGATCTCGCCGATGTGCCAGTATTCCTGCGAGGATCGCTCTGGCCGCGCCACCGACTGGCATTTTGTCCACCTCGGCGGATTCGCCACCGGCGGCGCGGGCATCGTCTCGGTCGAGGCGACGGCGGTGGAGGCGCGCGGACGCATCAGCCCGTGGGATATGGGCATCTGGAGCGACGACCAGATCGAGCCGCTGGCGCGCATCGCCCGCTTCCTGCGTGAGCATGGCGCCATCCCCGCCATCCAGCTTGCCCACGCCGGACGCAAGGCCAGCGTGGATCGCCCCTGGACCGGCGGCAAGTCGATCACGCCTGGCGAGCTGGGCTGGCGCACCGTCGGCCCCAGCGCCATCGCCTATGACGCCGAGCATCAGACGCCGGAGCCGCTGACGCCGGAGCAGATTGGCGAGGTGGCGGCGGCCTTCACGCGGGCCACCGAGCGGGCGCTGGCGGCGGGCTTCGAGTTGATCGAGCTGCACGCCGCGCACGGCTACCTGTTGCATCAGTTCCTCTCGCCTGCCAGCAATCAGCGCGACGACCAGTACGGCGGCGACCTGGAGGGGCGCATGCGCCTGCCGCTGGAGATAACGCGGGCGGCGCGCACGGTGTGGCCGGAGCGGCTGCCGCTCTTCGTGCGCGTCTCGGCCACCGACTGGCTCGACCATGATCCCAGCCGCCCCAGTTGGACACTCGACCAGACCATCGCTTTCGCGCGGCGCCTGAAGGAGATTGGCGTGGACGCGATTGATTGCTCCAGCGGCGGCAATGAGGCGCACGTCCGCATCCCCGTCGGCCCCGGCTACCAGACACCGCTGGCGGAGCGTGTGCGGCGCGAGGCGGGCATCCCGACGGTCGCCATCGGGCTGATCACCGAGCCAGCGCAGGCCGACCAGATCATCCGCAGCGGGCAGGCCGATCTGGTGGCGCTGGCCCGCGCTGCCCTGCGCAATCCGCACTGGCCGCTGCAAGCCGCCATGACGCTGCGCCAGCCCATCCCCATCCCGCCGCAATACGAGCGCGCCATCCTGAAGTAGCGCGGGCGGGCGCACTCCAGCCTGTGCTGATCGCCTGCTACCGCGCGCGGTCGGCGTAGCGCACGCCGTCAGGGCCGCCGATGTAGACGCGCTCGGTCATGCCGAGGAAGAGGCCGTGCTCGACGACGCCTGTGGTCGCCTTGACGCGCGCGGCGATGGCGCCGATGTCGGGCGGGTTCTCGTAGACCAGATCGAGGATGTAGTGGCCGCCGTCGCTGATGAAGGGCGCATCCGGCGCTCCGACTGCGGCGCCGACCAGCGCGCGGCGGGTGATGCGGCAGCCCGGCGCGGCCAGCCGGGCGGCGGTGTGACGCCAGCCAAAGGTCTCCACCTCGACCGGGATGACCGTGGTGACGCCCAGCGTCTGAACCAGCTTCGTCGCATCCACCAGGATGATGCGGTAGCGGCTGGAGGCGGCCACCAGCTTCTCGCGCAGCAGCGCGCCACCGCGCCCCTTCAGCAGATCGAGCGCGGGCAGCGTCACCTCGTCGGCGCCGTCGAAGCTGAGATCGAGGTGATCCACCTCGTCGAGCGACGCCGTCGGGATGCCGAGGCTCTGGGCCAGCGTCTGCGTACGCTCGGAGGTCGCCACCCCGCGCAGGCGCAGCCCCTCGCGCGCAGCCCGCGCGGCCAGCGCATGCAGTAGCTGCTCGGCGGTCGAGCCAGTACCCAGCCCCACGATGGCGCCATCGGGGACCTCGCGCACCGCCGCCTCAGCCGCCGCGCGCTTCCACGCCGTCTGCGTGGCCGCATCCACTGGCTGCCCCGCAAATTGCCCTGCGCCGCTCGCGCTCATGGTCGCTGCCCCCTTCGTCCGTCAGATCAGTGGAATCTGCTTGCCCGCGCCCTTGCTCATCGGGCGACCCTCGCGCACCTGGCGCGCCCGCCCGCGATCTTGCGCAGCGTCGCTGGCCAGCAGCGGGAAGGGACGATGGAACTTGGCGTCGAACTCGCGCGCCTTGCCTTCGGTCAGCGTGGCGCGGCGCTCGAACGCCTCGGCGTAGATGACGCGCTTCTCGACGTCGGGCAGGTCGCACTCCAGCAGATAGGCCAGCGCGAAATCGGGCTTGCCGCGTGTCGCGTAGTCACGCGCCTGGGCCACCGCGTCCGCGCCGCTCGCCAGCGCCTCACGCGCCACTACGCAGATCGCCTCGCGCTGCTGCGCCGCGTAGAGCGCCGCGAAATCGGGCTGGTTCACGCTCTCATCGGGCATCGTCGTGACTCCAGATCACTTGATCGTGTACGCTCGCTCGTCTCGCTAGATCGCTAGATGGATTCGGCGTCGCCGGCTGTCAGCGTATCCGCATCGGCAGGAGCGCCGTGATCGGCGGCATCGAGCGCCGGGCGGGCGAAGGCGCGACGGCGGCCACGCTCCGGCGTCACCCGCAGTGGGCCGAAGGTTGGCGCCAACGCGCGCGGTACGGCGCCCGTCAGCAGCGTACCATCCGCCGTGACGCTCTGGCGATAGACCTGCCCGCGCCGATGGAACAGCTCCACCAGATCACCCCGGTCGAACGGGATGAGCGCCTGCATGCGTACCATGCGCTCGGCCAGCACTTCGCCGACGCGCTCCAGCAGCGCATCCAGGTGGATGCGCTCGGTGGCCGAGACGGGTTCGGCGTTGGGGTAGAGCGTCGTATCGACCTGCTGCGGATCGGCCAGCAGGTCGATCTTGTTGAGCGCCGTCACGCGCGGCTTCTCCGCCGCGCCCAGTTCGGCCAGCACATCGCTGACCGTCTGGCTCTGCTCGATGGCGTTCTCATGCGTCACATCCACCACTTCCAGCAGCACATCGGCCTCCACCACTTCCTCCAGCGTCGCGCGGAAGGCGGCGACCAGCGTAGTCGGCAGCTTCTGGATGAATCCCACCGTGTCGGTCAGCAGAATCTCCTGATGCCTCGGTAGCGTGATGCGCCGCGTGGTGGGGTCCAGCGTGGCGAAGAGCTTGTTCTCGGTCAGCGCATTGGCGGCCGTCAGCGCGTTGAAGAGCGTGGACTTGCCCGCATTGGTGTAGCCGACGACGGCCACGACGGGCGCGCCCTGCCGCGCGCGCTGGCGGCGCTGCGTGGCGCGCGACTCGCGCACCGCTTCCAGGTCGCGCCGCAGCTCGGCGATGCGCGCACGGATGCGCCGACGATCCTGCTCCAGCTTGGTCTCACCGGGGCCGCGCACGCCAATCGCGCCGCCCGCGCCACCCGTCGCGCCGCGCGAGCCGCCGCCCACGCGCGAGAGCGCCTTGCCGTGGCCGGCCAGGCGCGGCAGACGATATTCCAGTTGCGCCAGCTCTACCTGAAGCTGGCCTTCGCGGGTGCGGGCGTGCTGCGCGAAGATGTCGAGGATCAGCGCCGTGCGGTCGATGACGCGCGCGCTGGTCAGCTCCTCCAGATTGCGCTGCTGCGAGGGGGTAATCTCGTCATCGGCGATGACCAGATCGATGTCGCGCTCTCGGCACATCTGCGCCAGCTCGTTGGCACGCCCTTTGCCCAAGTAGAGGTTCACCGTGGGCGTGGGCAGCCGCTGCGAGAGTGAGTCGATCACGTCGGCTCCTGCGGTGCTGGCCAGCGCCGCCAGTTCGGCGAGCGAATCTTCGATATCCCACAGGGCATCGTCCTGATCCACCTCGACGGCGATGAGTAAGGCGCGCTCGGGACCACTCTCAGCCTTCAGATCGATGATGCTGTCGGTTCTGGGCGTAGGGAAAGCTCCATTCCTTCGCGGCGGCTCGCGCCGTGTGGCTGCCTGCGCGGCGCCCCGTCGTTGAGGCGCGCGCAGAGCATTGTATCACTCGCTCGGTGGCCGTTGCCGTCACGGCGCCGTCAATGCAGGAGCCGCCGCTGCGTCATATCATAGGGCGAGAGGTGGAACGGCGACGCCTCGCCCAGCGGTCAAACGCGCACGAAACGCCAGGGAGACATGCGGGACGTAAAGGAGAGCAGTACGATGATGTATTCGCGTAGCGCGCAGGATATGCCGCAGTCCGCCGAGCACGATCTGGGGCGCCGGGCGCTGTTTGCGTCGGTCGGTGGCGGCATCTTCGTCTTCCTCGCCACAGATGGCTTTCAGGGGCATATTGGGCTGCTCCCGTCGATTGCGGCGATTGCCGTGGCCATTCTGCTGATCGTGGCGAGCATGGTGGTGTTGACCAACGCCGACCATGCGCTGAAAGCCAATCCCGCGCTGGCCACCGACTCCCCGCGCAGCGCCAGAATCCGCCGCAGCTACATCCTGACGACGCAACTGGAGTACGTTGGCTTCATCGTCGTCCTCATCATTTGCAATCTCTTCAAGCAGATGGTGTGGCTGCTGCCGCTGGTGGCCATCATCGCGGGCATTCATTATCTTGTGCTGGGGCGCATCTTGCGCTCAGTCTCGGCCTGGGCCAAGGGTGCCATCATCTGCGTGGCGACGGTAGCAGTGGTCGCCTTCCTGCCCGCGGTGTATCCGCCGCATGCCGCACTGACTGCGCAGGTCTACCTCTGGTGGATCGTCGCGGGCTTCATCGCGGGCGCGGTGCTGTGGTTCGACGCTGTGGTCTGCCTGGCGCAGGCGTTCCGCGCGCGCAAAGCAGCGGTGGTGGGGTAGCGCGCCCCTCACCCCTGCCCCTTTCTCGGCCTTAAAAGGCCGGAGTACGCGACGACGGCTTGAAGGCCGCAGAGTGCGCCTGCCTGCGGCGTGATCGGGCATTTATGCCCTCGTCCTGTGCGACGGCCATCGATGGCCGCGCCTCCTCGCATCCATCGGGCGTGCTATACTGCTCCCCAGTAGAACAGATGACCAAGCGTGAGCGAGAGGGAGGCGCAGAGCCATGTCAGTCGATAAGCCAGCAGATGAGGCGCAGGCCGCTTTCTTCCAGGCCATTCGAGTGGGCGACCGCGCGCAGGTGGAGCGCTCGCTGGCAGAGCAGCCCGCGCTGATCGATGCGCGCGACCCGCACGGTATCTCGGCGCCGCTGGTGGCGCTGTACTATCGCGAGCCAGCCATCGCCGAGCTGCTGGCCAACGCGGGAACGCGGTTGGATGTCTTCGATGCGGCGGCGCTGGGGCGCGTGAAGACGCTGAGCGCTCTGCTGGCTGCTGATCCCGCGCTGGCCCGCGCTACAGCGCCCGATGGCTTCTCGCCGCTGGGGCTGGCGGCGTTCTTTGGCCAGGCGGAGGCGGCGCATCTGCTGCTGGAGGCGGGCGCCAACCCCACTGTCGCCTCACAGAATGCGATGTGTGTGACGCCGCTGCACTCCGCCGTCGCCGCGCAACATCTGGCCATCAGCGAGGAGCTACTGCTGCGGGGAGCGGATGTCAATGCCGCGCAGGCCGACGACTTCACTCCGCTGCACGAGGCCGCGCAGAACGGCCAGCTTGCCATGATCGAGCTGCTGCTGGCCCATGGCGCCGACCGCGCGGCGCGCAAGAGCGACGGTCAGACGCCGCTCGACGTGGCCGAGGCGCACGGCCAGACGGCGGCGGCGGCGCTGCTGCGCCAGCGAGCAGGCTAGCCCGCGCTGTGTTCGCCGTCGGCTGCGAAAGGCTCCAGAAAGGGCGCGAAGGCGGGCGCGCTCCAGTTCGCCGCGAATGGGACGATCTGGTGCGTGGCGACACCATGCTGGCCGAACGGATCATCGGCCATCAGCGCGCGCACGTCGCCCTCTGAGGCGGCGCGCACGAGGATGACGCCGCCCGCGTCATCCATCCGCCGCCCGGAGACGATGAGCTGGCCAGCGGCGATGGCGCGGCGCAGGTAGGCGCGATGCTCCTCCAGATGCGCCGCCACCTCTTCCGGCGGGCGCACATAGGTCAGCAGGATGAGATAGAGCGTGGTGGCTGGCATGGATTCTTCTCCTGTCGGTCTGGTCGCGTTTTGGGCAAGCGTAGCCGTGGGCGAGGGGTCGCGGCCATCAATGGCCGACGCACGGGACGACTGGGGCATAAATGCCCTGGCGCCGCCGCAGGCGGGCGCGCCTCTCGCGGCTTTCAAGCCGCTGTCGCGTGCTCCGGCCATAGATGGCCGAGAGCCGCCCAGCGCTAAGCGGCTCCCTCCACATCTCAATATGCCCTGGCGAAGATCGCCCAGTCGCTGGCGGGCTTGCCGCAGTGGACGCAGACGGCTCCAGCGGGCTTCGCAGGATGCTCCAGGGGCAGGTTGCGGATGGTCGCCTGCGTGTCGGTCTTCACCTGCGCCTCGCAGGCGGCGTCGCCACACCACCACGCCTCCACGAAGCCCTGCTTGCTGCGATCCTCGAAGAGCGCGCGGAACTGCGTGTAGTCCGTCGCCTGAGAGGTGCGGCTCTGGCGGAAGGCCAGCGCCTGCGCGTAGAGCGTCCGCTGAATCTCCTCCAGCAGGGCAGGCACACGCTCGGCGACGGCTCTCACGGCGACCGCCTCCTTGGCGGCGCGGTCGGTGCGGGGGACGAGCGTCACCTGCCCGTTGGCCGCGTCGCGGGGGCCGATCTCGATCCGCACAGGCACGCCGCGCAGCTCCCACTCGTTATACTTCCAGCCGGGGCGCTCCTCGCGCCAGTCAGCCTTCACGCGCACGCCCGCCTTGCGCAGCGACGCCTCCACCTCGCTCACCAGCGCGGCGACTGTCTCGCGCTCATCGTCTTTGCGCCAGATAGGCACGATGATGGCCTGCGTGGGCGCGACATGAGGAGGCATGCGCAGGCCGTTGGCGTCGCCATGCGCCATGATAAGCGCACCGATCAGTCGGGTGCTGGCGCCCCAGCTCGTCGTCCAGGCCGTCTTCACCTGGCCATCGGCGTCCTGGAACTCGATGCCGAAACTCCTGGCGAAGTTCTGCCCCAAATTGTGCGATGTGCCCGACTGAAGCGCCTTGCCATCGCCCATCATCGCCTCGATGCTGTAGGTGCGCAGCGCTCCCGCGAACTTCTCACTCTCGCTCTTGCGTCCGGTGATGACAGGGATAGCTAGCTCCTTCTCCACGAAGTCCTTGTAGACCTCGTTGAGGATCAGCATCGTCTCAGCCTCGGCTTCGTCCTCGGTGCGGTGGACGGTGTGGCCCTCCTGCCAGAGGAATTCGCTGGTGCGCAGGAAGGGTCGCGTGCGCTTCTCCCAGCGCACCACATTGGCCCACTGATTGTAGAGCAAAGGCAGGTCGCGGTAGCTATGCACCCACTGGGCATACATGTAGCCGATGACCGTCTCGGAGGTGGGTCGCACCGCCAGAGGATCCTCCAGCTCCTCGCCACCTGCGCGTGTCACCAGCGCCACCTCGGGCGCGAACCCCTCCACATGCTCGGCCTCCTTCATCAGGAAGCTATAGGGGATGAAGAGGGGGAAGTAGAGGTTTTCGTGGCCGGTCGCTTTGATGCGGTCGTCCATCAGCCGCTGCATGTGCTCCCAGAGGGCATAGCCATAGGGGCGAATGACCATGCAGCCGCGCACGGGCGAGAGATCGGCCATGTCGGCCTTGTAGACGACATCCTGATACCAGCGAGCGTAGTCGTCCAGATCGGCGACATCCTGCACGAGCTTCTCCTCGCGCGTCGCCTTCGTCTCAGTTGTAGCTTCGATCTTACGTTCGGTCTTCGCGGTGGATTTCGCGCCTTTTGCCTGTTTTGCCTGTGAGGCGTCGGTGTTGTCCGCCATGTCGCTGCTCCAGTACGCTGCCGCGTGTGCGGCGTGTTTCGCGCCGAGGGCATCTCACATCGAGCGCATACAAAACGCCCACCCTCGCGTCGCAATGACGTCATGAGGGCGGGCGATGAGTCCGCGGTACCACCTCACTTCAGACGCGCTGTTGTTGGATACGTGTCGCCACGCGCCTGCTCTGCCCGCACGCCCCACACACGGCTACGCAGGGGGTGATGCGGCGTCTCATGGTAACGGGAGACATCCGGCGACCTTTGACCCCGTCGGCTCGCTGGGGCTTCGGTCGCGGCTCACGGGCCGGTTTCGGTGGGGCGGCGGCGCCGGCTTGCACCCTTCCGGCTCGCTGTGGCTCGCCTGCCCTACGTACTCTTCCCGATCTGCGCTATACTGGTGTCCAGTGTAGCCCGTGCGCGGCGCTGGCGTCAAGGCGCATCGGGGCTTGCCGGGGCGTGGGTATGGCCGGAGGAGGCGCGGCGCTGAATCGACGGAATGTGGGTAGGTGGCAACGGTCGGGAGGATGACATGCGTGTACTGGCATTGGTCTCCGCGCGAGACTATCTGCCGCCAATGGAGACTCTGCGGCAGATGGAGCGCGACGACGCCTATCCGCGCGTCACACTCTTTGAGGATGAGCTTGGCTGCGATGTAGCGGATGAGGCGTTCGTCGCCAGGGCGCCGCGCGCTCGCCGCCTGCTCTATCGCGCGCTGCCGATGTTTGTGGCACAGGTGATCGAGACCTGGATGGTTCGTCGGCGCTACGATGTCGTCATCACCTGGGGCGAGCGCCTCACGCTGCTCTACGCCGCGCTGCTGCTGCTGACCTTTTCCCGCACGCTGCATGTCGCGCTGATGTACTGGATCTCGCCGCCAAAGAAGGCGCTCTTCCTGCGGTTGACGTAAGCGCGCATCACACGCATCCTCATGTGGAGCCAGGCGCAGCGCGATTTCGCTGTGCAGCGGTTGGGCATCCCAGCCGCCAAGATCACCCTGATGCCCTACCTCGTCGATCAGCGCTTCTGGCGCCCGCTGCCCATCGCCAGCGACCAGTTCGCAGCGGTGGGCAACGAGATGCGCGACTACGACACGCTGCTGGCCGCCCTGCAGGGACTCGCTCTGCCCTGCGAGATCATCGCCAGCCGCTGGACGCTCAGCCCGCAGGCGCAGGCGATGGTGGATGAGCAGCGGCTGCCCGCTGGGGTGAGCCTCCACACTGCGTCCTATACGGAGCTGCGCGATGTCTATGCGCGCGCGATTCGTCGTCGTGCCGCTCAAACCCTCCGACACGAACCACGGGCTGACGGTCATTCTCGAAGCGATGGCGATGGGCAGGCCAGTCATCTGCTCGCGCGTGCGCGGCCACACTGACATCATCCAGGATGGCGTCACGGGCGTCTTTGTGGAGCAGGGCGATGCGGAGGCGCTGCGCGCAGCCATCGAGCGGCTGTGGAATGATCCGCAGCAGGCCGCGCGCATGGGAGCGGCGGCGCGACGCTACATCGAGGAGCGCCATTGCCTGGAGGATTTCGTTGCGCACGTCAAGGACGCCGTGGCACAGACCGTCGCCCAG
>DATBTW010000052.1:0-2062 GCA_036559055.1 Ktedonobacterales bacterium
GACAGATGATCCCGCGTCAGCTTGACCCGCAGCACGGGCGTCTTCCCGCGTGGCGCCCAGGTGCGTACTGCCAGTGGCAGCAGATAAAAGCCGGACTCGTCTACCCAGACGATGGTGTATCCTTCGTCGGTCGCTTTTTTTCTAGGACGGCAAAGCCGGCTTGACAGAGCACGGTAGGCTAGAGGCAGCGCAGTCAGGAAGGTTGGAGAGCGGAGGAACACGAGGAGGCGCGGATGGCGCGCAGCGGCAGCCGGGCGAGCGCGGTGACACAGGAATATGAGTTGACCCCAGAGCGCGAGGACTGTCCTACTTGCGGGCAGCGGATGTGGATCGCGTATCACGAGCATCGGCGCGTGGTGCGCCTGGATGGCGTGTGGCGCCTGACGCTGCGGGTGCGCCGCTGCCGGAACCGGGACTGCGCCATGTATCACCAGGCCTATGCGCCCGAGGAAGCGGGGGCGTGGGCGCTGCCACAAGCGGAGTTCGGGCTGGATGTCATCGCCCTCGTGGGCCAGTTGCGCTACCGGGAACAGCGTAGCGTGCCGCAGATCCACCAGGCGCTGCGGGCGCGCGGCGTCGAGATTGCTGAGCGCAGTGTGACCGTGTTGCTGCACCGCTACGAGGAGTTGGTGGCGCTGCGGCTGGGGGATGCGACGCGCTTGCGTGAGCGCTTGGCGAGGCAGGGCGGCGTGATCCTGGCGATTGACGGCTTGCAGCCGGATGTGGGGCATGAAGTCCTCTGGGTGCTGCGCGATGTGCGCTCCGGTGAGGTGTTGCTGGCGCGCAGCCTCTTGAGCGCGAGTGAAGGCGAGCTCGCGCCGCTGCTGGACGAGGTGCGCCAGGCCCTGAGCGGCGGCGCGGAGAGCGCTTCTCCAGTGATTCCCATGATTCCCATTCTGGGCGTGGTCTCGGACGGGCAGCACTCCATTCGCCGTGCGGTCGCCCGCGCGTTGCCGGGTGTGCCCCACCAACTTTGCCAGTTCCACTACCTGCGCGAAGCGGCGCGCCCCATCTTTGAGGCCGACCGCCATGCGAAAAAGGAACTCAAGAAGCGCGTGCGGGGCGTGCGCCCGATTGAACGGGAGTTGGAAGGCCACACCGGAGCGGAAGCGGAGGCTGTGCGGGGCTACTGCCTTGCCATTCGGAGCGCATTGACCGACGACGGGCGTCCTCCACTGGCAGCGTCAGGTCTCAAGCTCAAAGAGCGCCTGGAGACCATCGCCACTTCCCTGGAACGGGTGGAGCAGGGCGCCGATCCCGGCGCTGAGCAGAGAGACCGTGCAGAGCAGGCACACCAGAAAAGGGGCTAAAGAAGCTGCTTGCTCGGCTGCGGCGACTGCTACAGGCCGGGCTGGCGGCGACGGCGGCGTTGTGGCCGCCGATCCAGGCCGCCTATCCGTTCGTGCATCGCGCGGCGCACCTGCTCGCCAATCACGACCAGCTTGCGGCGCTTGCCCTGCAGCAACGGTATGCGGAGTTGCTGAACGACCTGAGTGCGGCGCAGGCCACCTTCGGCTCTCTGGCCACGGCCGCCACCCACTTCCAGAAGGTGACGACGAGCTATTGGCCTGGCCTCTTCCACTGCTATGCGGTGGTTGACCTGCCGCGCACCAACAACGATCTGGAGCAGTATTTCGGCGCCGCGCGCCATCTCGAACGCCGTGCCACCGGGCGCAAGAGCGCCTCACCGGCGCTCGTCGTACGCGGCGCCGTGCGCGTGGTCGCGGCCGTGGCGACCCGCCTCCAGCCGCTCACCGCCGCCGAGTTGCGGCCCCGAGACCTACCGGGATGGACGGCGCTGCGGCAACGCGTCGCGACGCGTCACGCCACCCGACGCGCCCAAGCGCGCTTTCGGCGCGACCCGCAGGCCTACCTGGCGAGCTTAGAGGCTACCTTCCTCAAGCCAGCTTTGCCGTCCTAGAAAAAAAGCCTTGCAGCACGTCTCGCATCCAGCGCCGATCCCATCGGGGAGCAACACGCCATGATCGCTGTCCTCCAGGCGCAGTTTCCGACGCTTTCACTGCGTCGTCTCTGCCAGTTGCTCGGGGTGAGCCGGAGCTGG
>DATBTW010000053.1:0-8294 GCA_036559055.1 Ktedonobacterales bacterium
GCTGGCCGCCCACGCCGCGCTCAGCCCCGCGATGCCCGCGCCCACCACCACCACATCCACCGCCGCGCCGCCGATCTGCGCGATGCCGGGCAGCGCCAGCGCCTCGGCCACGGCAGGCGCGAGCGACGCGCGCCACGGCGCGTTTGGCTGCGCGGCTGGCCACGGGCTGACGCCGCTGGCGTAGGGCGCGCTGGCGGCTCGCGTCGGCGTGGAGGTGAGAGATGGTGTCATGTGCGCTGGCCTGCCTTTCGCGCCGCGCCGACACGCCAGGGCTATCACCGATCATCTCGGCGTCCTTCGCAGCGTGCGCGGCTCTCCTGCCGACTGTACCACGCGGCGCGCATGAATTCAGGACTGCGTCATTCGCCAGCGTGTACAGAAGTTGTTGGCGGCGTTGGCGCCCAACTGCGGCTTGCCTTTTGTACCGCGGCTGTGTACACTAATATGCAGACAACGCTTCCGATTTCTGGGAGATCGTTATGAAGCCCTCAGACCCTTCATTGACCGAGCTCGCGCGAGCGGGCTTTCTTCGACGCTACATGCCATTCAAGGGCTATCACCTCGCTACCTGCTACCCCTGACCCCCTCAGCCTTCATGTTCCGCGACCCCTTGCGGAATTGCGCGCTCTTTGCCCGGCAAAGAGGTTCGTCAGCCCTGATGCTTCGCGCGCTGCGCTGACCGCGCCACCTCAGATCGCGCACTTGTTGTTCGCGTAGTCTCGTCCATCAGCCAGCCTGGTCGCGCTGCCTGCGCGTCGCATGCTTTCGCAGCATGCTACTCGCGGCAGAGCAGACAGGTTCACGGCTCCCTGTATCCCGTAACGCTTCGCATCCAATCGTTGGTCGCATGCCCCTCAGATGAGCGCCCGCCAGGCGGGTCGGGCCGAGGGCGCAGCGAGCCGTGGCGCCTGAGCGCGTCCACGGCCATTGGCGAAGGGGAGTGTACTGGAAGTAGCCGGCCGAAGCCTGACGCGCGCCGCATCAGCGGAGCGCCAGGCTTCGGGCGCGCTGGCCTCTTTAGCTCCCGCTCGCCTCTGCGCGACGCCAGACAATGGCGCGCATGTGCGCTGACGATGTTTCCACCCGCAGATACAAGGATCATATGAACGGTTTTCGCACCCCCAAGGCCACAGACGCGCTCACGACCGCGCGTCAATATCTCGACATCATCCATGCGGATTCACTCAGCCAGGAGCAGGCGCAAGCGCTGGCACGGCTGACCGTGGACAACTTCGCCAACCACTACAACTCCGGCTTCCTTCAGTATCGTAAATCCGTCACCGAGGGCGGCGACTTCGCCGCTGTCGAATGGAGCGGGCGTGGCGCAACCTTCACCGATGTGCTGGGCCGCACCTACATCGACTGCCTGGGTGGCTATGGGCTGCTCAGCCTGGGCTGGTCGCATCAGAAGGTGGTCAATGCCGTCAAGGCGCAGCTCGACCGCGCTCCCATGCCCACGCAGGAACTGCTCGACTGGCCGCGCGGCATGCTGGCCGATCTGCTGGCGAAGATCACCCCTGGCGACATCAACTACGCCTTCTTCGTCTCCAGCGGGACCGAGGCGGTCGAGGGGGCGATGAAGTTCGCCAAGGCGGCCACGGGCAAGAGCGGCTTCATCGCGGCGGTGCGCGCGTTCCACGGCAAGACGGCGGGCAGCCTCAGCCTGATGGGCAAGGCCAAGTTCCGCAAGCCGGCGATGCCTCTGCTCCCCAATGTCTATCATGTCCCGTTTGGCGACGCCTCGGCGGTGGAGCAGCAACTGCGCATCGCGCGCGAGGTGGGCAACGAGATCGCGGCGGTGGTGATGGAGCCAGTGCAGGGCGAGGCGGGCGCCATCGTGCCGCCCGACGACTTCTGGCCACGCCTGCGCGCGCTCTGCGATGAGTACGACGTGCTGCTGATCGCCGATGAGGTGCAGACCGGGCTGGGACGTACGGGCGCGCTGTGGGGCGTCAACCACTGGAACGTGACTCCTGACATCATCTGCTCGGCCAAGGCGCTGGGTGGCGGCGTCATGCCGATTGGCAGCTTCATGGCATCGAAGCGCGTCTGGGAGCCGTTCATCGACGATCCGTTCTTCCACACCACCACGACGGGTGGCAATCCGCTGGCCTGCGCGGCGGCCATCGCCACCATCAACGTGGTGCTGGAGGAAGATCTGCCTCGCCAGGCCGCTGAGAAGGGCGACTACTTCATGCAGCGCTTGCAACCGCTGGCGGCGCAGTATGGCGACATCTATGAGAAGATCACCGGCAAGGGGCTGCTGATTGGGCAGCACTTCCACGACGCTGAGGTGGGCTATAAGGTGGCGTCGGGGCTGTTCCGGCGCGGCGTGCTGATCTCTGGCACGCTCACCAATGCCCAGACCATCCGCATCGAGCCGCCGCTGGTCATCGAATATGACGAGATCGATGAGACGCTCAACCGCCTGGAGGACACGCTGAAGTCGATCTCCAGCGCGCCAGTCAGCGGCGAGACGACGACGCTGACCAGCGTGGAGATTCCCGCCATCGCGGCGGCGCTCTGAACTGGCGCGACGGGGTGGTGAGGGAGTCGCGGCCATCAATGGCCGACGCACGGAACCGATGGGGCATACATACCCCCGGCGCCGCCGCAGGCATGCGCTGCGGCTTTTAAGCCCCTGTCGTCCGTGCTCCGGCCTTTCAAAGCCGAGAGTAGCAAGCTCTGCGCGCCATCCCTCGCTTCAGATTCCATTTCGCAGGGGGCGGGAGTGAGGTCAAGCCTCACCCTTCGCCCCTGATGTGTTCCCAACAGTTCTGCGCCGGACTGGCGCGACAGAGAGGTCGCCTGTGCGTCTGGTAGTGCTCGGTGGTGGCGCGATGGGCCGTATCACGGTGCGCGCGCTGGCGGAAGACGAGCGAGTCTCGCAGGTCGTCGTCGGCGATGTGCAGGTGGAGGCGGCGGAGCGCGCGGTAGCGGCGCTGCGGTCGGGCCGCCAGAAGGTTAGCGTGGTCGCCTGCGATGTGCGCGACCACGCCGCCACCGCGCGCCTGCTGGCTGGCGCCGACGCCGTGCTGAACGCGACTGACTATACCTTCAATCTCGATGTGATGCGCGCCGCGCTTGCCGCCCGTGTCTCCTACGCTGACCTGGGCGGCCTCTTTCACATGACGCGCCGCCAGTATGAGCTGGATGGCGCCTTCCGCGAGGCGGGCATGGCCGCCGTGCTGGGCATCGGCAGCACGCCCGGCATCACCAATCTGCTGGCGCGCGTCGCGGTGGATGCGCTGGACCGTGTCGAGCGGCTCGATGTACGCATCGGCTGCGGCGACACGCGCCCGGCGGAGGCGCGCTTCGTCCCACCGTACTCCATCCGCACGATCTTCGACGAGTGCACGCTCGCGCCGATGGTCTACGCCGACGGCGCCTGGAGCGAGGCGGCGCCGATGAGCGGCGTGGAAGAGATCGAGTTCCCCGCGCCGGTAGGGCGGGCGGCGGCCATGTATACGCTACACTCGGAGGTGGCGCTCTTCCCCGTCTCCTTTGGCGAGCGCGGGCTGCGCCATGCCTCATTCAAGATCGCCTTCCCTCCGGCGTTTCTTGCCCAGCTCAAGCTGCTGGTGGACCTCGGCCTGGCCGCGACGGAGCCGGTCGAGGCGCGCGGCCCGCGCCGTGGGACGACGGCGCATGTCGCGCCGCGCGAGCTGATGGTGGCGCTGCTGGCCGCTCAGCAACGCGCGGCCACTGCGGCGGCCAGCGCTGAGCCGAGCGAGCCGAGCGAGCCGAGCGATTGCGATGTGCTGCGTGTCATCGCCGAGGGCAGCCGCGACGGAGCGCCAGTGCGGCTGGTGGAGCAGATGATTGTGACGCCGTATCAGCCGTGGATGGCGGGCGCGGGCGATGTCGATACCGGCGTTCCACTGGCCATAGCGGGCATCCTGCTGGCCAGTGGCGCGGCGCGGCAGGCAGGGGCGCACGGCGCGGAGATGATCTTCGATCCACTGGTCTTTCTGCGCGAATTGGAGCGCTACGGCATGCGCGCTACCGAGACGGCGACCCGCACACTGGCCTAGCGTGGCGCCCACGAATGTTGGACAGCGTGGCCAACAGCCGCCAGTATCCAAGACGCGGCGCCTGCTGTATACTGCGCGCAAGCTGGCGCGTAACTACGCCGAAATACTGAGCGAGAGCGACGTGTACGCTTACGGCGTAGTATAGTTCAGCATCAGTTCACCGCGCTGGCCAGACATCTGGTGGCCAGTGGATGATCCGACGGAACAGCACCTTCAGCGAGGGGCGCAGCATGGCCAATAGCGACCTGCCCACACCCAGCACGATGCCTTCTCAGCAGGCAGCGCTTGCTCCCAGCAACGCTTCCCTGATGATCGAGGCGCGCGGACTCAACAAATACTTCGGCGAGCGGCATGTGCTCAAGGACATCGACTTCGCGGTCAAGCGAGGCGAATGTGTCGCCGTGATCGGGCCGAGTGGCTCTGGAAAGAGCACGCTGATCCGCTGCATCAACTATCTGGAAACCCCGACCAGCGGCGTCATCACCATCGACGGCCAACAGCTCACCTCGGATCTCTCGCATGCCCAGCTCAGCTTTGTGCGCCGTGAGCTGGGCATGGTCTTTTACAACTTCAATCTCTTTCCACACATGTGTGTGCTCGACAACATCACGCTCGCGCCGATGCGTGTGCGCAAGCAGACACGCGAGCAGGCGCAAGAGCAGGGGCAGAAGCTGCTCGCCAAGGTGGGCCTCGCTGACAAGGCCGACGCCTATCCTGGCCAGCTCTCCGGCGGGCAGAAGCAGCGCGTGGCGATTGCCCGCGCGCTGGCGATGAACCCCAAGGCGATGCTCTTCGACGAACCCACCTCCGCGCTGGATCCGGAGCTGGTGGGCGAGGTGCTGCGTGTGATGCGCGAGTTGGCCGAGGAAGGCCGAACGATGGTGGTGGTGACGCACGAAATGGGGTTTGCCCGTTCCGTGGCCGACCGCGTGGTGTTCTTCGATGGAGGCCGCATTATCGAGCAGGGGGAACCAGAGCAGGTTTTCACTCAGCCACAAAACGAGCGCACCCGCGCCTTCCTGGATCGCGTGCTGCACGCGATCTAGCGCGCCGCTCCGTCAAACATTTATCGGCGCCAACGGAGACGCCGACCTGTGGTTCTGGGGCTGGAGGCCCATCGCGCAGACCCGCATGCCAGAGAAAGGGCAGATTATGATCCCATTCCGTCATCTCCGCGCGCCTCGCAAACGAGCAGCGCTGTTTAGCCTGATGGCGCCCGCGCTGGCGCTGGTTCTGCTGCTGAGCGCCTGTGGCACGGGCAACGCTTCGACTCCGCCGCCCAGCGCCACCAGCACGGTACACGTTGGGAACGCGGGTACGCTGATTCCAGGTCAGTTCAAGTGGGGCGAAGACTCAACCGGCGGCATGCCCTACATCGTGCCGAAGGACGCCAACAACCCCAACGCCGCCTACTACGGCTATGAGGTGGACATCGCCAACGCGATGGCCAAGTTGATGGGTGTGCAGCAGGTTCCGACCCAGATCACCTGGTCGAACTGGCAGCAGGGTCTGGCGTCGCAGCAGTTTGACTTCTTCATGAACGGCCTGGAGATCACGCCGGACAACATCCAGGCGGGCGCTAAGTTCAGCATCCCGTACTATGTCTACACACAGTCTATCGTGGTGCTCAAGACCAACACCACCATCAACGGCTTCGCCGATCTGGCGGGCAAGAAGGTCGAGACGGGCAGCGGCTACGAGGCCCAGAATGTAATGGACGCCTACAACGCCAGCCACCCCAACAGCAAGATCAACGAGCAACTGACCGATAACCCGACGCCATTCACCGATCTGCAATCGGGGCGTGTGGACGCTATGTTCCTCGACACGCCGATCGCCGAGTGGTATGGCGGGAACGACCCCAGCGGCCTCTACAAGATCGTCGGTACCCCGCTGGACCCCGGCTACTATGGCATCGCGTTTGACCCGAATAATCCCAACACGCCAACCTTGATGGCAGAGGTCAACAAAGCCATCGAGGTGCTGTACAACAATGGCACGCTGCAGAAGATCTATGAGAGCGGCGGCGCCAACAACGCTGGCCCCAGTGGCCAGGTGGCTTTCGAGAAGTACGGCATGTGGAATGACTCGCAGGCCTGCATCGGCAACTTCCTGCCCGATCATCCCACCAGCGCAGCGAACTGCCCGCCGTTGCCCACCAAGTAAGCCTGGTAGGCGCGGCGCTCTGTCCGGGTAAGCTGGCGTGGGTCACATCCCAGCATGTGGCCCACGTCGCCCTGTCCTACCAAACGGCGCCATCCCCTGCGCCTCGACGTTGTTCCGCTCGCTGATTTGGATTGCCCTCATGAAGAAGTCACTTGCCAGCCTGCGCTTTCTGGCGATGTTTCTCGGCATCATCCTGGTCTTTGGGTTCGGAGGCTCGCTGATCCTGGCGGCCTTCGACAAAGAGGAGACGTCCTCCAGCGCGCCGCTCTTTGACTTCGGAACGATCTTCCACGGCGTCGTTCACTTCGTCCAGACGCTCTTCTTCGTCGGTTTCGCGGGGACGAACCATTTCGCCCAGCCCTACTGGACCTTCTTCCTGCAAGGTCTGGCGACCACCATCGAGTTCTGCTTCATCTCGATGCCGCTGGCATTGGTGAGCGGCTTCATTCTCGCCCAGATGTCGCAGTCGAAGCTGCGCTTCATCCGGTTGCCTGCGCGCGCGTTCGTCGAATTCATCCGCAATACGCCGCTGTTGGTGCAGATGATGTCGATCTACTGGGGGCTGTCGTTTCTGCCGCAGTGGCTGGTCAACCCCTTCACGGCGGGCATCGCGACGCTAGTCATCAACTACGCCGCCTATGAATGCGAGAACCTGCGCGCTGGCATGGGCGCCGTCGACCGCGGCCAGACGGAGGCGGCGGTGACACTGGGGCTGGGCCGCTGGGAGACGCTGCGCCTGATTCTGGTTCCGCAGATGATTCCCATCTCGCTACCGACCGTTATCAACGACTTCATTTATATGTTCAAGGACTCCTCGATCCTCAGCCTGATCGCGGTGCTGGAACTGACCGCGCAGACCAACAGCCTGGTGCGTCACTTCCCGGTCTACACCTGGCAGTTCTTCGGCATCGCCGCGCTGCTCTATCTTGCGCTGAGCCTGCCGCTGGGGCGCGTGGCGCGCACGCTGGAAGTACGGCTGCGCGGGCATAGCTTTGGCCAGGGGCGCGATATGACGACGCTGGCAGGTCAGGCGCTGAGCGTCTCGCTGGTGGTCGGCTGGCTGGCGGGTACGCTGGCGGTCGGCGCCTCGCTGGGCGCGCTCGGTGGGCTGCTCGGCAAGATCATCATCGCGCTGTTCTTCACGCTGGCGCTGTTGATTGGCCTGATGCTGCTGCTGGGCATTCCCGTCTACGGCGTCGCCGCGCTGCTGCGTCTGCTACGCGGACTGCTGAGCGGTGGCGCATCAGCAGGGCGCCCGCCGCAGCCAGAGCCGGTCGGCGCGCCGCAGCCAATGTCGGGCATCAAGGGCTAGCGGGAGGAGAGACGAGAGATGGATATTCTGATTCGCACGGTTGTCCAGAACGCGCCGCTCCTGCTCAACGCTGCCCTCATCACGCTGCTCGGCTCGCTGGTGTCGATCGTGCTGGCGATGATCCTGGCCGTGCCGACGGCGTTTGCGCGCATCGCGAAGAATCCGCTGGCGCGCAGTATCAGCACATTCTACGTCGAGACGATTCGCGGTACACCGCTGCTCTTGCAGTTGCTCGTCTGGTTCTATGGCGCGCGCTTCCTGCTGCTCTACCTCTTCAATTTCAACGCCGATACGGCATTCTACAATCTGCTGACCACGCTCAACTCCAACTCGCTCTTCCCCAGTCAGGGCGTCAGCAATATCTTCTTCGCCGTCATCGGCCTCGCGTTCAACTACGGCGCCTATCTCTCGGAGGTCATCCGTGCGGGGATCGAGGCGGTGGATCACGGGCAGGTAGAGGCGGCGGAGGTTCTGGGGCTGAGCCGGTTCCAGATCGCGCGCTATATCACGCTGCCGCAGGCGCTGCGCATCATGACGCCGCCGCTGACCAACAACTTCATCACCTGCATCCAGGATAGCGCCTTCTGGCAGGTACTCGGCGTCTTCGAACTCTCCCTGCAGACCTTCACACTCTCGCAGGCCATCTCCAATTCGCTGATCCGCTGGGGACTCTACGGGATGGAGCTGGTGATTTACTTCATCATCTGCTACAGCCTGGCCCTCGTCTCGCAGCGCGTTGAGGCGCGGCTGGCGCGCGGCGTGGCGGGCGCGAATTAGCCCCA
>DATBTW010000054.1:0-26836 GCA_036559055.1 Ktedonobacterales bacterium
GTCGAGGTAGGGCAGGCCGTCTCCCCCGGGCCGCTCGAATCGCACAATCGCATGCTGAACCCGCTGGGCGTGCCAGCCCTGGAGGGGTTCGCAAGCTTCGTCGCCACATATCTGTATCTGTTGCTGCCAATATTCGCCGTGCTGGGAGTGGTATCGCTCGTTCTACGCTATCGGCGCGCCGATCAGCAGTCGCGCCAGCAGATCAAATGGTTCGTCTACGGCTCCGTCATGATGGTTATCATCGTGCTGGTTGGCATTTTCATCGCCAGCCAGATCACCAATGACCTGGCGCTGTCCAACGCTGTGGGGAATATGTCATTCGCCGTCGCCATTCTGGCGCTGCCCCTGGGTGTGGGCATAGGCGTGCTGCGCTATCGGCTGTACGACATCGACATCCTCATCAAGCGCACGCTGGTCTACGGCTCGCTGACGGCCATTCTAGCAGGCCTCTACTTCGGGCTGGTCATCGGCGCGCAGCAACTCACGCACCGGCTGACCGGGCAGCAGGGCGCGCAGCAGCCCGTGGTGATCGTGTTGACCACCTTGCTGATCGCCGCACTCTTCACCCCACTGCGGGGCTGGCTCCAGCGCGGGATCGACCGCCGCTTCTATCGCAGCCGCTACGATGCCGCCAAGACATTGGCGACCTTCAGCGCCTCGCTGCGTAGCGAAGTCGATCTGGCGCAGCTCAACAACCACCTGTTGGGCGTGGTAGATGCGACGATGCGCCCGGCGCATGCGTCGCTGTGGCTGCGCTCGCCCGCGCGCGTGTCATCCCGCCAAACTGATGAGAGGAGTCCGCGATGACGACAGCGGTGACCGGCCAACGCGGCGCCCGTCCACAGCTCCTCCGTCTGGCGCAGATTGGATGGTGGCTCACACTTGCGCTCACGTTGGTCTTGATTCCCCCGAGCATGCTCCAGGTATATCAGGATCAGCGTTCGGTATGTCAGAGCAGCGCGTGCAAGCCCGATCAGCTCGATGTGACGGCGGCGCACAACCTGCGCGCTATCGGGTGGACCACGCAGACCTACGCCACCTTTGGCCTGGTTCTCTCGATTGTCTCGATGCTCATCTGGCTGAGCGTGGGCCTCTTCATCGCCTGGCGCAAATGGACCGAAGTCATGGCGCTGCTTATCTCGGCGCAGGCGGTCACGCAAAGCGTCAGCCAGGTCGTCGCCGTCGAGACATTCTCCTACTCGATCTGGCTCATTCCAGCGATCTTGATGTCGTTCGTTTCGAGCTTGGTGCTCTTCCTGCTCTTTGCGCTGTTTCCAAGTGGAAAGTTTGCGCCGCGTTGGCTCAAATGGGTAACCATCTTCTTCGTCATCTTTGACGTGTTCACGTCTGGGGTTTTCTCCACCTCGCCGAACGCCATCGGAAGCGTGATAGCCGCCACCGCGAATGTCCTCTGGTTCGTTTTCATGGGCATTCTCATCGCCTGCCAGATCTATCGGTATGCGCGCATCTCCACGCCAGTGGAGCGGCAGCAGACGAAATGGGTCATCTTCGCCTTCAGCTTCGTCATCATCGCGGAACTCGCGCTTGCGCTTCCGCAGGCGTTCATCGCGTCCATCGCGCAACCTGACTCGCTCTACAATATCTCGCTCAATCCTGCCGACACCCTCATCCTGCTGGTCGCTCCGTTCTGCATTGCTATCGCCATCATGCGCTATCGGCTCTACGACATCGATGTCATCATCAAGCGCACGCTGGTCTACGGCCCCCTCACCGCTATCCTCGCCGCGCTCTACTTTGGGCTGGTCATCGGCGCTCAGCAGCTCACCCATCGCCTCACGGGGCAGTTGGTTGCTCAGCAACCCGTCGTCATCGTGCTCACTACCCTGCTGATCGCGGCGCTCTTCACTCCGCTTCGACGGTGGCTCCAGCGCGCCATCGATCGCCGCTTCTACCGCAGCCGCTACGACGCTTCGCGCACGCTTGCGGCCTTTAGCGCCTCGCTGCGCAGCGAGATCAACGCGCAGCAACTGCATGACCAATTGCTGGCGGTCGTTGAGGACACCATGCAACCTTCATCCGTGATGTTGTGGCTGCGGCCCGCAAGCGAGGCCGGCCAGCGTGCGGCGCAACCGCGCAGTCAAGGCGAGGAGGCGCGCTAACCCATGCGAGATCTTCATGGCGGCGCCGTCGATCTGGACAGCGCCGCGACGCCGCCAGCACGCCGATACTCGTGGTATGATGTCGCGCGGCTGGCCTGTGCGCTCATCATCCTGCTGGTGATCGCGCTGGATGTGGCCAGCATACCGGCGGCGTACCACCTCGTGCAGACGCCCTGCTCGCCGTGCGACCCCAATAGCATCCAGGCGACCACGGTGCAGACCACTGCGCTCCAGGCTGAGGGGCTGTCGCTGCAATTCTTCGCGTTCTACACCACAGCGCTCATCGTCGTCACCGAGTTGATCTACATCGGCCTGGGAGTCATCATCTTTCTGCGTCGCTCAGATGACGGCATCGCGCTGCTGACTGCGCTCACGCTGGTCACGTTTGGTGGCGCAGCCTTCACCGGAACCATGCACGCCCTGGCAAATGTGAACGGTGCGCTCGACTTCACGACGCGCGCGCTGAATGTCGTCGGACAGGCGGCATTCATCGTCTTCCTGTACGTCTTTCCCGACGGACGCTTCCGGCCACGCTGGACCATCATGCCCGCGATCCTGTGGAGCGCCAGTTGGGTGACGACGCTCTGGCCGGTCACGAATCCCATAATTCAGGCTGCCACGCAGTTCATGCAAGATGGCCCGGCGTTCGTCGCCATCATCCTGAGCATGATCGTCGCGCAGATCTATCGCTACCTGCGCGCCTCATCGCCGATCCAACGCCAGCAAACCAAGTGGGTCGTCTATGCGCTGGCCGTCGGACTAGGTGGATTCGCGACCACCCTGGTCGTCGCGGATCTGCTGCTACCCACCAGCGTCACCAACAGCGCGTCGGGGGCGATGATCGGAAACACGCTGACTTACGGATGGTTCTTGATTATCCCCGTCGGGATCGCCGCTGCCATCCTGCGCTCGCGCCTCTACGACATCGACATCCTCATCAAGCGCACGCTGGTCTACGGCTCGCTGACCGCCATCCTCGCCGCGCTTTATTTCGGGCTGGTCATCGGCGCGCAGCAACTCACGCACCGACTGACCGGCCAGCAGGTCGCGCAGCAGCCCGTGGTGATCGTGCTCTCCACCTTGCTGATCGCCGCGCTCTTCACCCCGCTGCGCTCACGGCTCCAGCGCGGCATCGACCAGCGCTTCTACCGCAGCCGCTACAACGCCGCCCGGACGCTAGCCGCCTTCAGCGCCTCGCTGCGCAACGAGGTCGATCTGGCCGAACTCAACGCGCATCTACTTAACGTTGTAGACCAGACGATGCGCCCGCAGACCGCTTCCCTGTGGCTGCGCTCGCCAACAGCGCGACGCGCCGAGACGCCTCCACGCTGACGAACACAGCTACCACTCCTCCAGATTCCAGATGCCCGTCTGCACAGCGCCCGCCTCCACGCCGATCTCGGCGTAGATGCCCACCGCCTGCTTGAGGTGCGCCATCGCATCCTCGACGTGTCCGCTGGCGTGCAGCAGGTCGGCGACGTTATTGTGCAGGGCCGCCTCGTGATGGCGGTCTCCCTGGACGACGCTCAGCGCCAGCGCCGCCTCGGCCAGCGGCAGGGCGCGCTCGAACTGCCCCGCCGCGCGCAGTGCCAGCGCCAGATTGTTCAGAGCGGCGGCGCGCAGAGTGGCGTCGTCCAGTCGAACCGCCAGCGCCAGACTCTGCTCCAGATGCGCCAGCGCGTCTTGCGTGTCGCCCTGGCTGTTCGCCAGCGCGCCCAGAATGTTGTGCGCCTGCGCCAGCGCGTGCGGATCAGCGGCGGTGGTAGCGAGCTGCAGCGCGCGCTCGGCATGCGCCCTCGCCTGCTCCACCGAGCCAAGTCGCCGCGCCGCCAGGCTCCAATCGGCATAGATGCGCGCCTGCTCGCCCTGCTGAGCGCTGGCATTAGCGCCCGTCGCGGCGCTGAGCGCATCCACCGCCGCCTCGAGCTGCCGCTGCGCCGCTTCCCACTCGCCGCGACGCCCATGCACAACGCCAATGCGATGCAGCACGCGCGCCCGTGCGGCGCCGCTGACGCCTGTTGCTGCCTCGCCGTAACTCTCCAGCGCCTCCGCATACTCACCCAGCAGCGTGTAGGCGTCGCCAATGGCCTCGTGCAATTGTGGGGCGTCCGGATACCCCAGGGCAAGCGCGCGTCGGAAATGCCAGATGGCGTCGGCGTGCGCATACAGCTCGCGGGCACGGGCGCCAGCCACGGTGTGCTGGGCTGCCGCAGCGGTATCATCGCCAGCCGCAGCGAAATGTAGAGCGATCTGCGCGGCGCGCTCGTCGCCTGTGCGCTCCCGACGACTGGCCGCCATCAGCGCCTCCGCCGCGCGCCGATGCAGCAGCCGCCTCCGCGCCAGGCTGGTCTCGTCATAGGCCAGCGCACGCAGTTTATCGTGAGTGAAGTCATAGCTGATCTCGCCGGAGCGTCTATCGGGCGCCTCGCGTATCAAATCGTGCGCGCGCAGCTCGTCAAGCGCCGCGGTCGTCTCCTCGTCACTGCGCCCACTGACCTCGCGCACGGTGTCCAGGTCGAATGATCGTCCTAGGACGGCGGCGCTGGTCAGCGCTTGCCAGCCCGTCTCGCTGACCACGCTCAGACGTGATTGCAAGAGGTCGTGCACGCCGACAGGAGCTGTCCATTGGTCGCCATTGGCGACGAAGGCTCCAGCGTTCAGTGCCATCAGGTACTGCGCGATGAAGAATGGTAGCCCCTCCGTCTCCTGATAGAGCCGCGTGGCCAGCTCGCGTGACGCGCGACTCGCGCTGGCGCCCAGGCCGTGATCGAGCCACGCGCGCACGCTGCCCTCATCCAGGCGCTCCAGTGAAAGGCGCGTGGCGCGGCCCTGGCGCTGAACCTCGGCGAGCAGGCGCCACAGCCGATGTCGCGCATCGAGGGCGTCGCTGCGCCATGTCAGCGCGACACAGATGGGTTGGCGCTCCAGGCGGCGCATCAGATAGCTGAGCGCATCGAGCGAGGCGTCGTCAGCCCACTGCGCGTCATCCACCAGCAGCAGCCCCGGCGGATTGCCGGCGGCGCACGCGGCTAACAGCGTCTCGCGCAGCCCTTCGAAGAAGCGTGTCTGCGCGCCAGGCGTATCGAGCGGAGCAGGCATCGGAATCGCTGGACGTACGGCGGCGAGTTCCGGCGCCAGTCGCATAGCCTCGCTCAACCAGATGTCGGGCAGGCCGCGCAGCCGTTCGGCGGGATGCTCGCCTAATGTGGAGCGCAGCAGCGCCACCAGCGCGGTGTAGGCCAGCGTATTCTCGCCCTGATAGCAGCGCGCCACCCCGGTGATGGAGCCAGCGGCGCGCGCGTGTGCCACCAGTTCATCGGCGAGCCTGGTCTTGCCGATGCCCGCCTCGCCCTCGATCACCAGCAGATCGCCAGATCGCGCGCTGGCAGCGTAAGCGCCCAGGGCGGCCGCCCACTCCCGATCGCGCCCGATCAGCGGAGCCGCATCCAGCGGGCGCGTGGCTACGGATGTCGCTTCCACAGGCTCGGCGGTGGAGGTATCCACGGCGATTTCAGGTAGTGTCGGCCTCGCCGTGCGCCCACTGGCGGAGCTGGGCGGGTCGGGGGCGCGGTTGGTGCGAATGGCGTCATAGAGCCGCGTGGTCACCGCCAGTGGAGGCGTTCCCAGCTCGCTATCGAGGATCTGCACGCACTCGCGGTACTGCCGTAGGGCCGCCGCGCGCTGTCCGGTCCAGTTGTAGAGGCGCATCAGGAAGCGATGGGCCGACTCATTGAGCGGATCGAGTTGCAGCCAGCGCCGGGCCGCCACAATCCCCTCGTGCAACTCGCCCACAAGGATGTACGCGCGTGTCAGCGCGGCCAGCGCGATGCTCAGTTCATCGCGTAGCGCCTGGCGCAGACCGACCTGCCAATCATCGAAGTTGGCGCTGTCGCGCAGCCCGAAGCCCGCCAGGAAATCATCATGATACAGCGCGACCGCCTGCTGCAGTGGCTCCAGACAAGCCGGGCAGACTTCCTTCTCGGCGTGACCGTGGTCGCGGCTCGCGGCGAGCAGGCGGCGAAACTCCAGCGCGTCCACCCACGGCGCTTCGGGGCCGCCCAAGCTGAGCCGCTCGCGCTCGATTACCAGATACTGCCCGCCAAGCGCCTTATGCAGCACGGAAAGCGTGCGGCGCAGTGCGGCGCGGGCGCGTGTCTGGTCGTGTTCGGGCCAGAGTAGCGCGGCGATGGCGTCGCGGCTGCGCGGCTGCGCCTCGATGGCGAGGTAGATCAGCAGGGCAATCGCTTTGCGCGTATCGACTGTGATGGCGCTGCCCTGATATTCGACAGCAGGCGCTCCGAGGGTTCGGATCACCAGTTCAGACAATGACGCAACCTCCACTCTGACTTGAGTATAGAGGGAGGCTCGCGGGCCAGCAAGTCGCCAAAGCGTACCCTGGCTGCAAACTCAGCACTTTCACGTAGCAAGCCCAGACCGCGCCGCACAAGCGCGACCGCCCCGCAGGCCGCCAGCGGGCATCAGCGCAGTGATGCGAGCGAGCGGCGCAGCAGGGGGCGGCGGGGTCAACGCCAGCTACGGCGCCCGAACTGGGCGTGTTTTCCCCAGCGCGCAGGCTGACCCGCTGCTTTCTCACTGGCGATAGGCCAGCCCGCCACCACACCCGCACATTCAGCCTGCGCTCACAGCGTACCGCTTCGCCGTCACCGGAACGTTACGAGCAGCGTTACGGGAGCGCATCGCCAGACAGACGAAGGCGCTCGCTCCCTCGCACACGGCGAATGAGCGAGCGCCTGTCCATTGTGATGCGCCGCTGATCGGTGATCTAGCTCAGCAGGGACTTCACGGCGCTAACGATGTGCGCCGCGCTGATGCCCGCCGCCTCGATCAGCTCATCTGGCTTGCCAGAACCAGGCATCTCGTGGACCGCCAGCTTGACGATGCGCAACGGCTGGTTGGCGGGCGCGGCGCCTTCCATCCCGCTAAAGGCTTCCAGCACGGCGTCGCCCAGACCGCCCTCCATCCAGTGATCTTCGACGGTGACGATGCGGCCACCGGTCGCCTGAGCGGCGGCGCGCAGCGTGTTCGCGTCGATTGGCTTCACGGAGTAGGCGTCGATGACACGAATCGCGATGCCATCGCCCTTGAGCTGATCGTAAGCTTTGAGCGCCTCGTGTAGCGTGATGCCCGCGCCCACCACCGTCACCTTGTCGGCGTCGGACTGCCGCACTACACGGCTGCCGCCGATGGTGAAGCTCTCGCTGGCGTCGTAGATCACGGGCGTCTTCTCGCGCGTCGTGCGCAGGTAGACGATGCCCGATTGATCGGCCATCAGGCCGACGAGATGCGCAGCCTGGTTGGCGTCGCTGGGGTAGAGCACAGTGCTGCCAAAGACCGCCCGCATCATCGCCAGGTCCTCCAGCGCCATCTGCGAGGGGCCATCCTCGCCAATGGAGACGCCCGCGTGCGAGCCACTCAGCTTGATATTGGCGCGTGAGATGGCAGCCATACGGATGAAGTCATACGCGCGGGCGAAGAAAGCGGCGAAGGTCGAGGCGAATGGCTTGTAGCCGCGCACCTGCAACCCCACCGCCGACGCCACAAGCTGCTGCTCTGCGATGTACTGCTCGAAATAGCGATCCGGGTAGGCCTTGGCGAAATACTCGGCGTAAGTCGAGTTGCTGACCTCGCCATCCAGGCCGACTACATCGGGCCGCGCCGCGCCCAGCGCCTTGAGCGCGTCACCGTAGGCGCTACGGGTGGCCGCCACCGAACCTTTGTCGTACGTTGGCAGGCTCAGCGCCGCCTTCTCGCCATGCGTGGCGGGCGTACCAGCCTCGGGCTTGTGGACATTGACAATGATGTTGCGCTCGCCACCCAACTCCTTGATGGCGCGCTCGGCCATATCCGGCGGCAACGCCTTGCCGTGCCAGCCATCCTTATTGGCAATCTCAGCGAAACCGTGGCCCTTCTCGGTCTTTGCCACGATCAACGTCGGCTGCTCGGTCTGCGAAATCGCCTCGGCATAGGCGCTGTTGATCTGATCGAGGTTGTGACCGTCGATCTCGATGGTATGCCAGCCGAAGGCCCGCGCCCGCGCGGCATAGGCGTCGCCGTTCCAGCCGAGCATCGTCTGCCCGCGCTGACCGAGGCGGTTCATATCGAGGATGGCGACGATGTTGCTGAGCTTGTAGAAGCCGCCCAGCTCAAACGCCTCCCAGTTCGACCCCTCCGACATCTCGCTATCGCCCAGCACCACCCAGATTCGATAGGGCAGCTTATCCAGATATTTGCCCGCCAGCCCCAGGCCCACGCTGATTGGCAGCCCCTGGCCGAGCGAGCCAGTCGCCACATCGACATAAGGCAGCACCGGCACAGGATGTCCCTCGATGCGGCTGCCAAACTTGCGCAGGGTCAGCATCTCGCCGTCGGAGATGGCTCCCGCCGCCTTGTAGACGGAGTAGAGCAGTGGCGCGGCATGGCCTTTCGAGAAGATCAGGTGATCGTTGGTGGGCGCCTTGGGCTGTTGGAAGTCGTAGCGCAGGTAGTCTTGCAGCAGCACTGCCAGCAGGTCAGCCGCCGACATCGACGACGTGGGATGCCCTGAGCCAGCCGTGGTCGTGCTGCGGATGCTATCGACCCGCAACTGCTGCGCTAGCTCGTGCCATTGTTCGTTTGCGCTCATACATGCCTGCACTTTCACTGTGACGAGAGCTTTGGATGCTGTTGATGAGACGTCGTCTGCCGCATATCGGATACCAGACGTTCACGCGCCACCCGCGCGGCGCAGGGTCTGCTCGACGATGGCGGGCAGATCGGTGGCCAGCTTCGAGTTCGCGATGACACGGGTCGCGCCAGCCGCGCGCGCCTCCGCCTGCGTCTCGACATCCACATGCGATCCGTAGGCGATGACGGGCAGCCCGGCCGCACGCGCTGCGGCGATGGCCTCGCGCCAACCAGCGCCCGCAGCCGCCGTATTGACCAGCGCAAGGCTGTAGCGACCCTCGCCCACGCGCGGCGCCCACTCCGCCGCGCGGCGCACGGTCGTCGTCTCGAAACCGATGCGCTTCAGCATTGCGCCGACCTTCACCGCGAAGAAGAGATCGGGATCGAGCAGCAGCGCGTAGCGTGGCGCGGGCTGCGGCGGCGGTCCATCGGAGACTTCCGGCTCACTCATCAGATGGCGCCTCGGCTAGTCGTCGGATCGCTCGTAGACGGGTCGGCGGAACTGCTCACCCAGTTCCTCATTAATCACGCGCGGATCATGCCACAGTTCTGGCGTCAGGATGTGCTTACCCTCAACGCAGTAGGGGTGCGAGCAGGTGCGCTCGTGGCTGGTCTGGAAGACCAGGTTCTCGCCCTCCACCGTCACCCAGATGTGGCGGCGCGAATAGCCATCGCCCCACTTGAGCAGCAACCCGCGATTGTACTCGTCAAAACGGCCCAGCCCATACAAATAGTCGCGATTGAACTTTGCCAGGATGTCGCGCACATGGCTCTGCTCTACGACCTGCGCCACCTCTGGCAGCATTTCGGTCGTCGCCTGCGCGTCCAGATCCTCGCTGGGAATCGTCAACTGGCGCGACGACTGCTGCGCCTCGCGAATCATCTGGGTAATGTTCTCGGCCTCGTCGTCACGCAGGGTGCGCGACTGCCCCAAAATCTTGCCTTTTGACTGTCCGTTGTCATCTGCGCCTGTTGCCATCACGCCTCTCTCCTTTGGGTGTTTCCGCGCGGAGCCTCTTTGGACACTCTACCATCCTGACACTGCGCAGCGCCAGAACAGCAGGCGCCCGGCGATCACTCAGGGCACGCCCCACACCTCGGCCAGCCCATTGCGCAGCCCAACGCCCAGCCCCGGCCCGGCTGACCCCTCCACGAAGCACAGTGCGGTAATCTCGGCGTCGCTCTGCCACTCCTGCAACTGCGCGCCGCCCGCCGTGCTGGCGGTATCGAAGAGTTGCAGGCGCGTCCCCTGCGCCAGCGCCAGACGCGAGCCGTCCGCCGAGAGGGCCAGCCGGGCGTCCGTGGCCAGCGAACCGACCTCCACAAAACGGCTTGCTCGCTGACGAAAGTTGTACAGCCGCACCTGGCGCGCATATGAGCCTACGGCCGCCCAGCCCAGATCGGGTGTCGCGGTGATGGGAAACTGCAAGGTTCCGGCGGGTTCGATCAGTCGCCCCAGCGCTCGCGGCCCGTTCGAGCGCAGCGCGCCCGTGCGGCGATCCAGCTCCCAGAGTTGCACCGTGTTGGCGCGGCCCACCGTGGCAACCCGCCCCGTGGAGAAGGTCAGCAGCAGGCGACCATCCGTTGAGAGCATGCGCGCGTGGATATGCCAGTTGTCGTCCGGTGGCTCGCGCAGCCAGCCCAGCGAGCCATCTTCCTTGCAGCGGATCGGCGTCAGCCACGCGGCGCTCACCGCGCCTGCCAGCGGCCGCGAGTAGACCGCCGTGGCGCGCCGACCCTCATCTGCCCAGCGAAAGGGATCCTCATCAGCGAGCGCCAGTGGCGCGTCGGGCGCCGCCAGCCGCACATGCGGCGAGCTATCGTAGAGCATGGCGTCCATGGCTCCAGACGGCGCGCTGATAGCGGTGTTCCAGAGCGTGCGACCATCCGCAATGCTCCACACGCGCGTCCCCAGCGAGAAGCCCCACGCGCATGCCAGCGCGCCACGTGGCGAGAGTCGCAGCGCCTGGAGCGCGCCCACCCGCTCGTGCGCGCCGAAGGCCAGCGCGCTCACCACATCGCCGTCGCGCATGGAGACGATAGTCAGCCGCCCATCGAGCTGTCCCAGCCCACATAGCGCGCCGTCGTAGGAGAAGGCGATGGCCGCGACCGGCGATGAATCCAGCCCGCTAAAGCGCCGACGCAGCGAGAACGGCGCATCCTTCAACGCGCGCAGCCCGGCGCGGGGACGATGTTCGGTCGGCGCGCTGGCATGCGCGGCGCGTTGAGCGCCCGCCTCGGTGCGCAGTCCCGCGTCATAGGCGCGGCGTCGCTCGGCGTCGCTCAACGTCTGATAGGCCGTGTTGATCACCTGCATCTTGGCGAGCGCGTCTGGCCCCGCGACATCGGGATGATAGCGCCAGGCCAGGCGGCGATAGGCGAGCCTCAGCGCCTCATCGTCTGCAGTGCGGTCAACTTCGAGGATCGCGTAGAGGTCTTGCTCGTCTGCCATGCGCCACCCGGGCAACTGCCCCACACTCAGCGCCACGCCCCGACCAGCTGGTCCGGCGCGTGGGAATCCATCATCGACAATTCAGTATACGGCGCACGATGGCTCTCGGCGCCAGACAGGCGACGAACTCGCAGTGGTCTGACGTGGTCAAACCGGACGTTGACGCCATGTCGGGCCGAGACGCGATACAATGAGCGCCAGATGAGACGCCGCGCCCGGCTCATCTGGCGCTCATTGTCAGCAGGCGCCATGAGGAGAGACGCTCGATGGATGTGACTACGGGGAATGCGCCAATGCGCGCGCCCGCCGTCTTCATACTGGATTGCGATAATACGCTGCTCGATAACGACGCCGTCAAGGCCGACATGGACTCCCAGCTCAAGGCGCTGCTCGGTGACGAGATGACAGCGCGCTTCTGGGAGACATATGAGCATGTGCGCGAGGCGGCGGGTGTTGTCGATCTGCCGCAGACCTTCACCGCATTTCGCCCCATCCTGCAAGACGACGACCTGCTCCACCGCGTGAGCGCCGCCATCATGGATTATCCCTTCCAGACGCGCCTCTTCCCGCAGTCGCTCGGCGCCATCGCCCATCTGGAGGCGCTGGGCAGGGCGGTCATTGTCTCGGACGGCGATTCGGTCTATCAGCCGCGCAAGATCGAGCTGAGCGGCCTGGCGGCGGCTGTGCATGGCCAGTGGGTCGTCTATACCCATAAGGAGGATCATCTGGCCGAGGTGATGGCGCACTGGCCGGCGGACTTCTATGTCATGGTGGATGACAAGGCGCGCATCCTGGCCGAAACCAAGCGCCGCCTGCCCGACCGCTTCGTGACGGTACACATCCTGCAGGGCCACTACGCTGGTGACGCCTATACGCCCGCGCCCGACCTCACGCTGCCCACCATCGGCGAGCTGCAATCGCTCGACCTTGCCACCCTGCGCGGCTACCTTAGCCGGGCCTGAACTCTGCCTGAATGATACGTGGCTATATGAGCTTGCGGGCAAAGACGACCAGACGCCGCGCGTCGAGGCTGAATGGATCGCCCGCCAGTGAACCATACGTCTGCGCGACCATCAGCCCGCAGCGGCCCAGCAGCTCGCGCATCTCCGTGAAGGCGTATAGGCGAAAGCTGGCGTCGTAGATGTGCCGCGCCCCACCGGCATAGCTGTAGGTATAGTGGATGGCCAGCCGCCCGCTGAGCGGGTCGAAGGCGCGCTCCTCGCGCACATGCAGGCTGGCGCTCGGCTCCCATTCCCACAGCGGCTGCCAGGCGCGCAGAATGTTGTCGCGATTCCAGATGTCCATCGCCAGCCAGCCGTCGTCGCTCAGTCGCGCGCTCCAGCCCGCCAGCATCGCCTCATTCTCGGCGTCGCTGAAAAAGCCGAAGGAATGAAACAGTGAGGTGAGCAGGTCATACGGGCCGCCAAACGGCGCGCGCATGTCGCCAACGACGAAGGTGGCGTCCAGACCCTCGGCAGCCTCTCGCGCTTGCGCGATCCAGTCGGCGTTGCGGTCTACCCCTGTCACGGCATAGCCGCGCCGCGCGAAGGGTAGCGCATGGCGACCTGAGCCGCACGCCAGATCGAGCACGCGAGCTGGTGGACGCAGCCCTGTCTCGCGCAGGATGAACGCGACCTCCGCGTCGCTGCGCACCTCCGTCAGCGCCGGGCGCACGGAATCGGCATAGTGCTCGCCGTAGTACTGCGCGAACCAGTCATCCGTCGCCACGCTCGCCTCCTTGCAAGTCAGTGCTACATACGTCGAGCTACTTCACCCCCGTCGTCTCGTTCGACTCGTTCGACTGCTCCGAGGGCGCTGGAGTCGCCGCACTCGTCGGCTGCCGCTTGCGGGCGGCGCGCCTGCGCACGAATATGTCGACCGCCAGCACGACCAGCACGCCGATCACCGGAATGACGACATTGGCGTATGGCACGCCGGAGAGATACGGCCCGACGATGTGGTCATTATGAATCATCGAGCCGGCCGTCCAGCCGAGCACCAGCGCCGCCACATCCAGCAGCCACGGCAGCCGACCGATCAACTCGGCCACCACTGCGCTCCCCAGCATCAGTAGCGCGATGCTTATGACCAGCCCTATCACCAGCAGCTCCAGGCTGCCGTGCGCCAGTCCGCCAATTGCCAGGATATTGTCGAGGCTCATGGTCACGTCGGCGATCAGAATCGTCAACAGCGCCTTGCCGAACGACGGCTCCTTGACGGCGCCGCCCTTCGTGGTCGTACCACTTGATGCGTTGTGATCGTCCCGGCCCATTAGCAGGCGCGCCGCGATGACGAGCAGCGCCAGCCCGCCAATCGCCTCCAGCAGAGGCAGCACGAGCAGCAGCGTCGCCGCCGCCGAGAACGCCACCCGCAGCACGATGGCCGCGCCGCCGCCCGCCAGAATCGCCATCAGCCGACGGCGACGGGGTAGCCCAGACGCCGCTGCGCCGATCACCAGCGCGTTGTCGCCGCTGAGGGCGAGATCGACCAGGATGATGGCGCCGAGGCCGCCAAAAAAGGTTAACACGCGAACTCGTTTCTTTCCGCTGACACTGCGATGACTTCGGCATCGATGACCTCGGCAGAGGCTACGCCGAGACTCCATCATGCGCACATCGGCGCATGCTCCGCCACCGAAGAATCACGTAGACAAGCGCAGCGGTAATGTCACTGTGGCCGCCAAACTTGCGGCGCACTGGCACGCTGGACTACACTGCCAACTATGCGAGGCGCCTCAGGCTCAGACATGCGGCGTCAGGAAGCGTCAGGGAGTATTGCGGCGGCTTCTGCGGCCAGCGACTCCGACAGGGAGGCGGGAGTGAAGAGCGTGATCGACGCGCAGAGTGACGCCAATCTCGACCATCGACGTGATCTGGCGCGACGTATCCTGGCGCAGCGGGTCAGCCGCTATGGTGACGTCGGCCCCGATCTCGCGCCGGTTGGCTCGGCGCGTTTTCGGCACGACGGTCGGCGCCTGCTGGTGGGCTACGCGATGGCGCATCCTGGCATGGCCGGAACGGTGGTCGAGCGCGTGCGCCACTATGCGCAGGAACGCGGCTACTTCCTCCGCTGGACGGTGACACCAGAGGCGGCGGGCGAAGAAGAATTCCCGGCGGCGCTGCTGGCCAGCGAGTTCCGCCTGGACGAGCGGCTCATTCTGATGTGCAGGCATAGCGCCATCACCGCCGCCACCAACCCGGCCGTGCGCATCGCGCTGGCCACCAGCTTCGACGCCATACGCGCCTACGAGCACGGCAGTCGTCGCTCATTCTATGATGATGACCAGCCAGATGAGCGCATGGTCGCGTCGCGCGCGGGCGACCGCTGGCGTCAGCAGGAGCAGGGCTGGTATCGCTATTACATCGCCATCTGGCAGCAGCGCGTCGTCGGCGGCTGCTACGTGACACTGTGGGAGGATATTCCAACGTTGATGGGGGTCTATACCGTCGCCGAGGCGCGCAACCAGGGCATCGCCACCACGCTGCTGGCGTATGCGAGCGGCGAGATCGTGCGCTCCGGACGCGATCCATACTGCCTCTACGTCAAGCACGACAATCCCGCGCAGCGCCTCTATTTGCAGTTGGGGTTCGAGCCGTTGGCCAGCGAAGAGACGTACCTCTGGCCGTCGGGGCAATTCTCATGACACCCAATCTCATGCCCTCAGACACCCCAACAACCACACCAGAGGCAGCTAGCGCGCGCATCGTCAGCCTGCTGCTGCGGGGCGCTCGCCGACGCGAGATGCAGCGCGCCGTGCGCGAAGGGCGCCTGACGCAGATCGCCGCCTCCGATGTGCTGGCGGCGGAATCGCTGCCGCAGTTGGCCATCCAGAGTCTCTGGCTGCTCGTTGGCTCAGCGGCGGCCTACGCTCTCGTCATCGGCCTGGCGCGGCAATGGCATCATAGCGGTCAACTGCTCGGCGATGGCCCCGTCATCCTGCGGTTGGGATTGCTGGCGCTCGTCAACATCATCGGCTACCTGCTGATGATTCCTCTGCACGAGGCGGCGCACGCGCTGGTCATCCTGGCGCTGGGTGGGCGGCCCCGTTTCGGGCTGAAACTGCCGCTGGCGGCCTACTGCACGGCGCCCAATCAACTCTTCCTGCGGCGCGGCTATTTCACCGTCGCGCTGGCTCCATTGATCGGGTTGAGCGCGCTGGCAGTGGTGGTGGCGTTGCTCGCGCCCGATGTGGCGGCCTGGCTGCTGCTGGCCTTCGCGGGCAATGTCTCTGGCGCGGTGGGCGATCTGGCGGTCACACGCGCCATCGCACGGCTGCCACACGACACGCTGATCGCTGACACCGAGACAGGCTATATCGCGTTTCGCGTCGAAGGCTAGCGGGAAGGCGCAACTCAGCGCGAGGATGGCCCATCCGCGGAGCCAAAGAGCGCATGGAAGTCGCCATTGAAGCCGTCGAGGAAGAGTCGGATGCTCGCCACATCGGCGGCGGTGATGGGGGAATCGTCGTGAGGCGTTGAGAAGCGTCTGGCGTCGGCAATGTTCGCGGGTGTGTCGGTTGGAGGCGCCCAGAGGTCGGGCAGCGATGGCGCGAGCGGATCAGCGGGAGCGGAAAGATCGAAGCTATCCAGGCTATCCAGAGCGTCCAGCCGCTCGGCGCGCGAGGAAGGATGCGGGAACGACGCGACGAAGATGCCGCGATGTTTGCATTGGTGGCAGGTGAGCAGCACCAGCCACCGCGACCCTCGTTGCGCCAGCACCAGCATGTCATCTTGCAGGTGATCGACGCCGCAGCTTTGGCAGGCCACCTGCGCGAACCGCTCGCGTAAGATGCGCTCCTGTCCCTTCACGATCCCCTCCTGCTCGCGCGCCCGCTCAACCGCTCAGCATACAGCGCGCTGGAGTCGGCGCGCCCGACGGCGCCCGCCAACTCCGGCACGTGGCTCATTTATCTAGCTCGTCCAGAATATCCAGGTTCTGAATGAAGTCGCGATACACGTCGAGATTGTAGCCAGATGCGCGCGTCTCGCTCGTGATCGACGTCTCCTCAGCGACCCCACCAGCGTTGAGCGTCACGCTCGCCGATTCCATCACCTTATCGGCGACGAAGATCGGCGCCTTGAGACGCACAGCCAGCGCAATTGCATCACTCGAACGCGAGTCGATTTCAACATGGCGACCATCGACATCCATCAGAATGCGCGCGTAAAAGATGTCTTCAATGAGGTCGTTGATGACGACGCGCTCTACCTTAGCGCCCAACTCCACAATGACAGTCTTGAGCAGGTCATGCGTCAAGGGGCGAGGCGGTGTCGAACCTTGCAACTCCATCGCGATGGAGTACGCCTCTGGATTGGCAATCCAGATGAACAGGTATCTGTCGCCCTCGCGGTCTTTCAGGATGACGACCCTCTGGCTGTTTTCAACGCTGATGCGGACACTGTCGACCGACATCTCCACCATTGGGTTTCCTCCATGTTGCGCTGAGTCCGGCTGGCAGTGATGACCGCGCCAGTCTCGGTTCATTGTACTCCACCGCAGTGAGACGGCGCAAACCTGCCGCGACCCTTTCGCCTCCCTCTCAGCTTCGACCGATTCGTGCCCTGATGCGGGCAATTTCGGGCGCCGCTGCGCTAAAATAGGCCAGGATGAGCGGCGCCCACTCGCCGCCCAAGCATGCGGAGAGCGTCACCCGGAGAGCCTGCTGAGAGGAGAGCGCGATGACTCGCGGCGTCCAGCGATCCACATCCTCAGGCGCGGCTGGCGCCTCGCCCAATGGAGACGCCACGCAGACGGCCCTTCGCGCGCTGCCCTCCGTCGAAGAGGCGCGGCTGGCGCTGGAAGGGCGCCTCGCGCGCGATGGCGGATCGCCCGTCGCCCATGCCGCGCTGGTGCGCGCTATCCGCGCCACTCTCGCCGCCACACGCGAGGAGATTCGCCAGGGCGCAGACGCTCCCGCGGAGAGCGCGCTGCGCGAGCGCATGCTACGTGCGCTGGCGCTCCAGGAGCAACCCAACCTGCGCCCGGTCATCAACGCCACGGGGGTCATCGTCAACACCAATCTGGGGCGCGCGCCACTCAGCCAGCGTGCCATCGAGCAGATGACCGCCGTCGCGCGTGGCTACTCTAACCTGGAGTTCGATCTGGAGGTGGGCGCGCGTGGCTCGCGCCATCGCCACACGCGCGCCATGCTGCGCGAGTTGACGGGCGCCGAGGATGCGCTGGTTGTCAACAACAACGCCGCCGCCACGCTGGTGGCGCTCGCGGCGCTGGCGGCAGGGCGCGAGGTCATCATCGCGCGCGGTGAGTTGGTCGAGATCGGCGGCGGCTTCCGCGTCCCGGATGTGATGGCGCAGAGCGGCGCACGGCTGGTCGAGGTGGGCACGACCAATCGCGTCCGGCTGGACGACTACGCGGCGGCCATCACCCCCGATACGGCGCTGATTCTCTGTGTCCACCCCAGCAACTTCCGCATCATAGGCTTCACGGAGTCGCCCACGCTGGCCGATCTCGCCTCCCTGGCCCACGAGCGCGGCCTGCTGCTGATGCACGATCTGGGCAGCGGCGCGCTGCCAGCCACCGAGCGGTTTGGGCTGGGCCACGAGCCAACCATTGCCGAGAGTGTGCGCGCGGGCGCTGACCTCATCTGCTTCTCTGGCGATAAGCTGCTGGGCGGCCCACAGGCGGGCGCGCTGATCGGCACGCGAGCGGTCATCGCGCGTATCGAGCGCCATCCACTCATGCGCGCTGTACGCATCGACAAGCTCACGCTGGCGGCCCTCGAGGCCACGCTGCGCGCCTACGCCGATGAGACGTATGCCGAGGAGCTGCCCGTCTGGCGTGCTGTCGCGCAGACTCGCGAACAGATCGCCGCGCGGGCCGAGCAGCTGGCGCAGCGCCTCCGGGCGGCGGGCGTCGATGCTGAGGTCATCGCGGGTGAATCAACTGTTGGCGGCGGCTCGCTGCCCGGCGAGACGCTGCCCACCGCGCTCTGCGCCCTGCCCGCGCACGGCTCCGGCGCAGGTCTGGACGCCGCCCGCCTGGCCGACGCGCTGCGCCACGGCGATCCGCCCATCATCGCGCGTGTGCTGCGCGACCAGACGCTGCTCGACCTGCGTACCGTCGCGCCCGCCGAGGAAGAGGCGCTCTATGCGGGCATCGTCGCCGCCTGGCAAGCGGTGGTCAATGCGGGAGCCAGCGGCTAGCCAACCACTTCGCGGGCGGCTCGCTGCTCGGTGTCCAACTCCGTTGGCTCGGCGACAGGCGCTCCCCGCGTGATGGCCCAGCGCGCCAGCAGCATCCCGCCCACCACCACTGCGCCCGCGAGCCACTGCCAGGCGCTCGTTTGCTCGTGTAGCACGATGATAGCGACGATCCCACCCAGCACAGGAACCGCGTAGCTGTAGAGCGTTACGTAGCCCACGCCGCGCTTGCCAATTGCCCAGTTCCAGATCGAGTAGGTGAGATAGATGGGGAAGATGACCGAGTACGGCAGAATCACCCACAGCGCCCACGTCACCTTTGACCAGTCCTGGCGCGCGAACGAGACGACGCCAAATGGCGACAGCGCCAGCGTGCCGATCAGCAGGGTATAGCACATCAACTCTGGCGGGCTGTAGCGTGTCGTCAGCCGCTTATTCACGATGCCGTAGATGGAGAACAGTCCGGAGCCAACACACAGCAGGATGTCGCCCAGGATCATGCTCTGCGGCGTCAGCGTGTGGCCGACGGTGTGCTCGCTGCTGGGGGCGTGGGCAAGCAGAAACCACACCACGCCGACCATGCTGATGAAGATGCCGACCCACTGCCATCTACGGATGCGCTCGATGCGTAGCGCCGCAAGCAAGACAACCGACCACAGTGGCATGGTCGAACCGAGCAGCGAGGTGGCAAACGCCGTCGTGTTATTCAGCCCTTCGATGTAGAACAACTGATAGATGCCATAGCCCGCCAGACCAGAGGCGACCAGCGGGAGCAGATCGGCGCGGCGCACACGAAACGGACGGATGTGGGGATGGTTGTGCGCGTAGAGCAGCAGCACGGCCACCGAGACCAGGCTGAGCAGCACGAAGCGCATAATAACAAACGTCAGCGGATCAACCTCGGCCAGCGCGAATTTGAAGACCGTGGGGGACGCGCCCCAGACCAGCGCTACGAAGCACAGGCCGAGATCGAGGGTATGAGAGGCGATGAAGCGGCGCACTGCGAGACTCCTCAAAGCATCGTGCGCGTCTGGCGCGTCGGCCAACCCCGAACGCTGCGCCAGCGCTGCGCTGCGACACTTTCCTGAGTATAGCAGGGCATGGCGAGCGCCTGTCGCCGATGTCGCCTACTCCGCTGTGTCGGGCAGGTCGACCCAGCCGAGGCGCTGAGCGCGCATCACGGCGTCGGCGCGCGACGTGGCGCCCAGCTTGAGGAACAGATTGCGCATGTGGAACTCGACCGTATTGAGCGAGATGGACTGCTCGGCTGCAATCTCATGGTTCTTGCGCCCCTGCGAGACAGCCACCAGCATCTCGCGCTCTTTGCGCGTCAGGCGCGGCGCGCCCGCAGCGCTGTCCTGCCGCAGGAAGCGCGCGATGCTGGGCGAGAAGACTTCCCTGCCGGCGTGGATCGTGCGAATAGCGTCCACCAACTCATCCGGCCCCGCCGACTTCAGCAGATAGCCCTGCACGCCAAGCTGGTGCAGCGCCCGCACGTAGCCTTCTTTGTCGTGCCCTGTCAGCACGAGGATGCGCGGCGCATCGCTCCGTCCGCTGAGCGCCTGGCACATGCGGATGCCATCCATGCCCGGCATGCCGATGTCCAGCGCGATGAGATCGGGAACCAGCTCATCGATCAGCCGCAGCGCCTCGGCGCCTTCGCCTGCCTCGCCCACTACCTCGATGTCCGATTCATCCTCCAGAATACGGCGCGTGCCTGCGCGCATGACGGTATGGTCATCGACCAGCAGTACCCGAATCTTGGGCTGCGGAATCGTCTGGCTCGCCTGTGACATCACATCCCCCATGTATGGTCGCCGTGCGCGCCCTCTACACCTACGTCAGCGCCGGAGCCAGCGGGATGGTGCGCAGCACCCGCGCGATGGGAGCGATCACCGTCACCTGAGCGCCGCCCTCCGCCGCGTGATCGAAGACCAGTTGACCACCGATCAGTTGGGCGCGCTCGCGCATGCTGGCCAGCCCCAGGTGGCCATCGCGCAACGACGCGCCGATGTCCACCGGCAGCGCGATGCCGCAGCCGTTGTCGCGCACTTGCAATCGCACCCACGACCAACGATCCGACCACCACGCCGCCTCATTGGGCGATTCCAGCACCGTCATTTGCACCGTCGCGGCGCTGGCCCGGCCATGCTTGTGCGCGTTCGACAGCCCCTCCTGCGCGATGCGATAGAGGTGCAGCGCCACCTGCGGCTCCAACTGCTCGGCGAGTTTGATGACCTGCTCATCATACTCCACGGTGATGGTCATGAGCGCCAGCGAATTCATCTGCTCCGCCAGGTCGTCGAGCGCGGGAGTCAGGCCGAGGGAGTGGAGCATGTCCGGGTACAGCCCCAGGCAGAGTGCGCGCAGCTTCTTCTCGACAATCTCGGAGCGCTCGGCCAGCTCATGCAGCTCGCGCCGCAAACGCGCCGAAGTGGGCGCGAGCTGGCTGAGGCTATCGCCGGGCGAGCCGCCACGATCAGCCTCCGTCGGCATGTTCTCGGCGCTGCGCTCGAAGGCGTCGGCCAGGCGCACGGCTAGCTGCGAGTGGCGGATGAGGTAGAGCACCTCCTGCAAAGCGTCATCGTGCAGCTCGCGCGCCAGCGAGGCGCGCTGGCGCTCGTCGGCGTTGACCAGCTCGCGCGCCAGCAGCTCCTGCTCGGCGCGGGCCACGGCAGCTTGCTGTGTCGAGATCTGCACCTGCTGGAGCGAGATGCGCAGCCCGCTCACCAACTGCGCGTTCGACAGCGCCGTCGCCGCCTGATGCGCGATGGTCTGCAAGAGTGCCACATCCTCGCGCCGCAGCGGCCCACCCGGCTTCTTCGGCCCGACAATCAGCAGTGCCGACGCTCCCGCCTGCTGCCCGGAGCCGATGTAGACCAGCGCGGCGCAGCCCCGCCACGGGTGCAGTGTCAGCGGCGCACCCGACGGCATGCGGCGCGGGGTCTGATCGAGCTGGCTGAGCTGGCGCAGCAACGCCACGCGCCCCTCGCTTGTCGCATATGTCCCGCGCGCGCGCAGATCGTCAGGGCCGAGCATGCGCAACACTTGCAGATCAAGCCCCTCTGGCAGTGGCACGAAGGCGATGGCGCGCAGATTCAGTGTCTCCATCAGGCCATCCAGCAACGTCTGCTCCAGCGTCTCATGATCGTAGGTCGCCGCCAGCCGCCGACTGAAGGTCTGGAGCGTGGCCTCGTAGTCGTAGTAGTCACGATAGAGCGCCGTATCGACGAAACGCTGTACTAACCTGCTGACAGGCGCATATGTCACGGCGACAAAGACCGCCATCAGGGCAGCGGCGGCCTCATAGGCATAGGATTGGCGTGTCGGGATGACGCTGGTAAAGAAGAGACTCGCGCCGACATACATGCTCAGTAACAACGCCGCCAGGATGCCATAGACGACGACGCGATCCGCCAGCGCGGCGAGGCGTACACCCCGCCAGCTTGCCACCAGAACTAGCGCCAGGATCAGCAGCGCCACAGCGCCAACGCTGATGATCCCCAGCATTGTTTGCCAATCGGCAGGGCGGGGCGATGCGAGCAGCGAATAGGCCATCATCTCAAGCGATAGCAACATAGGGAATAGAGTCTTCTCCAGTAGGGGAGTGTTGGTCTCACGCCACAACTATAACATCTCGACCGAAGGTCGTGGCATGGTGTCGTCTCCGCAGCCCTGCGCCGCGCCGACATGCTATCTGACGTCTGCGGCCAGGTGAACTTTTCGCCGACTCGCCAGAGAGGCGCTCCAATCGCCGCCCGCGCTAGACAGTGGCGGCAGCGGCGGCTTGGCCCGCCACGCGCCCGGAGAAGATGCAACCGCCCAGGAACGTCCCCTCTAGCGCGCTGTACCCGTGCATGCCACCGCCGCCGAAGCCCGCGATCTCGCCCGCCGCATATAGCCCCGGAATCGGCTGGCCATCGGCTCCCAGCGCGCGGCCAGAGAGGTCGGTTTCCAGCCCGCCTAACGTCTTGCGCGTCAGGATGTGCAGTCGCACGGCAATCAGCGGTCCCGCCTGCGGATCGAGCAGCCGATGCGGCTTCGCGGTGCGGATGAGCCGGTCTCCGAGATAGCGCCGCGCGCCGTGGATGTGCGTGATCTGCGTGTCCTTTGTGAAGGGATTGGCCAGTTCGCGGTCACGCGCTCGCACGACGCGCTCGACCTCCATTTCGTCCAGCAGCGGCTCGTTGGTCAGAGCGTTCATGCCGCGTACCAGTTCCGCCAGCGAGTCGGTAACGACGAAATCTGCGCCGCGCGCCTTGAACGCCTCGACCGGGCCAGTCGCCTTGCTGCCCACCGCGCGCCTCAGCACCTGGAGCCAGCTCTTATTGGTAAGGTCGGGATTCTGCTCCGATCCGGAGAGCGCAAACTCTTTCCTGATGATCCGCTGTGTCAGGATGAACCAGCTATAGTCGTGGCCTGTGCGGCGCAGATAGCCCAGCGTGCCGAGCGTGTCGAAGCCAGGAAAGAGCGGGACGGGTAGCCGCTGGCCGCGCGCGTCGAGCCACAGCGACGACGGCCCTGGCAGTATGCGGATGCCGTGATCGCGCCAGATTGGATTCCAGTTCTGGATGCCCTCGGTATAGTGCCACATGCGGTCAGGGTTGATGATACGGGCGCCTGTGGCGGCGGTGATGCCCAGCATGCGGCCATCCACATGCTCTGGCACACCAGAGATCATGTGCGCGGGGGGCGTACCCAGCCGCGCTGGCCAGTTCTGCCGCACCAGTTCGTGATTCGCGCCGATGCCGCCCGCCGTCACGATGACCGCCTGCGCCCGCAGCGCGAAGTCGCCGACGGCCACGCGCGAACTGGCCTGCCCGCGCTGAATGTCGCTCCGCTCCAGCACATCGCCGCGCACGCCATCGACAGCGCCGCCCGTCATTGTCAGCTCGTTGACGCGATGGCGAAAGCGAAAGTTGATGAGGCCGCGCTTCTCAGCCGCGCGCGCCTGACGGATGAATGGCTCCAGCACGCCTGGCCCAGTGCCCCAGGTGACATGGAAGCGCGGCACGGAGTTCCCGTGGCCCAGCGCCCCATAGCCGCCGCGTTCGGCCCAGCCGACCACCGGAAACCAGCGCATGCCCATCGCGTGCAGCCAGGCGCGCTTCTCGCCAGCCGCGAACGCCAGATACGCCTCCGCCCATTTACGCGGCCACGCATCTTCGGGACGGTCGAATGCTGCGGCGCCCATCCAGTCTTGCAGGGCCAAATCATAAGAATCGTGGATGCCCATGCGACGTTGCTCGGGCGAATCGACCAGAAACAGGCCACCGAACGACCAGAACGCCTGACCGCCCAGGCTCTGCGCTGGCTCCTGCTCGACGATGATGACATGCTTACTGGCGCGCGCCAGCTCGCCAGCGGCCACCAGCCCGGCCAGACCGGCCCCCACGATGATTACATCCGCATCATCAGCCATTCGCCAGCCTCTTTCCCAGAGATTGCCTGTGGCGCCCGCACGGCAGCCCGCTCGCGCCCATTATAGCGGCTGGAGCGGAGCAAAGGTAGCCGCCGAAACACAACAGCGCGTCGCAAGGCCCATCGGTCAGAGTTCGCTTGACAGAGAGCAGGCGCGCTGCCATAGTACACAAGAGAATGTCAGACACCATCAGGGAGGAGCGGTCAGCAGCGCATGCCGAAAGTGTACGGAGTCGCCATACGGAAGGGCGGCCAGGGAAAGTCTACGACCGTCTCGACACTCGCTCGGCTCTGTGCGCTCTACGGCGCTCGTACGCTCGTCATCGATCTGGCGCAACCCGGCACCACCACCGGCTCACTCCGCGACCTGTGGCCGTCGTCCACACACGGCGAACTGTCCGCCACGTTCCTCACCTTGCATGAGTTTCCTGCCAGCGTCACACCTGACGCCGAGCTGGCGCACGCGGCGCTTCAGGCGGCGTCGCTGCCCGTGCGCCTGCAATCTCAGCCGAGCTGGTCGGGCGGCGCGCTGCTAGCGCTGCCATGGGATGATCTGCTGGGCGAAGCGGCATCGTTTCTGCAATCTGAGCGCACCCTTGCCGGGCTGATCGACTCACTCGCCGCAGAGATTGACATCGCGTTGATCGACTTCCCCTCCGATGGCGGTCCACTGATGACCACCGCGCTGGCGGCGACCGATAGCGTCATCATGCCGATGGCGCCGGAGGCCCCCGCGTTGGAAGGAGCGGCCGCCACACTGCGGCTGCTGACGCGCGTGCGCGAGAGTGGACGGCCCATCGAGCTGGGCGGATTGCTGCTGACGCGCGTCGAAACGAAAAGCAAACGACTGATCGAGGTCGTGCAGGCCATCCGCCAGGCGGGTGAGATCGAGGGCGAGTCGCTGGAGGGCAAGCTGCTGCCCTTCGCCATTCGCGGCCACGAGTATTTCGAGCAGGCGTTCCGCTACGGCGTCCCGGTGTGGGAGCGCACCGATAACCAGCGCGACTGGGCGGGCTACGTGCTACTGGCGGAGTGGCTGCTGCGCGACGCGGGGCTAGCGAACCTGGCCAGCGTACGACGCGGCCCGGCGCTGTTGGCGCCCGAGACGCGCATCATCGACACCAGCGCAGTGCTCTTGAGTGAGTCGGAAGTCATGCTCAAAGACTTCGAGCGCGCGCATCCCACGACGTGAGACTCGCGCGTCGCGCTGGCCGAATGGGCATACGAGCGTTGCGGTAGCGGCGGCGGCTGGCCTAGAATAACGTTTGGCGCGAGCGCGCCCTGGCGGCGTCCGCGGGCAGGGGAGAGATGCCCATCACGACGCCATCAGCATCGCATGATCGCAGGTGGCATGAGTTACAAGCAGACGCGGCGAGCATCCAGCCCCACGGGATTGATCCTCGTCCTTCTTGCCCTGGTGGCGCTCCTGGGTGTCCTGACTGGGTTCCTCACCCACCTGCTGGTCGTCCGCACGCAGTCAGGCGCTCAGCTTCACCTCACCAACACGCGGACACCCAACGCCACCGCATCGAATACCAGCACGCCTGTCCCCATCACCGGCGTGACCGGCACAGCGACCGTTCCAACCACCGCTGGGCAGTTCCTGCTGAGCGTGGACATCAGCCCCAAGGCCATGAAACCAGGCGAACAGATCACTATCACCGTACACGCCTTCAGCCCCGATACCCACACGCCCATCTCCGGTCTACCCTGCATCCTGCGCGCACCCACAGATGGAAGTCCGGCGCTCTTGTCGTCCTGGCCGCCCGCGCGGACCACCGACAGCTCCGGAGCCGCCACCTGGACCCTCACGGCGCCGCAAAAGCCAGCGGGTAGCTACGATATCGAGGCATTCGCAAGCACCTCAAAGTGGAGCTACAAACTGGATTCCAGCGCCACCGTGAGCGCCGGCTAGCGCTGCACGGCGGTCGTCGGCGCGGCGGGGACGCGCTTGTCGCTGGCGCGCAGCGAGCTTTCTTGCAGCGCCTCGATGTCATCCAGCACCGATTCGATGGAGGAAGCGCGAGCCTGCTGAAGATGGCTGTAAATCTGGGTGGTGGAGATGTTGGCATGGCCCAGCAGCTCCTGCACGGTGCGCAACTCGACACCACGTCCCAGCATCTCCAGCGCGAAGGAGTGCCGCAGGGTATGCGGCGTGATGCGCGAGATGCCCGCCGCCTTCGCGTAGCCCTTCATGATGAGCCAGAAGCCCTGGCGGGTGAGCCGCTGCCCGTGATGGTTGACGAACAGGCTCGGCTCGGCGGCATTGTGAATGAGCGCCCGCCGCCCATCGTTGATGTATTCCGCTAGCGCATGCTGCGCGACCGGACGCAGCGGCAATAACCGCTCACGCCCGTTGCGGCCGCTGCATCGGATATGCCCGCGCGCCAGATCGAGATCCGATACGTCAGTCATCACCAGCTCGGTCACGCGCATGCCCGTAGCATAGAGGCACTGCAGCATGGCGTGGTCGCGCTGCCCGGCTGGCGTATCGGTCGTGACGGCGGCCAGCAGGCGCTCGACCTCATCGTGGGAAAGCGCGGCAGGCATATACTTTTCGACACGCGGCGTGCCTAGCTTGCTGGTCGGCTCAGTGCTTATGGCGTCGGTGGCGCGCAGGTAATGGAAGAACGACTTGATCGCCGCGATCTTGCGCGCGATGGAGGTGGTCGCATACTGCCGACGTTTCAGCTCTTCGATGAATCCGGCGAGCAGATCAGGCGTCACGGCATCCCATGACTGCGCACCGCTCTCGCTCACAAAGCTGACGAGCTGCCGGAGATCGGTTCGATAGGCGCCGAGCGTATTCTCGCTGGATTTCTTTTGCGAAGCGAGGGTCTGAACATAGTCCTGAATCTCACGCTCCATGATGTTCGGTCTACCTCACTTCTAACCCAGAGAGATGGTTGGCGCAGCTCGTTCACAACCTGGATGCTGAGCGATTGGGGCAAGCGACCCGTCCACCACAGATGCGGATCGTCATCGCTCATCCACAGGCC
>DATBTW010000055.1:0-2355 GCA_036559055.1 Ktedonobacterales bacterium
ATGGCAGCGCACCGGGCAGCCGCGCCGACCAGAAGACCCGCAGCGGTCCCGCGCCGAACGAGCGGAAGAGCTTGAGTAGATCAGGGTCGGCGCTGCGCAGACCATCGGCCAGCGCCACCACGATAGGGAAGAAGCACATCAACGTGACGACAATCGCCTTCGAGGTCATGCCGGAGCCAAACCACAGCACCAGCAGCGGCGCCAGCGCAATCAGTGGGATGGCTTGTGTCGCCACCAGCAGCGGGTAGAGCGCCCGCCGCAACCATGGCGAGAGGTCGATCGCTACGCCGCATGCAATGCCCGTGGCCAGCGCCACCGCGAAGCCGAGGACGGTCTCCCACAGTGTCACCAGCGTGTTCTCCCACAGCGCCTCACGCTGCGCCCCCAGCGCGTTCCAGACGGCGCCTGGCGTGGGCAGCAATTGCTGATCGACGCCGGAGACGATCACATAGCCCTGCCAGAGCAGCAGCAGCGCCACCAGTGCGATGAGGCTGGGCCAGGCGCCCGCCAGCGAGCGCAGCGAGCGCCGCACCGCGATGCTGAGCCACAGCCCGCTCATGATGGGCGCGACCTTCAGCGCCTGCGTCGCGCCCTCGGTCGTCAGGTCGGGCGGCTCGTCACGCTGGAGCATCTGCGCGGATTTCATCGGGCGCCCCCTTCCCATTGATTAGTGGGCACGGCGGCTGCGGCGTCGGGGAACGCGCTGGCATCGAGCAGCGCATCGAGCAGCTCGGCCTTCAGGGCGGCCATGGCGGGTTGGGCGAGGTCGGCCTGCGTGCGCGGGCGCGGCGCCGGAACACGGCGCTCCAGCCGCACCTGGCCGGGGCGCGGTGAAAGGACGTAGATGCGGTCGGCCAGTGTCAGCGCCTCCTCCACGTCGTGCGTGACGAGCAGGCAGGTGGCGCCCATGCCTGTGAGCGCACCGCCCAGCCAGCGTTGCAACGCCGCGCGAGTGAGGGCGTCGAGCGCGCCGAATGGCTCGTCGAGCAGCATCAGATCGCGCGTGACGAGCGCGGTGCGGGCGAAGGCGACGCGCTGGCGCATGCCACCAGAGAGCGCCGGGGGATAGGCGCGCTCGAAGCCGCTCAGCCCGAAGTCAGCGAAGAGTGCGCGGGCGCGAACCTCGGCCTCGGCGCGCGGGACGCCCTGCACGCGCAGCCCGGCGATGGCGTTGCCGAGCGCATCGCGCCAGGGCAGCAGCAGATCGCGCTGGGGCATGTAGCCCACCTGGCCCAGCCGCGACGTCTGCGCATCGCCGCGCAGCGCGATCTCGCCGCTGGTGGCGTCCTCCAGTCCGGCGATGATGGAGAGCAGCGTGCTCTTGCCGCAGCCGCTCGGCCCAACCAGCGCCACGAACTCGCCGCGCGCCACCTCCAGGCTGATATTGTCCAGCGCCAGTAGCGAGCGCTCGCGCGCGCCATGCCCGCTGGCGTAGCGCTTCGAGACGCCGCGCACCGTCAGCAGAGGCGCGGCCTCGGCGGGCGTCTCGCCTGCGGGTCGCTGTGTAGTGGAGAGGTTGGCCATGGGCGCGCTCCAATCGTCAATTCGTCGTCGAGCGCCAGCGGCCTTCATCCTCCGAAAAAAAGAGAAGGCGCTGGCGATTCATGCCAGCGCCCCAAACTGCCTGCTCCCTCCGGCGTTCCCAGCGGTCGGAAGCGTCATCCCTGCGCTGGCATTACCCAGATCAGGTTCCGTCGGTCGGTGGCGGTTCGGTAGCCACCCTCTCAGCCTGGCGCCCCAAGCTCCCGTTGCGGTCGGTTCTGTATTCGGTTGTTCTCCTACACACCTATCATGCGCCAGCGGGCCGCGTCAAGGGCTGGCGCCGAGCAAGTCAGGAGCCGCGCCAGCTCACGGCGGCATGCGGCGTCGCGGCTTCCTTGCGGATGGGCAACTCGTCGAAGCACTGGTTGACGCTGGAGCCGCAGACGCTGATATCGGCGCCGTAGACGTGCAGCGAGATGGCCAGGTCGGCGCCAGCGTTGCGCACCTGATGGATGTTCTCCTCCGGCGGCGTCAGGCGCGAGACCTCGCCGGGCATGACCACGACATCGGTGGCCGTCGCCAGCCAGCGCTGCCCGTCGCTGTTCTGGCGCAGGCTGAAGCGCTGCTCGCGCTCGCGCCCCTCCAGCACGCCCACCACGCACCAGCAGATGTGATCGTGGATCGGCGTGACCTGTCCCGGCGCCCAGATCAGCGCCAGCAGTGAGAAGCGGTGGCTCGGCGCGACGGTCAGCAGGTGCGGGCGGTAGTGTTTGGCCCAGGGGATGCGATCCTCTGGCTCCAGAATGTCGGGGCTGGCCAGCAAGGTCGTGAGGCGGCGCTCGACGGCCCGCACGAGGAGATCGGGGGCAGCGT
>DATBTW010000056.1:0-2045 GCA_036559055.1 Ktedonobacterales bacterium
GTTCACCGCGCTGCTCCTCACGCTCTGGCTGGGGATGCTGGTGGCGACAGTGACGGCGTATGGCTACACCGTCTACTACTTTGGCAGCCTCTCGGCGCTGCGCTTCACCCAAATGGCGCTGCTGATCGGGCTGGGGCTGACGGCCTTCCTGGCGCTAACCTTCCTGGCGAGCGCGCTGACCCGCTCGACGGTGGCCGCCGCCGTGCTGGGCTTCGCTGGCTGGCTGATCCTGGCGCTGCTGGGTATTTCATCGCGGCTGCTCCCCAGCACCCCCAATGGCCTGAATGATCCGGCGCAGGCGTTGGCGCTGGGCCAAGCGCCGCAGCAACTCGCGCAGCCCATCATCGCCACCATCATCATCATCGTCGCGGCGCTGGCGCTCACACAGATCGCCTTCGCGCGCCAGGAGCCAGTCGCGACCGAGGCTTAGCGTGGGCAGAGTGAGGTGGCGCTAGCGCGACATGTCGGTCAGCCCAATGATGGCGCACAGCCCGCCGAGGACGACACAGGCGGCGCCGACGCTGAGTGTCTCGCCGCTGAAGCCGCCGCCATCGCTCATCTCCAGCGCGAATTGGATGAACAGCGTGGACAGCGACGTGATGATGAAGTAGGGGATCATGGCGATGACCACGACGAGCGCCGCTGTGGCGAACCGCTTGCCGGGGCGCTGCGACGCGCGGGTGAGCGCGGCCACCGCAACCACAAACGCCAGCGTCACGCCGATGTAGATCAGGCTCATCGTCACGACCTCGGCGCCGTTCATCGAGTAAGGCGTAGACCGCAGCGCATACCAGAGTACGCTGGCCGGGCTGAGCCACTGATCCTCTGGCCGCGCCCAGATGTTGTAGAGCGTCAGCCACGGCGCGACGATGGAGGCGAGCAGCAACGCGGCGCCCAACAGCGCCAGCGCGCGCGACATGCGCGGATGCTTCACTTGGCCATTCCTCATGGAGTTGTTGAGGTGATCTCCCGCCAAAGCCTGGCAGGTACGAAGCGCGCAAGATGCCCAACGTTGGTCGTGGCGATCACCACAGGTTCTGGTTGCTGTCGCGCGAGGAGTTGCGCCTGAGCCGCGAGAATGACGTCAGCGTCAAGTGCGAGATCGGGCGCTGTTGGCTGGCCCTGGCGACGCGCTTGCGCCCACAATTCTGCGGCGAGCAGCATAGCCTGAGTCGTAATGGACAGATAACCTGCGGTCGTCTTGAGCTGATCGAGATGCGTGATGCCTCGAGTGCGCCCTGCGCGGATGAGCTCTCTGCGCACCTCATAGTCAGTGATTTCAGGAACCAGCATCTGCGCGCCCTGTGACAGCAGATCCACCATCCATTGCTTACATCGCAAACTCTCATGAGTCGCTCGCGGATTCGTCACAAGGCCAAGTGGCCCAGCATCGAGCAGCACAATCATATGTGTGTCGCCAGACTATTGCTCGAAGAGCTTGCGGGACGAGGGACGATCCTCATCGAGCGTGCGCATGAGCAGATCGAGCGTCTCGCGTTGCTCCTCAGGGTCTTCCTGCTCCCATGCGTTGAGCAGCGCGATCACAGCCTGATTGCGTTCGATCTGCGACTGACGACGTTGATCCTCCATCTGAGAAGAGCTATGGTCGGGTTTGGTTGTTGATTTGCTCATGGGGCGCCTCCCTTACTGCTGCTATGGGCGTAGCATATCACTGCGGCGCCCCGGACTCCAGGCAGCCACGCCTCACTCTAGCTTACATATCTGAACGAGCGCATGAAGATGAGAAAGTCGGACATATCCTGCTGCGCCTGCGGATCCGAGGCGTCGTGCAGCGTGAAAACGTAGATGTAGCCGTGCAGCGTCACGCTGGCGTAATAGCTCACCTGCCCCGCGCCGCCGAACGCCGCGACCTCGATAGGCGCGCTCACGCCCGCGATGGTCACCCGCTGCCCGGTCGGCAACGACGCCAGTGGATCGCTCCCTGCGCTGCCGACGCATGGCGCGAACGCCGCGACCGCCATCCAGCGCGGTAGCAGCGCCGCAGTTAGCGTCGAGCGCGGCGCCGCCTCCGTGTTCGGGCTGGC
>DATBTW010000057.1:0-20633 GCA_036559055.1 Ktedonobacterales bacterium
GAGCGCGTCACCTGCCGCTTGTCCTTCAGCGAATTGCTCTCGAAAAGGTGAATCGTCACCTGCGCCGTCGCTACATACATATTGCATTGACCTCGAACGCCAGGCGGCGTTTTCTCATGACATGAAGAAAGGAGTACAAAGTTGGGGGGCGCCCGCCTGATCTCAGCTCACACGTTACGGCGCCGACTCCCCCAGCTCCACCAGCGTCTCGCCGAGGCTGGGCTTGCTGGCAGCGCCGCGGCGCGGGCGCTCCTGGCGCATCACCAGCAGCAGGCTGGCGAAGATCAGCCCGCCGCCCAGCCACGTCGCCCAGGTGAGCGTATCGCCCAGCAGCCAGACCCCCAGCGCCGCGCCCAGCAGCGGCTGGATGAAGAGCATCGGCGCGGCGGTCGAGGCGTCCACCACGGCCAGCGCGCGGAACCACAGCCAGTAGCCCAGCACCGTCGCTACCAGCGCCATATAGCCCACGCCCAGCCAGCCCGCCAGCGAGAGGTGCGGCATGCCCAGCTTCACCACCGAGACGGCGCCCGCCGGAATCCACACCGCCAGGCTGCCCGTCAGCGTGGCGGCGACGAAGAGCAGCGGCGACGCCTGCGTCAGCGCACGCTTGCCCAGGATGGTATACCCCGATTCGAGCAGCAGCGAGAAGATCACCAGCAGATCGCCCAGGATGCGCCCGCCGCCCGCCGCGCCGCCCAGGCTGGGCATGAATCCGCGCTCGACGATCAGGTAGACGCCCACCATGCCCACGCCCAGCGCCGCTACACGTGTCGCCGTCGCCTTCTCGCGTAGCAGCGTCCATGAGAGCAGCGCCGTGAAGAGCGATTCGGTGGAGATCAGCAGCGCCACATCGGAAGCGGTGGAGAGCGCCAGCCCAAAGTATTCAAAGGCCTTGTTGGCCACGAATCCCAGTAGCGCCAGCCCCGCCAGCGTCAGCAGCGAGCGGCGGTCGTGCGGGATGTTGCGCCAGCCTCGCAGCAGCGCGGGCGACAACACCAGCCCGGCAATCAGGAAGCGCAGGGCATTCAACTCGACTGGGTTGAGGTCGCGCAGGGCGATTTTGCCTGCGGTGTAGGTGCCAGCCCACAGCGCATTGGCCACCACCAGCGTCAGCAGCGCGCCCCGCCGCGTCTGGCCGAAGCGCCCGAGGGCGCCCAGCGCGCCGCCTCGCTCGCTCACATCGCCTGCGCCCGTCGTCATGCCTACTCCTCTGGCTCCATCAGCGCGTCCCCGAATTGGTATTGTAGCCAATGGACGCTGAAGCCTGCCGCGGAGTGGCTGACGGTTCGGGGCGGCGCGACATGACCATCCGTGCTCGCCCCGTCGCTCGTCAAATGTCCAGCCCCATCAGGCCGTGTGAGCCGAGGATCAGCGAAATCTCGCCGCCGTGGTGCAGCTCGTGCTCGATCAGATGCCAGATGACCCACTGGCGGGTGAAGCTCTCTGGCTCCCCCGGCGAGGGCGCGCTATTGGGAACCGTCTGCATCAGATCGGCGAGCGTCCATGCGTCCAACGCATCCCATAGCGTGCCCCACGAAGCGCGCAGCCCCTCCCCCAGCTCTGCGGCGGGTCGCTCCGGCGCGCCTTTGTCGTCCCACTCCCCCAGCGCGAGCAGCGCATCGCCGCCCAACCCCAGCTCATAGTGACACCAGCGCGCCTGTGCGCCGATGACGTGGCGGCAGTTCTCGCCCACACTGCGCAGATGTGGCGCGGTTCGGAAGCCCAACTGATCGATGGTCAGCGAGCTGATCGCCTCGATGAGGCGCTCGTGGTACGTCTCCCATCCCAGATAGGCAGCGCGGGCGGTCGTCATGCTCTCAGCCAAATGCATCCCTCATGTTCTGTGCGTTCTCTACGCTCTCTCAGGTCTGCGGCCAGTCGCTCTGGCGCTGGGGTATGATATGCGACGCGCACGCATCGCCGCAAGCCGATCCGCCCCCCAAGGCGGTATCACGCGGTATCATGCGCTGCGGAAGGGACGCAAGACAACGAGAGCGAGAGAAGGTGGGCAGCGCGCATGGACGGTATCTTCGTCATCGACAAGGGCGATGGGCTGACCTCGCACGATGTCGTGGCGCGCGTGCGGCGACTGACACGCCAGAAGCGCGTGGGGCATGCGGGCACGCTCGACCCCGCCGCCACGGGCGTGCTGCCGATGCTGCTGGGGCAGGCGACGCGCGTAGCGGAATACCTCAGCGAGAGCGGCAAGGCCTACCGCGCGCTGATCCGCTTCGGCGTGGAGACGACCACCTACGACCGCGAGGGCGATGTGACGCGCATAGCGCCCGCCGCAGCCATGGACGGGCTGACGCTGGCGCAGATCGAGGCCGCGCTGCCCGCATTCCTGGGCGAGCAAGACCAACTGCCGCCGATTTACTCGGCCATCAAGCGCGGGGGCAGGCCGCTCTATGCGCTGGCCCGCGCGGGCGAGGATGTGGTGGTCGAACCGCGCCGCGTGCGCATCGACGCGCTGCGCGTGGTGGCGTGGCAGGCGCCCGACCTGACGCTGGATGTGGAGTGCGGCAAGGGGACGTATATCCGCTCGCTGGCGCACGATCTGGGCCAGCGCCTCGGCCCCGGCGCGCACCTGGCCGCGCTCCGGCGCACCCGTAGCGGCCCCTTCACGCTCGATCAGGCCAGCACGCTGGAGCAGCTCGAGCAGGCGCTGGCGACGGAGGCCTGGCGCGATCTGCTCTTCGCGGCGGATGAGGCCCTGCTGGACTGGAGCGCCGTCATCCTGAGCGCCGCCAGCGAGGCGCGCCTGCGCAACGGGCAGCCACTGCGCTTCGGCCCTCACCCCCAGCCCCTCTCTCAGAGGGCGAGGGGAGAAGATGCGGCAGAGGCGCTGCCCGCTCGCGCCTACTCCGCCGATGGCCGCTTCCTGGGCATCGTGCTGTGGAGCGCCGAGCAGCTTGCGTGGCAGCCGCACAAGGTGCTGCCCACACAACTGGAGGCGGAGTAGACTGGCAAGCAGCCCACACGCACAATCCCTCCCCTTCACGGGGAGGGATTGCTTTGTCTAAGCAATGCTACAACAAGCTCTTGACAAATGGGCAGGCGGCGATTATTCTCTAACCGCTCCAATTGAGCGAGCGGCGAATCTTTCAGTTCGAGAGGAAGGAAAATGAGCAAGCTCTTCGCTACACAGGACGGGGGGGGGCGTGACTTCAGCGCCTTCTGGCAGTAGCTCCTCGCATCATCACCTCATTCGTCTTCGAAATGCCGTTTTACGACGCTTTCGTGGAGTAACTCGCATAAGCGCCTTGTTGATCTTGGCGCTGACAACAGCAGTGCTGCTCGCTCCGACAGTTTATGCATCTGGCCCAGAAGGAGTTTTGGGTTCTGGTGTCAAGCATGCAAGCCGTACCCGACAAGACTCTGCTTGGTTAAAGGCTAAACTTGCCTATCGAGTTGTCTCAGGCATACAGCCGGGTCAAGGCAAAGGCGCGCACTCTCATCCCATGATCCTCGCTAGCCCGTTCTTCGACCCTTCGACCCAGGATCTCAACGCACGGCTCACTCCAAACTCGCAGTTCGCCCCACTTGCGGGTACGCCCTCATCGGATTACGTGTACACAAACGGTGACCTATACACTGGGGAGCCGGGCCCTGGCACCACCAATAACTTTCCTGGCGGTGGGAGCTATGATGATCTCTATAACTCCTACAACGACCAATACTATTTCACGCTCTGCGGACCCGGCGCGGCAGATGTGACACTGTTTGACTGGCCTTGGCCACCAAACGATGCCAACTACTCATACGTCTTCGACTCGATGATTCCCTCGTTACCCAATTCGAGCTGGAATGGTACAGACGTCGACGGGACAACCCGCACGCGCGGCTACATGGTTCATCTCGCGTTCCAGATCCAGCCTCCCACTTGGTCCAGGGCTGGCATGCTGCCGCAAACGGCCTATCAAACAGGCTACAACGGTGGCGCGACGTTGCAGACGGTACAAGACGCGCTAAACTGGGAAGCGTCGGGCGAGAACAGCAGCAACTGGTCCTCGTACTTCTACACGACCGTGTGGAACAGCAGTTATTACAACTCGAACCCGCGCATCTATCCCGCCAATCTTTACAATGCCCTCCATAGTGACGTCGTGACGGACATCTCGGTCAGCCACGTTCCAGTCATCGTCGAGATAGACGCCAGCAACCAGTATTTGCCGAACTGGCCCAACAACGGCTCAACCCTTGTCAAACACTTTGTTGCTATCGTCGGCTACGACGACAACCAAGGAACCTACACGTACATTGACACCTGCAAGCAGTTCACGAATTGCAACGGAGCTGGCCAAGATCAGCCCGACCTCCACGTCGCCACTCAGTCGCAGCTCGAACAGGGTGTCGCGCTCATAGGAACGAACATGTCGCAAGGTGATGGCGGCTGGGTTTGGTAGGCGAGTTTCACGGTGGGGCGCTCACCTTCACATCGGTATCCATGGCGAACGCCCCAATCGTAATCACTCAACCAGCCAGAAAGTAGTTGGCTGGCTGAGTGATACGCCCTTACTTCAAGTCTGCGAATTGCGTCGGGAGAATACTGCATGATTGATACGCTGGGCTGTGCGTATCGTTGGTGTACGGGCCGATTGCCTCGTAAGTGGTTTGGCCTTTGTTTGTCTTGCGTATACATCCTGCTAGTGGCATGCGCGCCATCTCAAGCTGCGGCCACCACCAGCTACAATCCCCCGTTTCCTACAGCGACCGACACACCATATGGTCAGTTGCCGAATCCCAACCCTGGGGAAGGGCCATCACCAACCAATACACCGCCAGCCGATCTCTCACCACGCCCGCTACCCACCTTCACCGACTGGCGTTTGGCCTACATCGGCACGGACGGGCGACTACATGCTGTCTCGCTGAATGGCCATATCGATAGCGCAGGATCGGCGCTACCGACTCAGGGAATGAACGAGACTGGCTTGTGGACGGCCGCTACCTCGCCAGATGGTCACGCGCTCGCGTTTTATAGCCCATCCCAGTTAACCATCGTGAACGCTGCATCAGGGGTTCGGCAAAACACCTCCCTGCCTCTTGGCGATACGTCCCTTTCATGGTCGCCAGATGAACGCTGCGTGGCTCTCGATGACGGCGCTTCGGTTCTTTGTGTCCGCATGGCTGGCGGCGCACAGATTACCATTCCGCTCCAATCCAACGGACATCCCTGGATTGGCGGGCCATATGGCTGGCTCGATGCTACACACCTGCTCGTGGATGATCGATCTAATGCTGCGGCGGTTCCGAGCACCTTGGATAGCCTTGACACGACGTCTGGTGGCGTTCGCCGTATCGCCACCATCTCCATTCCTCCCGACGAGGCCAGCTTTGCATTAGCCCCTGGCGGAATGTACACCTTGGCCTCAGATGCGCAGTATCGGAATGCGCCGTTCACGCCGGTAGTCGATCTGATCAACAATGCCTCCGGCGCCACTACACCGCTGCCTCGTGTTGCCGCCGTCCTTCCTGCTCTGGGGGGATTCACCCAGGTGTTGTGGCGTCCTGGCGCTACGCAGGCAATTGCCGCGACTGGGTTTCCTGAAAATGGAGACCTGCGGTACTTTCTCATTGATGTCACCCAGGACACCACAACTCCACTCAACCTCCCTGGTTTCCCTGAGGCTTGGTCACCAGACGGTAGTACGCTCATAGTGGCAACCGGCGGCTCCGTAAGCGATGCGAATGGGCTTGGATTCAAAAACATCGGCAGCGTTGGCAGTGGTCCATATCATGTGAGCGCGGTCACGGTAGATGCACTTGGCCATGTCGGAGCGGCGATCACATTAACCAGTCACGCTATGAGTATCCCATTGCTTGGCTTTGTACGGACAGCATAAAAGGCCAGCGTCTGCTTCAGGCGCCTATTCGATGGTGGATGCTGGCTGCTCCTCCGGCTGCGGCGCTGGACTGGCGTGGCAGCCGCATAAAGTGCTGCCCACACAACTGGAGACGGAGTAGCGGCGATGATCGCGCCTATCGCTCGCGCCCCTTCGATGTGTTCAGCGCCGCAGCTTCGAGAATCAGCGCCTTCAACGCGGTTTCATCGACAGCGCTCCCCTGATGAAAGTCGATGGCGCGCACGGAGTTGCTATCCAGGCGCGCATTGAAGAGCTTCTTTGGATCCTTCAACTGCGCGCCTTTGGGGAAGGTCAGTCTCACCGCGCTTTTGAGCGTATCGGCGACGCACAGTATGCCGCCGTGCGACCAGACGGGAACACCCTCTGGTTTAGAAGGCTTCTTCCACTTGACTTCTTCGACCACACCAGGGTCGGCGTCCTTGATGAACGCGCGCAATTGTGCAAGCTTCTCGCCCCGCCAATCGCCCGACTGCTTGGTGATGTCGTCGATCTGCTGCGAAGCAGACGGGTCTTGCGGTGAAGAACTGGCGTCAGCGCTCATACTCAGCGTATCCTCCTGTCTATTTAGCGCCCCCGGCGAGTTGGTCGAACACTGCTGTCATTGCATCATACCCCTCGCCAGGGACACTTGAGGCGCCAGCGTCTTCGTCCACCACCTATTTATTGTGCGGTGGACGTCTGCTGCTCTGCCTCTGGCTGCGGCGCTGGCTGCTCTGCCTCTGGCTGCGCCTCTGCCTCCGGATGCGGCGCTGGCTGGCTCGTCGCGGACGGCTCGCGCAGGGGCGGGCCGAGGTAGACGCGGGCGCGGCGCTGGGTCTGCCCCTGCCGCAGCGCGCGATAGTTGGCGGGGGTGACGAGCGTGCGCCCGATGCGCGCCTCGATAGCCTGCCGCGTGGCGCCGCCGATGGCGCTGGCCTCCTGCGCGTCGCGTAGCAGCGCCTCGGCGCCCTGGCTATCGCGCGCCTGGCTTAGCGTCAGCGTTGTCTCCTCCACTAGATTCATCAGCAGCAACTCCATCGTCGTCATGGAGTCGCGCAGACTCTGCGATGACTTCAGCCCCTTGGCCGCCTTGTGCGCCTCGACTGGCATCCCGAAGACGCCCTGGCTCAGCGCATCGGTCAGCGCGGCGTAGTCTGCCCCCTCGCGCAGGCCACGCGCCGCCCACTCCTGCGCCAGCCGCTGCCGCAGCGTGATGCCGTGCAGGCGGCGCTGGGTCCAGTCGCGCGGGTAGCCCTGGCGCGTGTAGAGCTTGCGCGCGCGCTCGATAGCGATGGCGGGGTCATCCTCCTCGCGCAGCCGCTCGGCGCCCGCGCGGGCCAGCCACTCCCGGCCCGCCTCCGCCGCCGGGCCGCTGATGGCTTCGAGCAGCCGCAGCAGCGTGGCGGCGCTGGCCACCCGCGCCGGGCGCGTCACGCCATCCGCGCCTGTCAGCTCCAGCTCGAAGATGCGCGCATCCAGCGGGCGCGCTCCATCGGCGCGCAGTCGCGCCTGCACAGCGGCCCAGTCATCGCCATTCGCATCCTCTGGCGCCGTGGCCAGCAGGTCGTCCACAGCGTAATACCACTCGCCTTCGCGCTGGATACGCCGCACAGGCTGCCCCGTCGGCTCGAAGGTGATCGTCTCCTGCGGCTCGCTGATCGCGCCGCTATCGGTGCGCGCTGTCGGTCGTGACGCGCGTGGTGTTCGTCGTTCTGTCATGTCGCTCTCCCTCCCGATCTGTTACTCGGGCAGGTGGTTCGCCCCACGGCTCCATCCGTGGCTGGGGCGGCCCTCCCGCTACCCTACTATTCCTTTTCAGGCCTGCGCGGAGGGAACTTTTCACTTGTCAATTGCGCGCTGCGAAATCGCTCATCAGACGGCGCTGGCGGGCGGCCAGAGCATGTCGGCGGCGTAGCGCCCTGCTACCGGGGCGCCCAGCAGCCGCGCGGCCACCTGCTCGAATGACGCGCTCGTCCCGCTGCGCCAGAACTCGTCGTCGGGACGCGGCAGGCGCGGCGCATCGGCGGGGCCAGTGTTGGGCGCCGCCAGCAAGCGCTGCTCGACCAGCACGCGGCGCGTCTGGCGGGCCACCGCCGCGCCGGAGTCGATCACCAGCACATCGGGGCCAACCACGCGCTCGAAGACGGGACGCATCGCCGGGAAGTGCGTGCAGCCCAGCGCCAGCACGTCGATACCCTTCGCCAGCAGCGGCTCGATGCTCTGGCGAATCTCGCGCTCGACCTCAGAGCCATCCAACTGGCCCGCTTCGGCCAGCGTCACCAGCGACTGGCAGCCTACCGGATACACCTCGATCCCCTGCGCGAAGCGCGCGATCAGCCCGCGCAGGTAGTCGCTGCGAGCGGCGGAGTTGGTGGCCGCCACGGCCACGCGCCCCACGCGCGTCAGCGCGGCGGCGGGCTTGACCGGCGGCACCACCGCGATGAACTTCACCTGCGGATAGGCCGCGCGCAGAGCGCCAATCGCCGCGCTCGACGCCGTATTGCACGCCACCACGATCAGCTTGGCGCCCTGCTCCAGCAGAAAGGCCGCGCCATTGAGCGAGAGCTGCGTGATCTCGGCCTGCGAGCGCACGCCATACGGGCAGTTGCCCGTGTCACCGAAGTAGATGTAGCGCTCGTTGGGTAGCTCGCGCAGCAGGTCACGCAGCACCGTCAGCCCGCCGACGCCCGAATCGAAGACACCCACTGGCGCATCCGATCCAGCCGAGGCTGGCGCGAACTGCTGCTGTGGCTGACCTTTCATGGCGCTGCTCCCGCTGATGATGAGGGTGTTTCCGCTACCTTCATTGTAGCATGCCTGCGTAGCACGCCTGCCCTCGTCGCCTCCTCACATCGCATGCCAACGGGGCGAAGTCGCCTGAACCCCACGCAGCGGAGCAGCGATGAGAAGGCGCGGGCAGGTCATGGGCAGGTCATGGGGATGAAACTTTACTCGCATGTGGGCGCTCTCATTCATCGGTCCACGTGCGAGATGGACCCTCAACACCGGAGATACCATGCAACCATCGCTCGCCTACCGCGCCGCCATTCTGACGGTGGTGACCGCGCCGCTGATCGGCGTCATCCTGGCCATTCGCCTGCTGTGGCAGTTCGCGGTCTCGTGGACCGATCTCACACTGCTGCTCGTCATGTATTCGCTGGTGGCGCTAGGTGTCACCGTCGGCTTCCACCGCATGCTGACGCACCGCAGCTTCACGCCGCATCCCGCTGTCAAGTTCATCCTGCTCGTGCTCGGCTCGATGGCCTTCGAGGGGCCAGCGCTGAGCTGGGCGGCCACGCACATCAAGCATCACGCCGTCTCCGACCGTGAGGGCGATCCACATAGCCCGGTGGATGGCTTCTTCCACGCGCACATGGGCTGGCTCTTCACCAAGCAGATGGAAGACCCCAACGTCTACTGTCGCCATCTGGTGAAGGACCCGATCATCAACTTTGTCAGCCGCACCTTCCTGCTATGGGCGGGGCTGTCGCTGGTGATCCCCTTCGCTATCGGCGGCTGGCATGGGCTGATCTGGGGCGGGCTGGTGCGCATGTTCCTGACGCACCACGTCACCTGGAGCGTCAACTCGGTCTGCCACACGTTCGGCAAGCGCCCGTATGAGACGAACGACGCCAGCCGCAACGAGTGGGTCGTCGGCCTGCTGGCGTTCGGCGAGGGCTGGCATAATAACCACCACGCCTTCCCGCGCTCGGCGATTCACGGGCTGCGCTGGTGGCAGTTCGACCTCTCCGGTCTGCTGATCGTCACGCTCGAAAAGCTGGGGCTGGCCAAAGATGTTTATCGCATCCCGCCAGATCAGATGGAGCGCCGCGCCGCTCGCACCGCCGCCCTGCGCAGCAGCCAGCCCGCCGCCGATGAGGCAGGCGTCGCCGCGCTGACCGCCGCCGCCCCGCTGGCCGCTGCCATCCAGGAGTAGGCGCAAGGCGCGAGAACCTCACCCATGTCCCCTCTCCCGCGAGGAGAGGGGTAGCCCAAGGCAGGGCGATACTACGCTGGTAGGGCTTCTTGCCCAGCGCTGACCATGCCAGCGTCTGGCTACGAGTTGCAGGGCCACGTACTCGTCGCGATGCGCTGCGGTATAATGGCAGCCACGGTTGGCCACACGATGACCCTTTGCTTGAAGGATTGGAAGGACATGGCATGGACTGGAAGCTCGAACTGGTCATCATTCCGGTGACGGATGTTGACCGCGCCAAGACGTTCTACACTGACAAGGTCGGGTTCCATGCGGATCACGATCAGCGCGTGAGCGAGAGCGTGCGCTTCGTGCAGCTCACCCCGCCAGGGTCGGCCTGCTCCATCGCGCTGGGTGAGGGGCTGACCGACGCCGCGCCTGGCTCCGTGAAGGGCTTGCAGGTGGTGGTGTCGGACATCGAAGCCGCGCACAAAGAGCTGGTGGAGCGCGGCGCCCCGGTCAGCGACATCGAGGATCTGGCCTGGGGCCGCTTCATCTACTTCGACGATCCCGATGGCAATCACTGGGCGGTGCAGTACATCCCACCGCGCGGATAGCAACGGCGCCCCCCGCCCCCTCTCCCGCGAGGAGAGGGGGAGTTCGGAATCTCATCCCCTGACATCCTCTCCCGCGCGGGAGAGGAGGAAGCCAACTCACAGCGGCAGATGGATCGCGCTGGAGAGGATGGAGCCGAGGGCAACGCAGGCGACGATGGTAGCGGCCATGACGATGATGACGAAGAGCCACAGGTAGACCCCCGCCGGACGCCGCTGGCGCGTTTCGCGCACGCGCTTCGGCGCTGGCTCACGCGCTGGCCTGGCAGGCGCCACGATGGGAGCCGCAGCGGGCGCCACGGCCTCACGTGCGACGGGTTCTGGCGCGCGGGCAGCGACAGCGGGGGCAGGCTCGATCTGCGCCGCTGACGGCTGCTCAGGCGGCGCGGCGGGCGCGCTCTCCGCCTCGACGATGCGCGGCGCCAGCGCGGAGGCTGCGGGGGCGGGCAGCGCCGGAACTGTGTCGGGCGCGGGCAGCGTAGTATGCTCGGCCAGCGCGCGATTGTGGTAGTGGGCGATAGCGCGCTCACCCGCCGCCCGCAGGAAGGTATAGTCCACAGCGCCGCCGACGACCGCGCTGACCCCTGGGATGATGCGCCCGATCCACTTGGCGGCCTGCTCGGTGGTCAACTCTACGCTCACGCGCGCCAGCACACGCGGCAGCAGGTCGGGCAGCACCTGCGCCATGCCCTCGCGTGTCAGCCAGTTGCCGACGCCGCGCAGGCTATCGATGCCTGCCGCCAGCGCCAGCACATCGGCCAGGTGCGCCTGCTCCTCCACGGCTGAGGTATCGTAGCCGTAGGACTGCGCCACCTTGGCGGCCATGCGCACGGCGTAGATGGCCGTCAACTGCACGTCGGCGCCCATGCCCACCAGCGCCCACAGGCCGCCGGGCAGCGCCGTCACAGCCCCCGTCAGCGCGGCGCGGTGCCGATATTGCGCGGCAAAGTGGCGCGCCACCCGATCGCGCTCCTGGATCGGCGCGTTGCGAATGTCATCGAGTGACTTGACGCGCTTGTCGTGCCGCTGATGCACGCGTAGCACCTCCGGATCGACCGCCGCTGCCCACGAGATCACCTGGTGGATGCGCTCGGAGGTGCGCCCGGGCTTGACATTGAGCATCTGCTGCACCTCGGGTGGCACCGCGCTGAAGGCCTTGCCAACCACGCCGCCCGCGGGGTTGAGGTACTGCTCTTCTGGCTGGTTGTCTTCCATCGTCATGGCGCTGCCCTCCGCGTGCACATATCAGGGGCCACATCGCCCCACAATATCGTCCGAGGATGCCCAGGGATGTTTCGGGGATGATTCGCGGCCGACATCCCGGGGCGCCTGCCGCCAGTATAGGGGAGCGTGGGCCATCGGGCAAGAGGCATGCAAGAGGCGCGGCAACAGGGGCGGCAACAGGCGGGCAAGAGCCTGCGCCCTCGTGTGGCCATCCATCGCCCGAGGTTGGTCAGGTAGCTGTCAAAAACGAGCTATCGCGCCCGACCAGCCACAGCCGCGCGCCGCCCGACTTCTGGCGCAGCACCAGTGTGCCGCTGCTGGGCTGGGTGGCTTTGGCGCGGCGCAAGGAGAGTTGATAGCGTGTCGCGCCATCGGTCGAGACGACGCTCTGGCTGTTGTAGGGCGTAGTGGAGCAATCAACGACCGCGCCATCCTGCGTATCAAGCGCGCGAAGCTGGTTGAGGATGGTCCGCGCGTCGAAAGCCGTCGTGACGGCGGGCGGTACCGGCGCCGGATCGATGTACAGCGCGAGCCGCTGATAATCCTGCCGTTTGAGGGTATCGCAGACGAGCGCCGCTGTGCTGGCGGCGGTAGCGTTGAGTGGCGTGGTGGCGGCATACTGCAGCAAGCTCGCCGCCTGGTAGCTCGCCGCGCCCACCGCCAGCAGCGCCAGCGCCAGCACGACCGTGATGAGCGTCGCAGACTGCCCCGCCTGGCCACCCTTACCGGCTGCGTTGGCAGGCCGTGGAGAGGCATTGGCCTTCGCTCGTGGCATCTGCGCGCATCCTTTCTGGCGCCTCTGACGCCGCTCCGGTGTCTCACCCCCCTGCGCGCAGAGAGCGGCCGCCTGGCGTCGCCATTGTACCATGCCACCGCTGTACGAGCGACGAGGGCGCCGTCAGATGGGCGACTGCCGGGGCGACAGACGGGCATGGAATGTGCTGCCCATCTCGCAACCAGCGCGCTGGACGGCGCGCCGGCGACGAGCAGACAGACAAGGGACGGACAAGGGACGGACAAGGAGGAGAGCGCCATGGATAACCGCCCACTGGAAGGCATCGTACTGGGGCTGGGCCGTGAATGGGCCGACGCCGAGCAGCGCGGCGATACCGATTTTCTCCAGACAAACCTGACCGATGACTTCATTGGCGTCGGGCCGCGCGGCTTCCTGCTGACCAAACAACAATGGATCGAGCGCTACACCTCTGGCGACCTGAAGAATCAAGCCATCACCTGGGACGACGTCAGCGAGCGTCGCTATGGCGAGACCGCCATCTTGATCGGCAAGCAGACGCAGCGAACAACGTATCAGGGACACGACGCCAGCGGCGCCTTCCGCGCCACGCTCGTCATCGTCAAGCACGACACTGACTGGCAGATCGCCAGCCTGAGTCTCAGCCCGCTGGCGCAGGGGTGACGCACTGCCCCCACCCCCAACCCCTCCCCTGCTGAAGCGGGAGAGGGGAGCCAGGCGGACTTCGCGGCCCGCAGGGCCACCCGGGCGCAATTTCAATCGCCTGCCCACGCATGCCTGTACGCACAATTCAGCTTGGCCAGGACTATTGGGCGCGCTGGATCGGTCCCCGCGTGTGGCTGCCATCCGCGTGCGCGCGTCTGACTATCTGACCACCACAGCCGATGGCCACAACTGCCTGCCCGCTACTTTCCCCCTCGCGTGCGCAGGGCCAACGAATCGCCCGCCCGCGTTGACACGAACAGCCGTTCTACGGTACACTCAGCAGGGGAGCGCTCAGGCGGACAAACACCCCCAGCGACGGACGCGTGGCAGGCGGCCTGGTTCTTGCGCAGCATGCGGCGAGAGATGCGAAATCGCTGGCAAGGACACAGGCGAGATGTGCGCTCCAGGCGCGCGCTGTGGAGTCAGCAATCATCACACGAACCGCTCTCATCAGCGGGACGGAGGGACACATGCGGGCATTCATAGACGATACACAGCGTATGATGCGCCGTCCTGGCCTGCTGCGCGCGACCAATGGCGCCCCCGCCCCTGCGGAAATGCGCGAGACAGGCGCCAGCGCGCGCCACGACTACGAGCGCAGCCGCTACCAGGCGCCGCCACTGGCCAGCGCTGCCGCTTACCCCATCCCAGGCATAGCGCCCGCCTATCCTCAGCCGAGCTATCCCGCGCCGAGCGCGCCGGGAAGCCTTGGCTCTGCGACGGCGCTGCCTGGCGCGGGCTACGCGCGCCAGATGCCCTATGCGCTGCCTGGCGCGGCGCTGCACCTCGACCCAGAGGTCTGGCTGATTGCGCTACCCAATGGCGCGGGCGGCATGCGCGCGCTGGAGGGGGCTGATCGCCCCGGCGCTATCCGCGTCAGCCGCCCTTATGGCCACCTGCGCACGGTGCGCCCCATCACGCCGCTGAGCGTGCTGCAGGCACGCGAGGCGCCCGAGGCGATGGAGATATTTGGCGACCCGGTGGGCGTGCAGGTCGTCACCGATGGCCTCGGCCCGGTGACGCTCACGTCCGAGGAGATGGCCAAGCGCGCCAAATCCGCCGCACGCTCGGTCGCCCGCAAGCGCGCCAAGCTGGCGGCGGCCCAGCGCGACCGCGCGAGCGAGGGCGTGGGCGCCTCGGCGCTGCCAGCCGAGCGACCGGCGCCGCAGATCGTCTCCGCCGTGGAGGTGGAGACCGATGCGGGCATCTTCCGTGTGGAGCGGCCCGGCTCGGTGCTCGATCACAGCGACATGGCCTGGGCGATGGCGCATCTGGAGGCTGGCGAGCCGGATGGCGTGGTGGCGCTGCCGCGGCGACAACTGGCGCTGCTGCTGACCCTGCTGCCCACGCCCGAAGACCCCGCGCAGCCCGAAGAGGATGCGCATTGGGGCTGGGCGCATCGTCTGCGCGGGCCGTGGGAGCGCGGGCCGCTGCACCCCAAAGGCAAGCTGGGCCGCCTGATCGCCATCGACCCCGACCCCACCGGCCAGGGCATGCACCGCGCCTGCTTCGAGTTGATCGGGACAGATGAGGTCGTCTGGGCGGTCGGCGTGCCGTGCTTCCGCCAGGGCAGCGTCTACGAGCTGACACCGCTGGGCAAATATAGCCTCAGCCGCTGGCTCACCTGGCCCATCGCCAAAGCTACCCGCTCGCGCCGCAAAGCCAACATCGCGGCGGGAGCCGAGCGCCCAGAGTGGGAGATCGCGCGCATCGTCTACCGCGTCGGCGCGCCGCGCTGGCCGCTGGCGGGCGTCGTCGAGCCGATGGGGCCAATCGGCGTCTCTGGCTGAGCAAGCGCACAATCCGCACAAAGGATAGCAATGCCCGCCGTGAGCATCCTCGCGGCGGGCGTCTTCGTCTGTTCAAAAGCCGCGGCAATCGCTCAGTTCTGGCTGTTCTCGCTGGCCTGGGCGAAGAGGTCGCGCAACGCGCTCATACGCGCATCCTCCTCTGGCGGGCAATCGCAGGGGCCGTCGTTGAGGTCTTTGCCGCAGTGCGGGCAGAGGCCTGCGCAATCCTCGCTGTGCAGCGCCTTCATCGGCAACGCCAGCACCAGCGCCTGGCGAATCGGCTCGCGCAGATCGACCTGATGATGCTGATCGATGGCGAAGGCGTCGTCATCGTGCGGGCCATCCACTGGCGCGCCCGTGGTGACGTTGATGACGGGATAGAACTCCTCGCGCAGCGAAAAGGTCAGTGTCTCGGTGAAGGGGCGCAGGCAGCGCGTGCACTCCAGTCGCACGTCCGCCTGAATCGTGCCATCCACATAGACGCCCTGATTGGTGCGATGCAGCCGCAAACTTCCCGTCACTGGCCCCGCCAGCTCGGCCTCGCCGTCACGCAGATCGAGCGAATCTTCGCTGTCCACCTCCACATCCATCGTGGTACCGGGGGCCTCTTTGAGGAGCTGGGCGACATTGTACATCATAGGGACACTCCTTGAGCCGTCGCCGATATGAATGCCCGCAGTAGCCAGAAGAAGCTGGAGGAATGGGCGATGGCTCCCTGTAGTATAGCGCATCCCGTCGCCTGCTCCCCTTGGGTCACACCAGGGACGCAGGCGCCGGGCGATGTGATACACTGATTGTCGCCAGCGTGCAGTATCGCGCAACGTCCGGCGCCTGGCGCGGGCCCATAGCTCAGCGGCAGAGCAGTCGGCTCATAACCGATTAGTCGCAGGTTCGATCCCTGCTGGGCCCACCATCGACCCATCCAATTGATCCAACCCAAACAAACCTTTGCAGACCCGTGGGCGCCGTAGCGCGCCACTGGCGGGGCGGTCCCTCCCCAGCGCAGCGATGCCGGAGCAAGGCTGGAACTGCTGGAGCGGCGCGCCCCGCCGCATTGTGTCGCGCGCGAGATCGATCGAGATTCGTCACGTCGTCGGGCGCGGGAGGAGCGAGAGCATGCAGTTTTTCGACCGCGCGAAGATCTTTGTGGCGGCGGGCAATGGTGGCAATGGCTCATCACACATGCGCCGCGAGAAATTCGTCCCCTATGGCGGGCCAGACGGCGGCGATGGTGGGCGCGGCGGCAGCGTCTATCTAGAGGCCGACCCCGGCATGAATACGCTGGTGGACTACCACTATCGCCAGCGTCACCGCGCCACCAGCGGCGGCGGCGGTGGCCGCCAGAAGATGCATGGCGCGGCAGGCGATGACCTCGTGCTGAAGGCGCCCGCCGGAACCATCGCCCGCGACGCCGAGACGGGTGAGTTGCTGGCCGACCTGACGGAGCCGGGCCAGCGCGTGCTGGTGGCGCGCGGTGGGCGCGGCGGGCTGGGCAATGTTCACTTCGCCACGTCCACCAATCAGGCCCCGCGCGAGGCGCAGCTCGGCGAGCCGGGCGAGGAGCGCGAGATCGACCTGGAGCTGAAGCTGATCGCCGATGTCGGGCTGGTGGGCTACCCCAACGCGGGCAAATCCACGCTGCTCTCGGTCGTCACCGCCGCGCGCCCCAAGATCGCCGATTATCCCTTCACCACGCTGACGCCCAATCTGGGGGTCGCGGTGGTGGGCGATCCCACGCAGGGCGACGACTACAGCTTCGTCATCGCCGACATTCCGGGGCTGATCGAAGGCGCGGCGCAGGGCGTGGGGCTGGGGCATGAGTTCCTGCGCCATGTGGAGCGCTGCCGCCTGCTGCTACACCTGATCGACGGCGTCTCGGAGCGCGAGCCGTGGGAGGAGTTCGAAGCCATCAATCGTGAGCTGGAGGAGTACAGCCCGGAGCTGGCCACCCGCCCGCAGATCATCGTGCTGACCAAGATGGATTTGCAGGAGGCGCGCGACCGCTGGCCCGCCCTGCGCCAGCACGCCGAGGAGCGCGAGTACGCGGCGCTGGCCATCTCTGCCGCCACTGGCGACGGCCTGCAAGAGCTGCTCAACACGACTGCCCAGCGGCTGATCGAGATTCGCCGCGACGAGGCCGAGGCGCTGGCGCGCGAGCCGCTGGCCGCCGCCGAGACGGCTGGCCCGGTGCTGCGCCCGGAGCCAGATGACGCCTATACCGTGGAGCGCGAGCCAGACGGCTTTCGCGTGCGCGGCAAGCGCGTGGAGCGCATGGTGGCGATGACCAATCCGGAGAACCGCGAGGGCATGGATCGCCTGGAGAACCAGCTCCGCCGCCTGGGCGTGCTGAAGGCGCTGGAAGACGCGGGCGTGCAGCCTGGCGACATGGTGCGCTTCGGCAAGTTCGAGCTGGAGTGGGGCGACGAGATGTTCTGAGGGCAGGCGCTCGGCGGGGGTGAGGGAGGACGGCTCGCGGCCATCAATGGCCAGAGCACGCGGACGGCGGCTTGAAAGCCGCGGGAGACGCGGGCTGCGCCGCGTCCCACAGGGGCATGTACCCCCCCTCCCGCGCTGTGCGCCGGCCATTGATGGCCGCGACTCCTCTACCCGCCCACGCGCGGTACAATATCCAGCGTACCACTGGAGATGACGCGATGGCCCACACGCCGAGATGGATGAGGATTGAGCCAAGCTATGAGCACGCCCGACAGCACGAACAACCAGCCCAGCAGCGAACTGGCTCCCAACTACTTCATGCACACCTTCCCGAATGGTCTGCGCATGGTCGGCCAGCGCATGCCCAGCCTGGCGTCCGTCACGTTCGGCGTGCAGGTCGCGGCGGGCATCCGCGACGAGCCAGCCGACTGCCTCGGCCTCACCTATCTGCTCTCGGACATGATGTTCCAGGGGACTGAGCAGCGCAACGTGCGTCAACTCACCGAGGAATTCGAGGAGATCGGCGCACGCAAGGGCGGCGAGAACGCCATGGAGTATGGTCGCTACACCGCGCAGATCGTTGGCAATCGCCTCGACCGTGCGCTCGACCTCTTCGCCGATGTGCTGCTGCATCCCACCATCCCTGACGACGAATTCAATCAGATGCGCAGCGTGCAGCTCCAGGACATCCGCCGCCGCGACGATGAGCCGATGCGCCGCATCTTCGATCTGGTGCGCGAGCGCTTCTACGCCGGCACGACATTGGGCCGCCGCGCGCTGGGCATGCGCGAGAATGTGGAGCAGCTCACGCCGGATGACCTGCGCGCCTTCTACCGCGCCCGCTACAGGCCGCAGGGCGCCGTGCTCTCCATCGCGGGAGCCTTCGACTGGGAGCACGCTGTCGAGCGCGTCGGCGAGCTATTCGGCGCGTGGGAGGGTGAGGCGCCCGCCACGCCCGCGCAGCAGCCGCAGCCGCAGACCGGCGTGAATGTGGAGATCAGCGAGGGCAATCAGGAACACATCGGCATGGCGTTCCCTTTCCCCACCTATGGCGACCCCGACTACTACGCCGCCACTGTCGCGCTGGAGATCTTCGGCGGTGGCATGACCTCGCGCCTCTTCCGCGAGGTACGCGAGAAGCGCGGGCTGGTCTACTCCGTAGCCGCCCTCTTCGCGCCCAACGGCGAGTACGGCGCGGGCTATCTCTATGCAGGCGCCTCGCCCGACAAGGCGCGCGAGTGCGTGCAGGTGATGCTCGATGAGTTGAAGCTGCTGCAGGAGCAGGGCGTGACGGACGATGAGCTATCGCGCGCCAAGACGCAGATCAAGAGCGAGCTGGTGATGCGCGGCGAAAGCTCGGCGGCGCGCATGGGGGCGCTGGCGCGCTCGTGGTGGTTCGAGCAGCGGCTCATCACCATCCAGGAGCTGAAAGCTGCCATCGACGGCGTCACCGCCGAGCAGATCCTGGGTCTGCTGAAGCGCTTCCCGCCGACCACGCCGCTGGTCATCGGCGCCATCGGCCCGCGCACCGAGGACGAACTGGTCGGCGACGCGCTGGCCAAGCTGGGATAGTAGATGGCAGACGTGGCGCGCCCAGTCGCGCGCTACCAGTCCAGTGTGCCGGGAGCGCCCTTGAAGGGGCCGACGATCTCGTGCGTGATCCAGCCGCCGTAGAAGTCGCCGGGCTGCGGCTGGACGCGCTCGCTATCCACCAGGCAGGCGTCCATGCGCGCGGGATAGAAGGCGATAGCGCCGCGCAGAGCGGCGTAGGGCGCGCTCGGCCGCGGATAATACCACGCGGCAGCCTCGGCGACCTTGCCCGCGACGGCGATGGTGTAGTAGTGCGCCGCGCCCTTCCACTCGCAGAATGACGACCTGCCGTGCGCTGGGCGCAGATACGCCATCCGCACATCCTCTGACGGAATGTAGTAGACCGGTGGATGGCTCGTCTCCAGCACGCGCCTGGCGCGGCGCGTCTCGGCGATCAGCATGCCGTTGAAGATCACCTGAAGATGGCGGCCGCAGTCCTCTAATCGCGGCGGGCGCGGATAATCCCACACCGACTCCTGCCCTGGCCCCGGCGTCACGCGCTGTCGCATCACCATCCGCTCCTCTCGCATCGTCGTACCTCCCCTCTTCTCGCGGAAGAGGGGGCAGGGGGTGAGGTTCCTCGCCAGAGTGTAGCGCACACAGCAGGCGCCCACACAACGCGAACGCCCCCGACCGGCAGAACCGATCAGGGGCGTTCGTCTCACAGGCGTTGATGGAACCGCGCGTTAGCTGCGCAGGCGCTCCAGCACCTTCGGATTGCGGAGCTTGGCCAGCGCGCCCGCCTCGATCTGGCGCACACGCTCGCGGGTGATGCCGAGCTGGCGGCCCACCTGCTCCAGCGGGAAGGTATGGCCGCTGCCCAGCCCGAAGCGCAACTGCAAGACTAGCCGCTCGCGGGGGGTCAGCACGTCTTCCAGAACCTCCTGCACCTCCTGCTTCATCGTGCGGGTGGTGGCCACCTCTTCGGGAGACGTGCTGTTCTCATCGGCCAGCACATCGCCCAGCTCTTGCTCCTCGTCCTCGCCGACGGGCAGCTCCAGCGAGATGGGGGCGCCGGGGGCAGCTTCCAGCTCGTGCAGCCGCTCCACATCCATCCCCAGCGCGTCGGCCAGCTCCTGCTCGGTGGGGTCGCGCCCCATCTCCTGCACGAGCCGCTGGCGCTCGCGTCGCACGCGATTCAGCGCCGTGTTGACATAGACGGGGAGCCGAATCGCTCGCCCCTTGTCGGCCACGGCGCGGCTGATAGCCTGGCGAATCCACCAGGTCGCGTGCGTGCTGAAACGGTGCCCACGCCGCCAGTCGTAGCGCTGCACGGCGCGCATCAGCCCGATGTTGCCCTCCTGAATCAGGTCGAGCAGCGAGAGGCCACGGCCCACATAGCGCTTGGCGATGCTCACTACCAGGCGCAGGTTGGCCAGCACGAACTGCTGCACCGCTTCCTTATCGCCCGCCTCGATACGCTGGGCCAGATCGATCTCCTGGACGTGGCTCAGCATCGGAACGCGGCCGATCTCCCGCAGGTACGCAGTGATCGTATCCACTTCCGCCGCCTCGCCGCGCTCAGCGGCCTTCGCGACTTCCTGCACACGGCGCAGACGTGCGCCACTCACTTCCGATTCGTCTGGCAGGTCGACGAGTGGAGCGCTCTCAGTCTCCATGGCGTGGATGCTGCTTTCGATTTCCTCGTCCTCCTGCACGCGAGCGACTTCCTCATCGTCATCGACGATGTCAACGTCATTGGCAAGGAAAAGCTCGATGGCCGAATCCAGGTCATGCAGCTCTTCGATTTGCGGCGTG
>DATBTW010000058.1:0-9143 GCA_036559055.1 Ktedonobacterales bacterium
ATACGCCGCGCTGTCGGGCGGCTGGCCCCGGAAAAAGCTCTTCGCTATTGCGTGATGGCGTTCGTCGCACAGGCGCATGGCGCTGTTGGCTGTCGTGGCGGATAGGGCCAGAATCGCAAGCCCGGATCGAAACGCCGAAAGGACAAATGTAGAGGTGTGTCTGTTGTGACGCCTGGTAGTGAGATGCTCGAGCAGGAAACGCATCTAGAGCATCAGACGAGGCAGCGCGCTCAAACCGCACACACTAGCCTGGGTGGTCCCCCTTTGTTATACCAGCCTGTGTCCAGAGTGTCCAGGCTGATACCGTATTGCCCAGATGCGCGCATTGATGTAACCGTGGCTGAACCGTGGCTGAGCCAGATGAATCAGTGAACACGCGCTCCATCCTGCCAGCGCAATTCGCTGGCCAGCGATCATCTCGGCGATGAGACGTTTCGTCCTCAGTGCCTCATAGATAGTGCGCAACTCCCGCGCGCGAGCGTCCAGGTTCAGGGAGGGCGAGATGACGCGGGCCTGCGCTGCCCTGAAGACGCCAGATGAGGCCGGGTGAGGCCGAAAGGCGCAAAATGGATGGCTTCCGAGTCTGCGGAACGCCGCGAGCGTGGCGGTGGATCACGCCGGGCTGGATGGCGGGCGTCGCAGAAAGGGTTGTGGCGCTCGCGACATCCACAGTATACCACGTCCGAACAACAGGTCAACCAGCGGCCAGCTCATTCGTATCCGCAGTGTGGCGCACATCACAGGAGGGACGGCAGGATGGGCGGCCAAAAGCGCGGCGGGCAAGCGTCCCGTGCGCTGGCGCGATGTGCGTGCTCTGGCATAGAATGGCGGTGGCGCGTGGGGCCGAGGCGTCCGACGATGGTCGTCTACGTTGATGCGTTGAAATGAGGAGACTGCGTTGAGAGGTCCATCGCATGTGGTCTTTGGTCTGGCGGGGGCGGTCGTCATCGCCAGCGCGACACATGTCGCGGGGCCGTCGCTGCTGGGCGGCGCGCCAGTGACGATTGACCTGGTGGCGGAGAAGGCTATCTTCTATGGCTTCGCGGCGCTGGGCGCGCTGACGCCTGACATCGACAATGCGCGCAGCACGCTGGGCCAGAAGCTCGGGCCGATCAGTCGCGGCATCCAGCATCTGGCCGGGCATCGCACCTTCTTCCACAGTCTGATCGGGCTGGGGGTGGTTGGCGCGATTGTCTGGGCGGCGCAGTACGCGCTGGGACTGGCGCTCTTTCACTTCGGGCTGACGGGCACGGGCGAGGCGCTCGGCTCCGGCGTCAATCCGGCGGGCTTCCTGGCGCCGGGCGTGGGCATCGCCTTCGCCGGGCTGATGATCGGCTACTTCCTGCATCTGGTGGCCGATAGCCTGACGGAGGGCGGCGTGCCGTGGCTGTGGCCCTCCAAAGAGCGCTTCGGCTTCCCGCCCAATCGCCATCTGCGCTTCAAGACTGGCACGCTCTGGGAGCCGATCATCGTGGTGGCCGTCTCGGTCGCGGTGATCGTCGCCGTTGCCTTCGGCCATCTGGGCGTGTAAGAAGACCTCATCTCCAACCCCTCTCTCTCAGGGAGAGGGGGCATGGACGAGATCGTCCGCTATCCCCTCGCCCGCCTGCCGCCGATATACGTCTCGGCGACGAGGTTGACGCCGAAGTGGTAGGCCAGTTCGCGCTCGTCGGCGCCGCGCAGGATGATGACATCGCAGCGCTTGCCAGGCGCCAGGCTGCCCACGTCGTCGGCCAGCGCCAGCGCGCTCGCCCCACCCAGCGTGGCCGCCCGCAGCGCTTGCTCCAGCGACATGCCCATCGCGCTGACCGCCAGCGCGATCATCATCTGCATGCTCTCGCTGTAGGAGGTGCCGGGATTGAAGTCGGTCGCCAGCGCCACCGTCATCCCGCGGTCGAGCAGGCGGCGCGCGGCGGGATACGGCGCGCTGAGCGTGAAGCTGCATCCGGGCAGCAGCACGCCCGTCACGCCCGCCGCGCGCAGCGCGTCCAGTTCGTCATCGGAGGCGTAGTCGAGGTGGTCGGCGGAGACAGCGCCCAGCTCCGCCGCCAGCCGCGCGCCGCCCGATGGGCCGAGCTGGTTGGCGTGCAGCTTCAGCGCATAGCCCAGCGCCTGCGCGCGCTCCAATACTCGCCGCGATTCCGCCACCGTGAAGGCCGACGACTCGCAGAAGACATCGCAGAAGCGCGCGCGTCCGGCGAAGGCGGGCAGCATCTCGTCGCAGACCGTGTCCACATAGGCTGCGCGGGCCTCGGGCGAGCCGCGACCCTCCGGTGGCAGCGTATGCGCGCCCAGGAAGGTCGGGACGATGCGCGGAAGCCCCGGCTCGCGCGCCAGCTCCGCCAGCACCTCCAGGATGCGCCCCTCCGTGGCGAGATCGAGGCCATAGCCTGATTTGCCCTCCACGGTGGTCGTCCCCTGGGCGGCGAAGGCGCGCAGCCGCGCCTCGCCCAGCGCGCGTAGCTCGTCGGCGCTGGCCGCGCGGGTGGCGCGCACCGTGCTGAGGATGCCGCGCCCCTGCCGCGCCAGTTCTTCGTAGCCGATCCCGGCGTGGCGCAGATGGAACTCCTCGGCGCGGTCGCCCGCGAAGATGAAGTGGGTGTGGGCATCCACGAAGCCCGGCAGCGCCGCGCGCCCGCCCGCATCCACGTGCGCGGCTGGCGCAACGCTCGCGACATCCACCGCCGTCGCCAGCGCCTCCTCTGGCCCGACCCACACGATGCGCCCGTCGCGCGCCGCCAGCGCCCCGCGCTCGATGATCCCCAGTGGATTCTCTGCGCCAGCGGAATGACCGGATTCCAGCGTGACGAGGCGGCTGGCGCCCGTCAGCAGCCAGTCCGCGCGCAGGCGGTCGCTGGCCTCAGGGCTATCAGGGCTACTCGCGGCGCTACTCATGGCGCTCGTCCAGCTTCGCGCGGATGGCCTGGGCGACGGTGGGGGTGACGATGCCATCCAGGTCGCCATCCAGCCGGGCCACCTCTTTGAGCAGGCTGGCGCTGACGAAGAGATGCTTGAGCGCGGTGACGATCATCAGCGTTTCGATCTCTGGCGCGAGGTTGCGATTCATCAGCGCCTGCTGAAACTCCAGCTCGAAGTCGGTGACGGCGCGCAGCCCGCGCACGATGGCCTTGGCGCCGACCCGCCGCGCGACCTCTACCGTCAGCCCAGCGAATGGCTCAACACGCACGTTGGTCAGGCCATGCTCGGCGATGGTGGCGCGCCACAACTCGACGCGCTCCTCGGTGGAGAAGAGCAGATGCTTGCTGGGGGTGGCGTAGACGGCGACCACTAGCTCATCCACCAGATGCGCCGCGCGCCGCGCGATGTCGATATGGCCGTTGTGGACGGGATCGAAGGTACCGGGATAGACGGCGATCAGGCGTGTATGGTCGGCGCCGGGGGTTGTGGTGGCGCGCTGCTCGGCGCTCGGATCAGCTAGATCGCTTGCCTTGCCTGCGGGATGCGCGCGCCGTTGGGCGTCCTGCTGCACAGCCGTCTTCTCGCTTTCTGCCGGGACTGCCGGAGGTATCCGCTGGTTGTCCGCTGGGGATCGAGCGCCTGTCGCTGGCATTGTAGCCGTCGGCGGTCGGGGATGTCTAGCCGTTGCTGGCGCGTTCACGGCGCGGGACAAACGCCGGGCCGCGTTTGGCGCGTCTGCTATCATAGAGCGACCGCCCGCCGTATCCCGCGCCGCCGCCTGGCGCGCCTCTGAGGAAAGGATGACGCATGCCCGGCGATGACGATGTCCAGGTGACCAAGACGATGGCGCGCCCGCTCGCGCGGCCCTCCGCGCGGATGTCGCCGCGCGCGCTGTGGCGGCTGGCGGCGCCGCTGCTGATGGCGGGCGGGCTGCTGGGCTGGATCGTCGATGCGCTGCCGTGGGCGCAAACGCAGATCGTATTCGCGGACTTCAGCGGCGCGCAGCCGTTCTATGCTGGCATCGGTGAGCCAGCCCTGCCGCTGATTCTGCGGGCGCTGGCGCCTAGCGGATTGCCAAGTGGCCCCATGGCTAATGCGCTTCTGGCAGCGCTTATCTTCTCCTATGCCGCGATTGGCGTGTTGCTCGCGCTACCATTGGCGACACGCCAGCGCCCACGCATCCGGCTGACACTGCTGCTCGCCTACGCGCTCTGGCTGGCCTGGATGCTCGCGCAACTGCTGCTGATCTCTTTGATGATAGTGACAGGGCTGGGCGAGCCACTGATATTCGCGTCCCCTTACACTGAACCAGTCGGCCCCGTGACGCCAGCGCTGGGGCTGTGGATAGGCTGGCTGCTGATCGCGCTGGGTGCGGGTGGCCTGGCCTGCGCGTGGCGGGCGCTGCGACGTGGCTATGCGCCGCCGCTCGAAGCGCCTGCTCGCCGCTCGCGCGCTGAACTGATGGGCGCGGGGCTGGCGACCGTCGGCGTCATCCTGTGGTGTTTCGGCTTCTTCACACTCCCCTGGGCCGTGCAGGGCTGTACGAGCCTCCAGTTCTCCCTGAACCACTTCCTGCGCGGAACCTGCCAGGGCCTCGACTCGGCGGACACCATCGTCCGGTCGCCTCTGGACATCGTGTTATGGAACGGCCATCGTCCTGATGGCGGCTCGCTAGTCAATCTGGGGTCAGCCATGCTCGACCCGGTCTTGCTCTCCATGCTGCTGGCGCTGCTGGCGCTGTGGGTACTGGCGCGGCTCTGGCTGGGGTCACGGAGCGGCGCCCGTTATGGCTGGCTGCTGATCTGGCTGCTGCTCGCTGGCCCTGTCTCAGCGGTGGCAGCGCAGGGCGCAGGAATAGCGATCGCCGGCCCGCAGAGCCTCGTCTTCGGCGCCGTCGGGTCGTGGGTCTATGGGCCAGGGCTGACGGTGACGCTGGCGGGGCTGGCGCTCGCGCTGCTTGGGCTGGCGCTGGCAGGCGCGAGCGGCTGGCGGCGCCGATCCGCTCAGCTCGCGTCGCTGGCGTCACCATCTAGCCCCAGGGCCAGCAGCGTCTTCGAGAAGATGTAGTAGCCGTAGGTCGTGATGATGGTGAAGCCGCTGGACTGATATAGCGCGATGGCGGGGGCGTTGTCGGTATCCACCTCCAGGCTGACGCGCGGCGCGCCCTGCGCCGTGGCCAGCGTGCAGGCTTGCGCCAGCATCTGGCGACCCCAGCCGCGTCGCTGATACGCGCGGTCGATGCCGAAAGCGTAGATGCCGGTGGAGTCTGGCAGGATGCTCAGCCGGAAGCCGCCGATGATGGCGCCAGCATGGCGGGCGACGTACACCTGCTCGGTGGCGATCGCCGAGACCAGCGTGAGGTCGGCCAGCAGCCGCTCCTCGCTGTGGTCGAAGGCGTGCGAGAGCGCCACCGCCAGCGGCCGCAGATCCTCTGATCGCGCGCGCTCCACGCTGAAATCGCTGGGCGTTGGCGGCGGCGGAGTGGATTCCGCGCGCCAGACCATGCGATGCTCCGAGAAGGCGCGCTGGGCCGCCAGCATCATCAGGAAGCGCCTCCCGGAGGTCGAAGCCTCCTCGCAGATGGCGAGCAGCTGCGCGCCGCCTGCCGCCCAGAAGCCCGCACGCGCCGCCTCGAAGAGCCGGAAGCCCAGCCGCTGACGCCGCCAGTCGGGATGGACCATGGCGCAGGCCTCGGCGTTGGCCTCGTCGCCATCCAGCGAGCAGTAGCCGACCAGTCGCCGCCCCGCGCGGGCCAGGAACACCGCTGGATAGCTCGCCGTCGCTGGCTCGATGGCGCCGAAGCCGAGCTTCAGGTCCAGCCCCTCGGCTTCGTCGCAGACGCGCTTGAGCGCCAGAACCTCGGCCAGCTCGGCCTCGCTGAGGCGCATCTGCGCGCTGATCGTGATCTGCTCGCTCGTCGTGTCGTCCGCCGTATCGTCCGTCGTATCGCTCATAGCGCCGCCTGTTCTCACTCCTGCCCTCGATTCCCGGCGCGCAGCATATCGCGCCGCTCGTCACAGCGTCAAGCGACGATTGGGTTGTGTCACGGTTTGACCCCGACAGCATGCGCCCCGCCTGCGGTATGCTGTGCCCAATAACGGCGGACATCCGACGCAGGCAGCGCATGTGCGTCATATGGCGGTATGCATGAGCGAGATGAGCGGGAAGGGAAGACCCATGGCGACGGAGCCGGTGGCGCCTGAGACGCAGAGCAAGGCAGAGCGGAAACAGGACGAGACGCAGCGCGAGTGGAAGGTCGTCGGCGTGGTCGGCGGCGGCTCGATGGGCGCGGGCATCGCCTACGAGGTGGCGCGTAACCTCGACGCGAAGATCATTCTGCGCGAGGCCGACGCGCATACGCTGGCCCGTGCGCGCGCCAATGTCGAACGGCTGGTGGAGCGCCCGGTGCAGAAGGGGCAGCTGACGCGCGAGGTGGCCGACGGCTATCTGGCGCGCTTCTCCTGGACGACCGAGATGAGTGATCTGGCGCCATCCGACATCGTCATCGAGGCGGTCTTCGAGAATCTGCCGCTCAAGCAGGAGATTTTCGCCTCGTTGGATAGCGTCTGCGCGCCGACGGCGATTCTGGCCAGCAACACCTCTGGCCTGCCGCTGACGCAGATTGCCTCGGCGGCGCAGCGGCCCGAGCGCGTGCTGGGGCTGCATTTCTTCAATCCCGTTCCCGCCATGAAGCTGGTCGAGATCATCCGCGCGTACCAGACCAGCGACGCGACGGTGGCGCACGCGCAGGCATTCTGCGGGCTGCTGAAGAAGGAGACGATCCTCTCGAAGGACTTCCCCGGCTTCATCACCACCCGCATCGGCCTGATGATGATCGCAGAGGCCATTCGCTGCCTGGAGGAGGGCATCGGCACAGTCGAGGATATCGACAAGGGGATGCGGCTGGGCTTCAACTTCCCGATGGGGCCATTCGAGCTGGCCGATCTCGTCGGGCTGGATGTGACACTGCACATCCTGGAGGCCAACCGCGAGGCGCTGGGTGAGCGCTTCCTGGCCAGCCCGCTACTGCGCAATATGGTCACGGCGGGTTACACTGGACGCAAAGCCGGTCGCGGCTTCTATAATTACGCGAAGTAGCCGACCAGCGTTGACCGCAGCCAATCACCGTCGATCATCGCCGATCACCGCCAGAGGAGCCAGCAATCCATGTGCTTCGATCTCGATTCCCAGCCACCCGTGCAGCCCATTGCCGCCAGTGACGCGCGCGGCGAGGTGATCACCCTGACCTCCGCCGATGGCGCGCCGTTCGCCGCCTACGTGGCGCATGCCGATAGCGTGCGGCGCAACGGCGCGGGCATCGTCATCCTGCCGGATGTGCGCGGCCTCTACAGCTTCTACAAAGACCTGGCGCTGCGCTTCGCCGAGGCGGGCGTGGCGGCTGTCGCCATCGACTATTTTGGCCGCACGGCGGGCGTGGGCGAGCGCGACGACAGCTTCGACTACATGCCGCAGGTGATGCAGACCAAGCAGCCGCAGATTCGTGAGGATGTGGCGGCGGCCATCGCCCGGCTGCGTAGCGAGCCAGACGCGCCGCACACGATCTTCACCGTGGGCTTCTGCTTCGGCGGCGGCAATTCATACCAGCAGGCCGCCAACCACCTCGGGCTAGCAGGCGTCATCGGCTACTATGGCTCGCCCACTCGCGAGAGTCGCGATGGCGCGCCCGCGCCGATCAGCCGCATCGGCGACTTCGAGTGTCCGGTGCTGGGCTTCTTCGGCGGCGCCGATCAGGGCATCCCCGCCGAGCAGGCGCAGGAGTTCGACGCGGCGCTGACGCAGGCGGGCATTGAGCACGAGATCATCGTCTACCCCGGCGCGCCGCACAGCTTTTTCGACCGCAAATATCAGGAGTTCGCCAAAGAGTCCGAGGACTCGTGGAATCGCGCGCTGGCGTTCATCGATGCGCACACGCCGCAGCCCTGAGCGCGTTTCACATGGAACATGCAGGCGGCGCATCATCGTGCAGAGGGGGTATCGGATGAAGAAGGCGGCGCTGGAGCCGTTCGATGTCCTCTTCGACGTGGCGGCGGGCGTCGCGGCGCCGCTCCCGCCGACGCTGGCGACGCTCTACGGGCGGCTAGCCTTCCCGACTGCGGCGCAGGCTGGCCGCGCCTGGGTCATGAGCAACTTCGTCAGCTCCATCGATGGCGTCGTGGCATATACCGATCCTGTGCCGCGGGGGCAGGGCGAGATCAGCGCCAGCGATCCGCACGACCGCGCGGCGATGGGGCTGCTGCGGGCGCTGGCCGACGCCGTGATGGTGGGTGCTGGCACGCTGCGCGCCGTGCCGCGCCACCTCTGGACGCCGCAGTATATCTATCCGCCGCTGGCCGCCGAGTATGCCGCGCTGCGGGTCGCGCTGGGCAAGCCACCCGCGCCGCTGGCGGTGATCGTCTCAGGCAGCGGCGCTGTGGACGCCAGCCTGCCCGTCTTCCAGCAGGCCGATGTCCCGGCGCTGCTGCTGACCACCCCGGCAGGCGCGGCGCGGGTGGCTGCGAGCGCGCTGGGGCCACGCGCGCAGGCGCAGGCGGTGGCATCAGCGGGCGCAGGCGACATTACCGCACGGGCGGCGCTGGATGCGACCATCGCGACGCTGGCGAATGGCGGCGCGCGCGCGGGCCAGCCACTGATCCTGGTGGAGGGCGGGCCGCGCTTGCTGGGCCGCTTCGCCGCCGAGGGGCTGCTGGATGAGCAGTTCCTGACCATCGCGCCGCAGTTGGTGGGCCGCGACGACCAGTATCACCGTCTCGGCCTGATCGAGGGCCAGCGCCTCGCGCCTGCGCAGCCTCGCTGGGCGCGGCTGGTCAGCGCCCGCCGCGCCGGGAGCTACCTCTTCCTGCGCTATCACTTCGCGCAGACGACGTAGCGGCCCGTCGCGCGCTGACCTCACCTCACCTCATCGAATGCCATAGCGATAGGTCGTGTTCTGCTGAGGATTGTCATGCTCGAAGATATCGACGACCCACAGCGTATCGAGCGCGCCTGACCCTCCGCGCGCGAGCGTCACCTGCTCATTGTTGCTGCTGGAGCTGAGATTGGTCAGGAGGGTCGTCAGCGAACGCCACGACGTATCGCCCGGACGCCAGGCGTAGAAGCTCACGGCGGCGGGCGGCGAGGAGGCGGAGGTGGTGTGCAACCTGACGGTCGCCACGACCATCGAGCCATCGGCCAGGGCGCTGCGGGCAGCGCCGCTGTAGGTATTC
>DATBTW010000059.1:0-3514 GCA_036559055.1 Ktedonobacterales bacterium
GGCGAGTGAGAGACGCATGACGAGATCGTCGTCTTCGGTGGGCAGGCCGATGCTGTCGAAGTAGGCGCGGACGTCGGGCGCGTCGCCACAGCCGACGGTGATGTAGGCGGCGCCCTGCGCGAACTCTGCGGGCAGGCGGCGCCGCTCGGCCTGCGCGGCGGCCAGCGTCAGCGCGGCGGCGACGCGGTCATCGGGCGCGATCAGCGGCCCCAGGCGGGCGCCCTGCCAGGGGTGTTCGAGCCTGCGGGTGAGGGCGAAGCCGAGCGGTCGGCGCGTGGCGTCGTGCGCGTCGTGCGCGATGTAGAGCGCGTAACGATCTTGCTGGGCGAGGAGCGCGCGTAGCAGCCCGGTTCGGTCGCCTCCGAAGGCGGCCAGATCGAGCGCGGCGACGCTGGCCAGCGCCTCGGCGGGCGCCTGCGCGGCGGAGATCGACCCGGCGAGCGCGGCCAGTCGCTCCAGGCGCAGGTCGCGTAGCGGCACGTGCGCGTCCCACGAGACGGCGATGTCGGTGAAGCCGAGGCGGCGATAGAGCGGGCGTCCCGCGGGGGTGGCGTCGAGCCAGACGGCGCGAGCCCCCTGTGTGCGCTGCCAGGCGATGGCATGCGCGGTGAGCAGGCCGCCCAGCCCGCGCCGCTGGAACTCCGGACGCACCGTTACATTGCCGATGACGCCGACAGGGCCAGCGACGATGGCGCCTGCGCTGGCGACGGGCAGATCGGCCAGCCCATCGGCAGTGACGCCCAGCGACCGCGCACGCACGATGAAGACGCGCCCGCCCTCCCATGCCAGCACACTGTGTAGCAGGGGATCACTGCGCAGCCAGCCCATCTCCACCCGCAGACGCGCGAGCGCTTCGATGTCGGCGGGGGTAGCGGGTTCGATGTGCGGCGCGCCGATCACGGATACCTCCTTTGGGCGGACGGCGCAGACATGCGCTCTCTCTTGTTATACCATCGCCCATCTGGTTTGGCGCTGGCTACCCTGTAGCCCGCAAACGGCCATAGAATCTGGCTTCACGGCCCGTTTCTTCGATTGACAGGCTTTCGGGGGCCATGTTACAGTATCAGATGGTGACTCAGTAAAAGCATCGTGACGACTCGCAGCGACGACACGCGCACACCACGCGGCGGGAGACGTTGACATATGCCAGAATCTGCTCCAGCGCTGATCTTGCTAGGGCTTGCGCTGCTCTTCGGAGTAGCGACCATCGGCGCGACATTTGTGCTCGGCCCCAAGCGTCCGACCCCTGAGAAGCTAGCTCCCTATGAGTGCGGCATCGAGGAGATCGAGGCGCCGAAGCAGCGCTTTCCGGTGAAATACCTCGTCACGGGCATGCTGTTCATCATCTTCGATGTGGAAGCGGCGTCGGTGCTGCCGCTGGCGATCCTGATGCGCAGGCTGCAAGTGATGGGCTTCATCGAGTTGCTCGTCTTCGCCATCATCCTGGCCGTTCCGTTCATCTACATCTGGCGCAAGGGAGCCTTTTCATGGGAGTAGAGCCGGAGGTCGAGCCAACGGGCGCAAAGCCGAGTGTCAATCCCTGGGCGCCTGTGCAGTATTACAGCAATACGCAGGCCCCACGCCTGCCGCGCGGCCTGTCGCAGCCTGATGGTGGCAACATCCTGTTGACCCAGGTGAACAAGCTGATCGACTGGGGGCGCAGCGCCTCGCTGTGGCCGGCGACGTTTGGGCTGGCGTGCTGCGCCATCGAGATGATGTCGGCGAGCGCCTCGCGCTGGGACATCTCGCGGTTCGGGGCGGAGGTCTTTCGCGCCAGTCCGCGCCAGGCCGACCTGATGATCGTGGCGGGTCGCCTCTCAGTCAAGATGGCTCCGGTGCTGCGGCGCATCTACGACCAGATGCCTGAGCCGAAGTGGGTCATCTCGATGGGCGCATGCGCCTCGTGTGGTGGCGTCTTCAACAACTACGCCATTGTGCAAGGCGTGGATAAAGTTGTGCCGGTCGATGTCTACGTGCCGGGCTGCCCGCCAACGCCTGATATGCTGCTGCAAGGCCTGAACCTGCTGCAGGAGAAGATTCGCAACCACATTCCCAATCCGCCCGACCCGCTCGATTTCGCGGCGTCGCGCTACCTCGGCAGCGAGGACTAGGCGCGCGGTGGCCGTGTGATCGGTCGAGAGGAGACAGGCGCAGAATATGGCAGACCAGACACAATCGGAGCTTGCACAGTCGTTGGCGACGCCGGTAAATCCGCTGGCTGAGGCGAGTGTGGCGCTGCTAACCGACCGCTTCGGCGCGGGCGTGCGGGCAGTGGCTGAGCATCGCGGCGAGACGACGGTGACGCTCGATCCGGCGATCCTGGTGGAGGCGTGCCTGGCGCTGCGAGACGCGCAGGAGTTGCGCTACTCGCTACTGGAGGACATCACGGCGGTCGATTGGCCAGAGCGTGAGCCGCGCTACGACATCGTCTACCAGCTCGTCTCTATCGAGACGCGCGCTTCGCTTCGGCTGAAGGCGCAGATCGGCGGCGAAGACGACCCCGATCCGGAGATCGCGTCGGTGATCGGCGTCTGGCCTGCCGCCGACTGGTTCGAGCTTGAGATCTACGATCTGTTCGGCGTCAGGTTTACAGGGCGTAACGAGATGCGGCGCATCCTGATGCCCTCCGACTGGGCCGGGCATCCGCTGCGCAAAGACTACCCGCTCTCCGGATTCTCGCTGCCCGATCCGCACTGGGGTGGGCAGGCGCCGCTGGATCAACCGCTGCCGCCGGGCATCGGCAAGCTGACCATGCGCACATCTGATGGCTCGGAGCGACCGAACATCGACAAGCGCAGCGAGGACGACGCCTGAGCGCGCCCGGCGTCGCAGGCGACGATGGCATACTGACAGCTCGAACGGTGTTACGCCGCTGGTAAGGTGATAAAGAGATGCAGCTAGAAGACTCAGCGCGACCTGCTGCGCTGGAGGTCGATGATAGCGTGCGCCTGGATGACCGGACGCGCCGCGACACCATGACCATCAACATGGGGCCGCAGCATCCATCCACGCACGGCGTTTTGCGGCTCATTCTGACGCTGGACGGCGAGACGATCATCAAGGCCGTTCCGGATATTGGGTATCTGCACACGGGCATCGAGAAGACCGCCGAATCCAAGAGCTACTTCAAGGCGCTGGTGCTCACCGACCGCATGGATTACCTGGCGCCACTGGCCAACAACTACGGCTATTCGCTGGCAGTGGAGAAGCTGCTGGGCATCGACGTGCCGGCCAAGGCGAAGATCGCGCGCATCGCGCTGGTCGAGTTGCAGCGCATCGCCAGCCATCTGGTGTGGCTCGGCTCCAGCGCGCTCGACCTCGGCGCGCAGAGCGTCTTCCTCTACTGCTTCCGCGAGCGCGAGCTGATCCTCGACATCTTCGAGTTGTGCTCTGGCGTGCGTATGATGACGAGCTACATCATGCCAGGCGGATTGCAGGCCGACCTGCCACCGGGTTTCGACGCCAAGGTGCGCGACTTCCTCAAGCTGTTCCCTGCGCGCCTGCGCGAGTACCA
>DATBTW010000060.1:0-17938 GCA_036559055.1 Ktedonobacterales bacterium
CTGACGTATGCGCGCCGACTGGCGCCAGGCGCGCCGGACGCCAGCGCCGATGTCGCGCCACTCGTGTCGCGCATCGGCTTCGCGGTCAACAAGCGCGTCGGGAACGCCGTCACGCGCAATCGCGTCAAGCGGCGCCTGCGCGAGGCCGTTCGTCGTCGGTTGTGGAAGACGCAGCCAGGGTGGGATATGATAGTGGTAGCGCGCCCGGAGGCTGCCAACGCCGACTATGCCGCGCTCGCAGGCGAGTTGCATGACCTGCTCACGCGGGCGCGATTGTTGCGGTAGGCATTGGTATCGATTGTTGCGAGAGGACACGTCGCGGTCGCCATGAAATACATCGGAATGGGGCTGATTCGGCTCTATCAGTCAACCATCTCACAGGTTCTGCCGTCGAGCTGCCGCTTCGAGCCATCGTGCTCGCAGTATGGCTACCAGGCCATCGAGAAGTATGGGCTGTGGCGCGGCGGCGTGATGGCGGTCAAGCGCATCGGGCGCTGCCATCCGTTCTATCATGGCAACCTGTACGATCCCGTGCCGTAAGGTCAATGACACATCACGCGCAGACGCATGGCGCCGCGCTGTGAGCGCGATGACGGGTCAGCGCATGTCATTATCACTGGATTCATCGGATTCATCCATCGAGCCTGGGCGCAGTCGAGCGCGTGGGCGCCCCGACGCCCGCTGAGCGGCGCGTAGGGTGGTTCGGGCGTCACTGCCGCCAGGGAGGACAGTCAGCGTGGGTAGCGGATTCTCAGGGATTCTGAGCTTCTTCGGAACCCTGTTCTCGCCGATAACAACGGTATTTCACTGGGTATTTTACCTTCCGGTCTTCAACATCCTGATCCTGATCTTTCACCTGGTGAACAACTTCGCGCTGGCGATCGTGCTGCTGACGCTGCTCATTCGCTTTGCGCTCTACCCGCTGACCCGCAAACAACTGGCCTCCACCCGCAAGATGCAGGAGCTGCAGCCACGACTGAAGGCGCTTCAGGCGCAGCACCGTGGCGACCCGCAGGCGGCCATGGCGGCGCAGAAAGAACTCTACAAAGAGCACGGTGTCAGCATGTATGGCGGCTGTCTGCCTCTGCTGATCCAGATGCCGTTCCTCTACGCGCTCTTCTACGCCTGCGAGGCGCTGCTGCCCTCGGCGCACACCCCGGCGCAGATCGCCGCCGCCCTCCTTACCGTCAACAGCCAGATTTATTCGTTCCTGCCGAAGTTGACGGCGCTGCCGCCCACGCACTTCTTCTGGACCAACCTGGCGACGCCTGACCAACTCTACATCCTGCCGATCATCGCGGGCATCCTGACCTTCATCCAGATGCGTATGGCCGTGCCAGTGACGCGCCCAGGCGCGGCAAAGGACGCGACTTCGTCCACGACGAAGAACATGCAGTACATCATGCCGCTGTTCACCATCTTCATCGGCACGCGCTTCCCGGCTGGCCTGGCGCTCTACTGGTGCATCTCGACGGGCTTCTCCGCCGCGCAGCAATACCTGCTGAGTGGCTGGGGGTCGTTCTGGGTGGGCGTGCCGGGGATGGAGCATCTGGTGCCAGCGCCGAAGGAAGTCGCCCCCGCTGTCATCGCCGCCCCGCGTGGCGCTGGACGCGGCGCGGTCATCGCAGCGCCGCAGCCTGAGAAGCCGGCGGGATTCCTGGCGAATATGCGCGACATGTGGCAGCAGATGCGCGAGCAGACCAGCGCCCAGGCGCTCGTCGCGCAGGATCAACGCGCGGCCAACAACGGAGCCAATGGCGCGCGCGTGGTGGAGGCCGGCGCTGGCTCAGGCGCGGCCAGCGACGTCGAGGCGAGCCAGCCCAGAGCCAACCAGCCGAGTCAGCGCGACCGGCGCCCGCGCGCTCCGAAGTCGGGCGCGATGCTGGTGCGCCCCGCTGACCAGAGCGGCAGCCAGGGCGACACGGTGGACAGCGCGGCGGAGCTGGAAGCCTCGGCCAGCGCCGAGAACCCGGAAGATCGCCTCAAGCGCGACGCGCAAGAGCCAATCAATGGTATGATTGCCGATGCAGGCTCCCGCTCGTCTGGTTCAAACGGCGCGAACGGCGCATCCAAGTCGAACGGCTCGAACGGCTCGACTAGCGGGCGAAGCGGCAATAACTCCAGCAACCAGCGCCGCAATCAGCAGTCGCGCGGGCGCAATCGCAAGGGAGGCAGGTGAGCAGCGTGGAGAGCGTAGAAGCCTCCGGTAAGACTATCGAAGACGCGATTCTCCAGGCGCTCAACCGCCTTGGCCGCGCGCGCGACGAGGTCGAGGTAGTCGTGCTGCAGGAGCCGAGCCGTGGCGCGCGTGGGATGGGTGTGCGCGAGGCGCGTGTGCGCGTCTACGTGGCCGCTGACCGCGCTGTGGCGCATGGCGGCGCCCCAACTGGCACTGGCTCCTATCCCCAAGCCGACGACGAGAGATACGATGAGGGCGACGGCTATGAGGAGTATGAGGGCGAGGACGAGTTCGCGGGCGAAGATCGCCTGACCGATGAGCTGACCACTGCGGCGCTCGCCGACGTGATGCCCGAAGACGCCACCACCGAAGAGGTCGCCATCGAGGCGCTGCGCCAGATTCTGGGGCACATGGGGGTGCAGGCCGAGGTCGAGGTGCGTCCGGCGACCGACGAGGAGCCGCTGACCCTCAACGTGCAGCCGCTCGGCCCACAGCCGCTCAGCGTGCTGATCGGGCGGCGCGGCGAGACGCTGGCCTCCTTGCAATTCGTCGTCAATATGATCGTCTCGAAGCAGGCCGGTCGGCGCGAGCGCGTGATCGTGGATGCGCAGAACTACCGTGAGCGCCGCGAGTCGAATCTGCGGCAGATGGCGCAGCGCATCGCCAATCAGGTGCGCGAATCGGGCGCTCCGGTCGTGCTGGAGGCGATGCCGCCCAACGAGCGTCGCATCATCCACATGGCGCTGTCCGAGAACGACGACATCGCGACGGAGAGCACGGGCGAGGGCGAGCAACGGCGGGTTGTCGTCTCGCTCCGCAAAGGAATGCGGCTCTAAGCGTCTTACAGGGTGGCGCCCATCTGGCGCCGCCAGGCCACAGCATGCGAGCGTGGCCTGAAGCTTGCGACCGCGCTCCACGCCACGTTCTCCGTGCAGAAGGATAGGTGGGATGCGAGGCTCTTCACGCCCTGCCCGCGCGCAGCCCGCGCAGCTAGATGGGCAGCCACCCCGGCCACCCGCGCGGCGTCGCATGCCCGTGAAGCGCCTCGCGCTGGTCGCGCTGCTGGCGTTGCTGGCAATTGCGCTGCCGCTGAATCTGGGCGCGCTGGCAGGCGGAGCTTCGGCGCTCGCGAGCTGGCAGCGCGACGGCGCCCTCCTTGCGCAAAGCATGCCTGCTGGCGATCCAGCGAGCCATCCTGATGAGCCGCAGCGTGGCGGGAGCAAGCGCGTCGTCGTCCTGTCGGTCTCTCAGATCATCAATCATCCGGTGGTCTCGACGGGCTGCGGACGTCGCTCGCCCGTGGCGCCCGGCGCGAGCGGCGACTTCTCGCTCACCAGCGGCGGCATGCTGCGCTCCTATCGCGTGCATGTGCCGCTGGGCTACATCCCCACGCACAGCTATGCTCTGGCGCTCAGTTTCCACGGCAATGGCAGCACGATGTCGCAGCAGGAACGGCTCACTCACTTCTCCGCGCTGGCCGATCATCTGGGATTCCTGGTGATCTACCCGCAGGGGACGAAGGGGCCAAATGGACGACTGGGCTGGTCGAGCGGTGGGCCGACGCATCCCATGCGCAATGACACGCTGTTCGTCAGTGATCTGCTGACACAGGCGCAGTCGCGCTTCTGCATCGATCCGGCGCGCATCTACGCCACGGGCTTCTCGAATGGCGGCGGCATGACCGCCACGCTGGCCTGCCAGCTCGATGGACGCATCGCCGCCTTCGCCTCGGTCTCTGGCTCGTATTTCCCGCTCAAAGGTGGATGCTCGCCCGCCCGCCCGGCGCCTATCCTCGAAGTCCACGGCACAGGCGACCGCACCGTGCCATATCTGGGCCGCGCCGCCATCGATCTGCTGGCGACACCCGCCTGGCTGGAGCAGTGGGCGCACCGCGATGGCTGTAAGGCGACCCCGCAGACCCGCACGCTGGCGACCGACGTGATCGACGAGACGTGGCTCGGCTGCCGCGATGGCGTGGCGCTGGAACACCTGCGGCTGACCGGTGGCGCCCACATCTGGCCCCAGGGCGCGCTGGCGCCGCACGGGCTGTATGCGCCCGCCACGCCCGACATGCCGCAGCTCACGCAGGTCATCTGGCAGTTCGTCTCGCGCTATCAACTGAGCGCGACACCGCAGCCCGCGCCCACCAGCGCGCAGAGTTAGCGCAACTGAGGCGCGCACTGGCGATGTGAGAGGAAGACGAGGGCGAGCGATGGCCGAGCGAAACGTGTGGCTGAGCGCGCCTGAGCGAGCGCGGCGCCCCGTCGATCTGCTGATCGTCGGGCATGTCACGCGCGATCTACTGCCCGCTGGCGACTGGCGCGCAGGTGGCGCGGCGCTCTACGCCAGCGTGACGGCGCAGCTCATGGGGCTGCGTGTGGGCGTGGTGACGAGCGCGCCCGCCGACCTGCGCGCGCAGGTGGCGCAGATACTCGGCGATGGGGTGACACTGGCGGTCGTGGAGTCGGAGACGGCCACGACCTACGAGAACCGCTATACGCCTGACGGGCGCGTGCAATTCCTGCGCAGCGTAGCCCAGCCGCTGACCCTCGCCGACATCCCGCTGGCCTGGCGGACGTGCGATATGGCGCTGCTGGCGCCCGTGGCAGACGAGCTGGCGCCTGCGTTGGCAGGCGAGCTGCGGGCGCGCATCCTCGGCGCGGCGCCCCAGGGCTGGCTGCGGCAGTGGGGCGCAGATGGCCGTGTGCGCCCGCGCCAGCTCTCCGCCGCCGAGCTGGATGCGCTGGGCGCGCTCGCCGCTTTGATTCTCAGCCGCGAGGATCTGACCGGCCCAGACGCTCATCCGGCGGCGCAGGCAGCCGCCGAGCGCACGCTGCAAAACTGGGCGCGGCGGCTGCCATTGCTGGCGGTCACCTGCGGCGCGGCGGGCGCTGAATTGTGGCGCGGTGGCGGCGTCGAGCGCTTCCCCGGCTATCCCGCGCGCGAAGTGGATCCCACCGGCGCGGGCGATGTCTTCGCGACGGCGTTCCTCTGTGCGCTGGCGGCTTCGGGCGACGCGGCCAGTGCCCTCGACCGAGCCAACCGCGTTGCCGCGCTCTCGGTCGAGGGCGTCGGCCCATCCGCCATCCCCACGCCCGCGCAGGTAGCCGCCCGCTACCCCGACTAGCGCCATGGGGCGAAAGTAGTCGCGGCCTTCAAAGGCCGAGAGCACGGCCTTGGCTCCGCGCGGGGCGCGGAGCCTCTCGCCTGCGATTTCCCCTCCCTTGCAAGGCGTGGAGATCCCTCTACGGACCTTCCCCCTCGGCCCGCTCGCGCTCGATGACCAACTTAGCGCTGGCATCGGCGTTGGCAATCGCGCGCTCGACTGCCCGCAGCAGATCATCGATGTCGAACGGCTTGGGAACGAGCTGGATATCGTGCGCAGTGAGATAGCCTTCGATGTCGCGCACTGCATGGGTCGCCGCCGTGCAGATGATCACTGGTATCTGCGCGGTGGAGCGGCGCATCTTGAGAAGCTGGAGCGTCTGCCAGCCTGCCTTCGCCCCGCCAAAGATGTAGTCCAGAATGATGAGATCGGGCCTGAGCTGCTCGACCTCGTCGATATTGGTGATGGCATACGAATAGAGCAGTGGGATATAGCCCTCATCTTCCAGAATATCTTTGAATGCGGCCAGAATCTCCGGTGTATCGTTGATGACCAGCACCCGTTTTCCATTCGACGACTGCTCGCCGCCACTTTCCGCCCCGCGTTTGCGCTTCTGCATAGCGCCTCCCTTCCCGTCGCACGATCCAAGCGGAAACCGCATGAAATCGGGCGCCAGCGTGGTAGAAGCTTATTTCATGCCATCCATTTCGCCGCTTACGACGTCGCCGCTTGCCCTGCACGCCGCGTGTGCTAGGATGCTGTGTGGCCCAGATCGGATACATCGCTCAATGCGGGGCGCGGGAGGGGTTCAATGACTCAACAGGACGCAGTGTCATTGCCGACGGACTACACCGTCCGGGCAGCGCTTGATCAGGACCCGCAGGATATCCTGCGGCTGATGGAGGCGTGCTACGAGGACTTTGGCCTTGCCTGGGGCGGCTACACGGAGGTGGATGTCCGCGATGGCTGGGCGCATCTCGACATGCAGCGCGATACGTGGTGTATCCTGGCGCCCGATGGCGCACTGGCCGCCTACGCCGAACTGACAAGTCAAGGCTCTGGCACGCTGAGGGCTGATGGCTATGTGCATCCCGCGCATCGCGGCAAGGGCGTCGGCACGGACATCGTGCGGCTGATGGAGGCGCGCGGACGCGAGTTGGCGTCCGAAGCGCCAGCGGGTAGCGAGGTATCGCTCTTCAATGGCGTCATGCTGGACGATCAGGCGGGGCGCGATCTGCTGGAGCGCGAGGGCTACAGCGTCGTGCGCGTCTTCTGGGAGATGCGTATCGAGCTGAGTGAGGAGCCAGCCGCGCCGAGCCTGCCCGCTGGCCTGCGCCTGCGCGGGTTCATTCCAGGGCAGGACGATCACGCCGTCTACGAGACGAACGAAGCGGCCTTCGCGGATCATTGGGAGCATGCGCCGCGCACATTCGAGGAGTGGCATGAAGGGATGGAGCGCCCGGACTTCGACCCCGCGCTCTGGCTGCTGATCGAGGCCGAGGATGGGACGATTCCCGCCATCTTGCGTAGCTGGATGCGCTCCGAACAGGGCTACATCAGTACGGTCGGAACCCTGCGCGCCTGGCGAGGGCGCGGGCTGGCCAGCGCGCTGCTGCGGGCATCGTTCCGCGCCTACTGGCAGCGCGGCGTGCAGGTGGTGGCGCTCCACGTCGATGCGCAGAATCCGACGGGCGCGACCCGTGTCTATGAAGCGGCGGGGATGCATACGTCGGCGAGCGCGGTCATCTACAAGAAGAGTCTGCGCCCCGGCGACAACGTGGCCACTGAGCAAACTGATCCCGCGCAGGCATAATCAGGCAGAATCGCGTATGCGGCCACGCGCGGCGAGCGATTCTTGTGTGCTAGGATGCCCTGTGGTTGGCGCCGGATGCGCCAGCCTATCGTACCAATCAGGAGGAGCCATATGGCTCACAACGATGTGGTCACGCTGCCGGAGGAATACACCATCCGGCATGCGCGCGACCAGGACGCGCAGCAGGTCGTCACGCTGATGGATGCGTGCGACACCTCGTTTGGTGTGCCGCGCGCCGCCTTCCCCGTCACGGACTTGCAGGCGGGATGGGCTGATCTCGACCTGGAGCGCGACACCTGGCTGATACTCGCCCCGGATGGCGCGCTGGCCGCCTATGGTGAGTTCGCCGACAACGGCGCGGGCAAATTGCAATCCGATGGCTATGTGCACCCCGACTATCGCGGCAAGGGCCTGGGAACTGCGCTCGTGCGGCTGATGGAAGCACGCGCCCGCGAACGGGTAGACGCGGCCCCCGTAGGCGCCCAGGTGGCGGTGGATAGCGGCGTGCTGCTGCTCGACCACGCCGCGAATGATCTGATGGCGCGCGAGGGCTACACGGTCGTGCGCGTCTTCCACGAGATGCGTATCACCCTGACCGAAGCGCCAATCGTCCCCGAGGCGCCCACGGGTCTGCGCTTGCGCGCATTCATCCCCGGACAGGATGAGCGCGCGGTGTACGACACGGTCGAAGCCGCCTTCGCCGACCACTGGAACCACATCCCGCGTGAGTTCGACGAGTGGATCAGCCGGACGCAGCGATCAGGCTTCGACCCGTCGTTGTGGCTGCTTATCGAAGCGGAGGATGGGACGATTCCAGCTGTCTCGCTCGGCGCCCTGCGCGAGGATCACGGCTGGATCAACACCGTCGCCACCCTGCGCGCCTGGCGCGGCCAAGGGCTGGCCGGCGCGTTGCTGCGGGCCTCGTTCCGCGCATTCTGGGAGCATGACATGCGTGTGGTGGCGCTGGGCGTCGATGCCCAGAGTCCGACCGGCGCGACCCGCGTCTATGAGGCGGCGGGCATGCGCGCGGGTTCGAGCGCGGTCATCTTCCAGAAGATCTTGCGCCCCGGCGTGGACCTCGCCACGATGGGCGCCCAGTCCGCGCAGGCGTAGACCGCGCACGTGTTGGATCACAACGATTGAATGGGGAGAGATCAGGCGAAGGTCTGCCCATAGCGGCGCGCGTCAGCCTGCTGCGTCAGCGCATGCGCGCCGCTCACCCCGTAGTCTGGGAAGTGTGGATCATGCAGTGGCAACAGCCCGAAGCGAATCTTGAGCGCCAGGATGCGCTGCACTGACTGATCGATGCGCCCAACGCTGATCTGCCCGTCGGCGATGGCGGCCTTGAGCGCCGCGATCATCTGCGCCATGCTATTCGTATCGTAGGCGCCCTCCAGTAGATCATCGCCCGCGATGACCGCCAGCACCCCCGCCTGTGGCAGGTTGTAGCGCTCCGCGATGCCCTGCATGTAGAGGCTATCAGTCATCACGACGCCGTTGTAGCCCAACTCCCCGCGCAAGACGCCATCCACCACCTTCGGCGAGAGCGTGGCAGGCATGGTCGGATCGATAGCATCCACCAGCACATGCGTCACCATAATCATGCCGGGATTATCGGCCAGCAGCGCGCGGAACGGAGCGAAGTGCTGGGCTTCGAGCTGCGACAACGGCTCTGTGATGCTGGGCAGTGTCTTGTGCGGGTCGAGTGTCACATCGCCGATGCCCGGCCAGTGCTTGAGCGTGGCGATCACGTCATGGCTCTGCAGCGCCTCCATATAGGCGCCCGCGAACTGCTCCACCGTGGTGGGGTTGTCGCTATAGAGGCGTGTCGTCTCCACCGAGCCATTCGGCCCGCGCACATCGACCACCGGCGCCAGATCGGTGTTGATGCCCATCGCTTGCATCTCTTGCGCAGCCTGGTCGCCCGCCTGGGTGGCCAGCGCCACATTATCAGTCGCGCCCAGCGTCTCTGCGGCGGGCAGCGGTGGGTAGAAATTGTAGAGGCCCAGGCGATCAACCAGCCCGCCTTCCTCGTCCATCGTCACCAGCAGAGGGATGGTGGCGTGCGCCTGGATGCTGGAGATGTAGTCGCGGAGCTGGGCGGGGTCCTGCATGTTCTTGCCATAGATGATGAGTGCCCCCGCGTGCATGCCGACGACCATATTGGCGATGTCCGGCGTCCATGTCTTGTAGTACGTCTCGATCAAGAACATTTGGCCAAGCTTCTCATCCAGCGTCATGCCCGCCATATCCTGCTGCGCGGTGGACTGGATGGCGGCCTCGCGCTCGGCGGCGGAGAGCGCTGCGGAGCCGTTGTTCGCGGGGAGCGAGCCAGCCGACGGGACGCCGCCTGTGGTTCCGGCGGTAGCCGTGGCGACGGTGCGGCTGGGCGAAGGCGGCGTGGCGCACGATATGGTCGCCACCGCGACGACAGCGGCCAGGCAAATCCCCCCAACAACCCTCGCGATGTACGCGCCGCGCCGCTGCTTCGTCTCACGCATCCTGGCCGCCTCCTGCGCGTGCTCCACTGGCACGCTTCGCCAAACCGGCGCCACCTTGCTGTGGGCCATCTACTACAACGAGCGATGGCGCAATCTGGCGATGCTCGCGCCAATCCTCTCAGCGTAGCATAGCATTGGTGGGGCGCGCGAACTGTGATGCGTTTCGCAATCACAGCGTAGTAGCCAATAGAGCGCCAATTGTCGTTATGGCCAACAGTCAGGCAGGGGGGACGCCATGCAGCAAGCGCATCCCACGACCACCCAGCAGATTCCCGCGCTCGTCGCCGCGCGCAAGCGGCGCGGCTGGCGGCGGCTGGCAGCGCTCGTCGTGCGGGGCGCGCTGGCGCTCGCCTTCATCGCCTGCCTGTTGCTGACGGTCACGCCGACGGGGCGCGCGGGCGTGCGAGCGGCGCTGCTGCTGCCCGCGCTGCTCACGGCGACCGAGCCGCCGCCGCTGCTCGTCGCGGGCGATCCCATCCGTCACACACAACGTTCCATCGCCTCGCAGGATGGCCCCGTCTACCTCGACATCTATGCGCCAACGACGCCCACGCCGCCAATCCCCGGCGCGCGGCAGGGGCTGCTGCTGATCTCTGGCGTCGGCGACAATCGCGGCGTGCCGCAGCTCGTGAATCTGGCGCAGTCGTTGGCGCGCTCAGGCGTGGTGGTGATGACGGCCACCACCGATACGCTGATGGGCTACACGCTGGTTCCGGAGACGGTGGATGCGATGGTACAGGCGACGCTGGCGCTGCAACACACGCCAGGGGTCAATAGCCGAGACGTGGGCATCGTCGGGCTGAGCGCGGGTGGCGCGCTGGGCGCGATGGCCGCCGCTGATCCGCGCATCCGCGATACGCTGGGCTTCGTGCTGACCTTCGGCGGCTACTTCGACGCCACCAACCTGCTGCGCGATATGGGTCGCCGCGCGCTGATGGTGGATGGCAAGCTGGTTCCCTGGCAGCCCGATCCGGTGCCGATTCAGTCGTTGGCGAATACCATCGCGCTAACGTTGCCCGGCCCCGACCAGAGCCTCATCTATTCCGGGTTCAACACTGCTACCGGGCTGGCGCTCTCACCCGCCGATCAGGCGCGGCTCTCGCCAGCCGGGCAGGCGGCCTATCACCTGCTGGTGGGCGATGAGCCAGATCAGGTAGCGGCCAATCTGGCGGCGCTGCCCGCGAGCGGCCATGCGCTGCTGGCCAGCCTCTCGCCGAGCAGCGTGGTGGGGCAGATTCACGCGCCCGTCTATCTGCTGCACGACCAGAGCGACATCTACGTTCCCTTCACCGAGTCGCGCGACTTCGCGGCGGCGCTAACGCGGCTGGGACATCAGCACGAGTTCGTCGAGTTCAGCATCTTCCAGCATGTCGAGGTGAAATCGGGGCTGGGGATTGGTCAGACGCTGCGCGATGGCTGGTCGCTCTACCAGATTCTGGTGGCGACGCTCGGCGCGGGCGCGTAACTGGCGGAAGGAGACACAGCATGCTGACCCTCTCGCTGCTCTGGCTGGGGCTGGGCGCCGTCATCGGCCTGGCGGCGCTGGCGGCGCAACTCGCCCCGCCGCGCTGGGGCGGATGGCGCTGGCTGGCGCTGCCTGCGCTGGGCGCCGTCGCCGCGCTGCTGGGCGGCTGGCTCGGCGCGCTGCTCTTCGACCGCGTGCAGGCGAGCCTGGTTGCCGTATGGGTGTGCATCCCGGCGGTCGTGCTCACCGCGCTGCTGGCGCGCAAACGCCAGGTGGCGTGACGCGCTTCGGAATCAGGCGAGAGGAACGTATTATCCCTCCAGCTCCCTCTCCCTCTGGGAGAGGGTTGGGGTGAGGGCCGACGCTAGCAGGAGGGAGCGACAGGGATGGCAGGAATCGAGCGCGGCGCGCGCTGGGGCTGGCTGGCGCTGGTGATGGGCGCGCTGGGGCTGCTGCTGGCGGGTTGCGGGCACACATTCCCAGGCGCCAACACCGCGCCGCCATCGGGCTGGACGGACATCACCCCACCTGATAGCGGACAGTCCGCGCAATACGCCGTCAGCCCCGACATCCCCGGGCTGATCGTGGCGCTCATCGGCGGGCGCGCGCAGGCCAGCGCCGATCCCCCGCCCGACGCGCGACTGTGGCGCTCTCAAGATGGCGGCGCGACGTGGCAATCGCTCGATAGCCTCACCCCGCGCTCAGGCTCCTATCTCTTCATGCCGTCGGGCGGGCATGGGCTGGTCATCTCGTTGGACACCCTGGAAACGTCTGTCTCGGTCAGTAGAGATGAAGGCTCGACCTGGCGCACGAAGCCGCTCAATCTACCGAACAATGAGCCGGGAATGGAGGAGGTGAACTTGCTCTACGGCGCGGTCAGCGTCGGCGGGCGGCTCTACTCCGGCGGCGGCGGCCACTTGTCCGCCAGCGACGATGGCGGGCTGACGTGGCGCACCAACGAGACTGGCCCCGACCCGCTGAACGCCTCCATGGGGACAGCGGCCATAGCGCCGCTCGACGCCAGCGGCTCGTCCTGGCTGCGCCTCGCTTCACAGTCGAATGGCGCGGTCGCTCAGAGCGCCATCGAGCGCTCCGATGATGGTGGCGCGACGTGGCGCGTCGTGACGCAGCAGCTCCCCGTCGCCAGCGGCCCCGTATTCAGCGCGCAATTCGCCGCCAGCGCCGCGCATCGCGGGCGGGTCTGCCTGGCGATGACCGTGGAAGACAGCAACCCAAACGTGGCCGCCGCGCCGACCGTCACGCCTGCCTCCACCGCGCCGCCGCAGCCCACCGTCTCGCCTGGCAAGCAGGGCGACGTCAGCTATCCGCCGCCACAGGAGAAAGATGTGGCTCTGCTGGCGAGCGATGACGGTGGCCAGACATGGCATGGCGGCGTAGTGGAGGCGCTGCGCAGGCGATACGGCGACATCGTGCAGCCGGATGTGGGGATGAGCGCCGATGGCTCGTGTTACCTCGCCACCAGTCAGGCGAGCAACCCTTTCGGCGTCGGCGCCTACACTCTGGCGACGCTGTGGCGGCTGGCGCCTGGCGCGACGCAGCCGCAAGCGCAGTGGGCGATGGCCGGACGCGGGCTGCTGTATCTGGCGCTGGCGCCAGGCGGCCCTGGCTCAACTGAGCGCATCATCGCGCTGACGCGCATCGCAGGCCCCGGCGATGGCGACGCCGAATCGTGCGGCCCCGGCTGTACCACCCTGCATGACGGCGGCGGCTATCGCCTGATCTGGCAACCGCTGTCGCCGCGTGGATGAGCAGCGCCAGCCTTGACACGACGCTGACGCCCCCAGCCCGGCGAGCGGTCAGGTAGGCGCAGTATCACGCGAAGGTGATGAGCGGTTTAATGACCCCATCCAGCTTCTTATCCATCACTTCAAACGCCCGCTCCATGTCGTCGAAGGCGAAGGTGTGGCTGGTCATCACAGTTGGGTCAACCCGCTGCATCTCCAGGATACGGAGCAGGCGCTCCATGCGCAGGCGACCACCAGGACACAGGCCCGTGGTAATGGTCTTTTCCGCCATCCCCACGCCCCACTCGACGCGTGGCAGATGCACAAACTCGCCCTCACCGTGGTAGCCACAGTTGGAGATCACACCGCCCGCTTTGGTCACTTTGACGCAACTCTGAAAGGTCATATCAGAGCCGAGCGCCTCGATCGCGGTATCGACGCCGATGCCGTCCGTCAGTGCGAGGATGCGTGCGACCGCGTCTTCCTTGCTGAAGTCGACGATGACATCGGCGCCGAAGTGGCGCGCGAGTTCCTGGCGTTTCGGCACGGACTCTACACCGATGATGAGGCCCGCGCCGCGCAGCTTCGCGCCCGCAGTCGCCATCAGCCCGACCGGCCCTTCGGCGAAGATCGCCACTGTGCCGCCAATGGGGATGTGGCCGTTCTCGGCGCCCATGAAGCCGGTGGAGAGCATGTCAGCGCAGTACACGGCTGCTTCATCCGAGACGCCATCGGGAATCTTCGCCATATTGGCGTCGCCCTCGTTGACATGGAAGTACTCCGCGAAGACGCCATCCTTCGTGTTGGAGAACTTCCACCCACCCAGGGGCGCGCCCGACTGCGACGAGTGGCCCGCCTGCGAGGCTGGGTCACCCCAGTCCGGGGTAATCGCGCCGACAAGCACGCGGTCACTGGGCTTGAACAGCTTGACATTGCTGCCCACAGCGTGAACCCGGCCAACCGCTTCGTGCCCCAGTGTCAGATTCTCGCGTGGACCGATCGCCCCACGCACGGTATGCGAATCGGATGTGCAAATCAGCGCACGTGTGGTTTTGACGATCACATCATCCGGTCCAGGGGTCGGGATCGGCTTGTCGGCAAAGCCCACACGCCCGATCCCGCGCATTACGAATGCCTTCATGTCGCTTCACTCCTTCGTTGTGACACGCGCGTGTTAAGCGCCAAGGCGCGCCGAACCGCCCTACAGGCAGTCAGTATCGCTTCCTCAGCGTGGCGCCACCCATCCAGGGGGGAAGCCGTTACGTCAGCGCCACACTGGTCGCCGCACGCTCGCTTCCACTTTGCGCACAGAGCGCTTACAACAGACTTCTACGACCAGGCGGCCAGTTGATCGTGACACGATCCATGCATTGACAGGTCGATCACTCCCACATCGAATCCAGCCGGGCGCCGTCCGCGCGATCCGTGCGACGCACCTTCCATAGTACACAACATCGCGTGAGCGTTGAAAGCTCACGCTGTTCGCCAGCCTCACAGTCTCATCACAGTTGCGGCCAGAGGAAACGCTTTGGTTCGTAAGACGAGTGTGAGCGTGAGGCGCAGGCGTAGGGGCGGAGTCAGGAATGAGGGCGCGCCACGACCACAGACAGCGCCCCCATCCCACACGGGATGGGGGCGCATCATTGGTGTTGGGGATGCGGCTATGCCTTGGGCGCATCGCCCTTGGCCGGACGCGCGCGATTGCTCTCGCCGCCCTTCTTGCCGATCTGGGCGTAGAACTCAGAGCCGCGACGTCGCTTGGTCGTTTCCCCTCCCTTGCGGCCAATCTCCGTGTAGAACTCTGAACCGTGTTCGCGTCGCACGGTGTCGCCGCCCTTCTTGCCAATTCGCGAGAAGAACTCGGCGCCGTACTTTTCACGCACAGCCTGTCCACCACGCCGCGCTTCCGCTGTCCCCGCCACAGGACCACGCTTGCGGCCTGGGCGTTTTGCCTGGTCCGCCATCGTCACGCTCCTCACTGGCGCTCATGCGCCATCTGCACTGTGCGGTCTCATTTGCACTTGACAATTTTCGCACGTCGCTTGTCTTCAATCAAGTAAGCGACATGGCACGATGCACATATGACGAACGACCCCCGCCCTGGGTTACATAATTCGACGGCAAAATGGCGTAAATAGTGACCGATTACATACCCCAATAGGCCATACCGCTTGGGCAAATCGAGCCAGCGAGCGTGGTATACTGACCTCCGCCTGCTCGCACTGCAAGGGCGGGCGCGACTTCGTGCGGTGTCGGCGCTTCACGTCCGCGAACGTCCGGCGATCCTCATGGATTGCTCAGGATTCCTCGCGGCGGTGGCGATCAGCGATGGAGAGCAGCGCACAGTGGCAGGAATACCCTCGCGGGTCGTCTTCACCGACCCGCATACCCTCCTCGGCGGCGGGCCACGACCGCCAGCCGGGCCGCGCTGGTATGCGTTGAGCCTGCGCGCCCAGGCGCTGCGCGAGACCTCCTCCTTCGACAAGCTGCTGGCGCCGCATGCGCTCTATGATCGCGTGCGCCCGCATCCCTATCAACTGCGCGTGGTCGAGCAGGTGCTGCGCGAGAAGGCGCCCGCCGCCATCCTGGCCGATGAGGTCGGGCTGGGCAAGACTATCGAGGCGGGGCTGATCTATAAAGAGCTGGCGCTGCGGGGTGTCGTGCGCTCGGCGCTGGTGCTGGCGCCCAAGGCGCTGCTCTCGCAGTGGCAGGATGAGCTGCGCGAACACTTCGACGAGGATTTCCTGCTCACCGATGAGAAGCGCTTTCGCGGCTTCGACCGCGAGCAGCGCATCATTTGCTCGCTGCCGCAGTTCGTGCGCTCATTTGATCAGATCGGCGTGCGTGGCTGGGATCTGCTGATCGTGGATGAGGCGCACCTGCTAGCCAATCCGCAGGCCAAGCGGCGCATCGCCGTCAGCCAGTTGCGCGCGCGCTGGCGGCTGCTGCTGACGGCCACGCCCGTCGCCAACAAGCTCACCGACCTCTACAGCCTGATCGATCTGGTCACACCCGGCAAGCTGGGCACCCTGCGCGAATTCGAGGCCGAGTACGTCGCCGACCCCGGCGTCGCGCGCACGCTGCGCCACGACCGCGCTCCGCGGCTGCGCGCCATCACGCGCGATGTGATGTGCCGCACACGTCGCGCCGATACCGATATCAGCTTCGTCGGGCGCACGGTGGATACGCGCAGCGTGCAGGCGGCGCCCGCTGAAGACGCCCTGATCGCCGATGTCACCGACTACCTGCGCCGCCTCTATCGCCGTGCGCCCACCTCGCGCGCCAATCGCGGCGCCGTCATTCGCGAGATCATGGCGCTGCAACAGTCGCTCAGCAGCAGCCCGCGCGCCATCGAAGAATCGCTACGCAGGCGCGCCGAGAAGCGTCCCGATGAGCGCGGCGCGCTGCTGGCGCTGGCCGACCGCTGCCGCGAGATCACCAGCGCCAAAGAGCAGTTGCTGCTGGCGACGCTGGCGGAGATTGGCGACGAGGCTGCGCTGGTCTTCACGCTGCGGCTGGATACGGCGGCCCGTCTGCGCGCGGTAACGCAGGCCAGCGGGCGCTCGGCAGACTGCTACATCGGCGCGCTGAGCCGCGCGGAGCGCGAGGCGATGGTGCAGCGCTTCAATAGCGGCGCGCTCCAGACGCTGATCGCCACCGACGCCGGCGCCGAGGGGCTAAACCTCCAACAACGCTGCCACGTTGTCTTCAACTACGATCTGCACTGGAACCCCATGCGCATCGAGCAGCGCATCGGGCGAGTGCATCGGCTGGGGCAGCCGCGCGATGTCGCGGTCTACAACTTCGTGCTCAAAGACACGGTGGACGATTACGTGCTGCAACTGCTCTACCAGAAGATCAACCTCTTCACGATGACCATTGGCGCGCTGGAGACGGTGCTGGCCGAGACGCAGGAGGGTGAGATCGACCTGGAAGAGCGCATTCTGGAGATCGTGCTGGGCAGCGCCAATGGCGACGAACTGCGCGCGCAGGTGCAGTCGCTCGGCGATGAACTCTTGCAGGCGATGGGCCGCCAGCGCGCGGCGGAATCGCTGACCGTGGAGGCGCTGGGGTGAGGTGGTTCTGGCAGCGACGCAAAAAACCTGAGCCGTCTGCGGCAGCCTCCGCTGAGCGCGGGGCCAGCGGCGACAGCGCGCGCGGATCGGTGGCCACGGCGCCACGGCCCGCTGGCTCCAGCGGGCGGCTGGCCTCCACCGCCGAGCTGCGCGATGAGTTGCTGCGCTTCACGCGCGATCTGCTGAACGCGCAGGGCGTGCGCGTGCGCGCCGAGGACGACGACCTCATCATCGCCACGCAGGCCGATGGCTCGACCGCGCGCTATACCACCACGCTGGCGCGAGCGCGCGATGAGGAGGAGACGACGCTGCTGGCGCAGGGCGCGACGGCGCTGGAAGCCTTCTTCGACGAAGCGGCGCAGCGTAGCCGTGTGGTGGCGCTGCGGCTGCCCGCCGTCGCTGACGCCGGCACACTGGCGCGCGAGTGGCTGGCCCCGCTGGCCGAGCGCTGCGGGCGCTGCGCCGGGCTGGGTGGCGAGCCGTGGTTGGCGGGCGCTCCCGGCTGCGATGTCTGCCCGCTGCGGGCGGGACGATTCGCGCTGACGTGGGAGCAACCGCCCGTCGGAGCGCGCATCGTCAGCCAGCAGGACGCGCAGAGCGTGGAGCTGGTCTATCGCCTGATTGGCCGCGACCGCAGTGGCCGCCGCGATGAATGGCTGCGGCTGGCCTTCGACGCCGATGGACGCTCGCTCGCGCCGCTCACGCTCGATCTGCTCAGCGGCGCGCAGGCCGCCGAGCCATCCGCCGCGAGCGCAGCTAGCCTCGCCGAGTCCAGCGCCCGCACGCAGGAGCGGCTGCGCCCCGCGCTGGACGCCTGGGACGCGATCCTCCAGCAGCGTGTCGGCGACGACTATCAGCGGCGCGTCGCGGAGGTCACGGCGACGCACGAGCGGCTGCGGCGCGAGCGGCCTGATGAGGCGCGCAGTGTCGAGGCGGCGCTGGCGCGCGAGCTGGCCAGCCTGGCGGAGGTCTACAGCGTCGAGATCGAGGCGCGGCTGGAGAGCGTCATCTTCATCACCTCGCCCAGCGCGCAGGTGACAGTGGAGAGCGCGC